>JAHCHX010000002.1:300000-600000 GCA_026129545.1 Saprospiraceae bacterium
CATCAGCCCCCAACGATTGTAAACCCTGAAAAGCGTGGTGGTGACTGGGCAGAAAAACAGCGGCTTGAACGTGTCGTTCACGTTGTCGCCATTAGGCGTGAAAGCGTTTGGGAATGCGTCGGGGCGATTGCCGACCTCTATGCGTACTGTCCGATTTTTGGAACACACGCTGCTCTGCCCTTTTCTGTCAATCAAAAAAAAGCCGTCGTTCGGATAACACACCCGCAGAGGGTTGTCAGGGTCGGGCACGCCGCCGGGAGTTGAAAAGGTGTAGGTCACGCCGGGCGTGTTGCCGACGACTGTGATTTCCACACACTCGCCCGGGCAAATGCTCGAATCGGAAACGGCAAAATCGAGGTCTATCGGCACGCAAAGGTCCGTCACCGTTGCTTCCGCAGTCGTGCCAGACACTTGCTGACCAATGGTGTTGAACCCGACAGCAGAGATTGGGACATAAGGCTGCGTGTTGGGCATCGCGTCTTTCACCACCAATTTAGCCGACACGGGGCAGCAATCGGCGCTTGGGAGCAGCCCATCAGCCGCGATTTTGACCAAATAGAATTCCTCATTGCCATTGACGGTGGCCGAGCCCACCGCCGCAAAACCACCCATCGTCGGAACCACTTCTCTCAAAGCGGCACGTTCGCCACCAGATTTGTATTCATATTCCCAGAGCAAATCGCCGTCTTCCGAAATTTTGAACAGCACCGCCGGGCTGCCCACCTGATACTGAGGGTCGGCGGCGGACACGATAAATTGATTGCCCATCAACCCCTGCAAGTGCATAGCGCCCAGATTCAGGTTGGGCGCGGTATAAGTGCGCGACCAGCGCACCGCACCCGTTCGGGTTGTTTTCATGAGCCACACTTCGTTGAGGCCGCCAAAACCGTTCGAGTAGCCTGCCAAGAGGAGACTGCTGTCGTTGACGAAAGGAGCAATACTCGTGAATTGGTCGGTGCCGGAAGAGCCATAGCGCCGCGTCCACAGCACTGCGCCCGTCGGGGAAAGCCGTGCCAACAGGCCGTCGCGGTGGCCGTCGAAATTGGCCGAGTACCCCACGCAGTGGAGGAAGCCTTCCACATCCTCCCAGCAGTGTTCGAGCGCGTCGTTGCCCTGGCCTCCAAAGACGTTTTGCCACACCACGTTGCCACTCGAATTGATTTTCAGAACGAGCGCCCTCGAAAACGGGTTTACGTCGGCACGTCCGCTTATCAGGATGCCGCCGTCGGCCAAAGGCAACAGCCTGCCGAACGTGGAGGGCATAGAGGCTCTTTGCGCCAGCAACACGTCGCCCGAGTCCGAGATTTTCATCCACCCGCCCGCTCCGTTCGAATTGAAAATCGCCCAGAAACCATCGCCGCCCTGCGCCCGATGGATGTCAACGGCGATTTCGGCACCGTTGCCTTGATAGATTTTCGACCACAACGGCTCACCTTTTTGATTGAGGCGGTGGAGCCACATTTGCTCGCTGCCGACGGGCCCCGTCGCGCCAGCCAGCATGATGTCGCCATTGGGCAAAACGGCCACGCTACGACCCACGTCTCTAAAATTGCGGTCGAGTGTTTTTTGAAAATAATCTTGAGCATGGAGGCCTTTTCCAAAAAATAAAAAAGCGAACAAGGCAAGTAGCAGACGTAATTGTGTCATTGTTGGGATGTTTTTGGACAAAAATAAGCCGCTTGTGACTCATCCCGGCACACAATCGCCTCAAACCATCGTCGTGGGGCGCGACGCCAAGCTCCCGTAATGCTCCAAGAGCTGGCGCCCCAGTTCAAGATTGTCGTAGTGAACATGACAGAAGCGCTTTGCCTTGCGCCCCATCTCAGCCAACCGCTCGCCTTGAAGGTGGCACCAAGCCAAGGCTTTGAGGAAATCGTCAGGCGTGTCGGCGAGTAGGCACTCTTGCCGATGCCGCGCCTCGATACCTTCCATGCCCACGCGGGTGGACAACACCACTTTACCGACGGCCATACCTTCGAGGATTTTTGCCCGCATGCCGCCGCCGGAGAGCAACGGCACCACCATCACCGAATGTTGGTTCAAAAAATCGGGCGCGCTCGGCACTTCGCCGTGAAACCTGACGCGCTCCATGTCGAGGTGGCGCAGCCAATGCGGTGCCGTGCGGCCCGCGATGTGGAAAGTCAATGCAGGGAACGCGGTCGCGAGCACAGGTGCCCACACTTCGTTGAGAAACCACTTTAGCCCTTCTTGATTGGGCATCCAGTCCAAAGAGCCAATAAACGAAAGACTAAGCGGGCGGCTGTAACTCGTGTAGTCGGCCTGATAGTCGCGGCAGTCCAGCCCGATGGGCGCGATGGTGGCGGGTTGGCGCAGCCCCAAGGCTCGAAACTGCTCCACGTCGCGCTCGCTGATGCCTACCACGAGGTCGTAGTCGTTCAGGTGCTCGAGCTCATATTGGCGCAGGCGCGGTGTGATTCGTTGCAGGTACCAACGTTTCAGCGGGTTGGAATTCGCGGCCACGCGCTCCCATATCTCATGCTCCACGTTGTGGGCGCGGAGCGCAATCAAGGCGGATGAATGTTCCCGAATGACCGGGATGTAGGGGGTGAGATATAGTGATTCGAGTTGTACCACGTCGAATGTGTTGCTTTTCAACAACGCCTTTAGTTTGTTGGCAAAATCGGCGTTGTCGAACCGCTCCACATGATAGGATTTGTCGGTGAACAGATTGAGCAGCGCTGGCAGCGGGCGGATATGGTTGTTGACAAAAACGGTATGGATGGCCGTGTAGTGGTCGAAGTCGTGAGGCAATTCGCCCGTGTCGAACCAATGCTTGCTCGTGTTCATGGACAGCAAGGTGACTTCGCTGCCCAATTCATCGAAAGCCTTGGCCAGATAAGTGCTGGCAATGGCCGCCCCGTCTTTCAGGGGCCATGGGAATTTGTTGCAGAGTTGCAGGATTCGCATAAAAGCAGGTTTCAAGGTTTCGTCTCAAATCATTTTCATCTTGGCATATTTTCCGACCTTTGCGCGTGACAGCTAGCCCTCCACCTTCTACCTTTCACCGCAAAAATGGTTCTCAAAGCAAATAACATCCACAAATCCTACGGCACGCTGGAAATCCTAAAAGGGGTGAACCTCGAGGTGCGGCGCGGCGAAATCGTCAGCATCGTCGGCAAGTCGGGGGCGGGCAAAAGTACGTTGCTTCACATACTTGGCACGCTCGACGCTGCCGACCGCGGGGAACTCCTCATTCGAGACATGCCCATTCGCTCGTTGAGCGCCAAACAGTTGGCGGCTTTTCGCAATCGTCACATTGGTTTTGTCTTTCAGTTTCACCATTTGTTGCCAGAATTCACGGCGGTGGAAAACGTGTGCATCCCGGGTTTTATTCAGAAAAGAGCAACCAGCGAGGTGAAAAAACGCGCCGAGGAATTGCTCCGCTACTTGGGTCTCGCCGAACGCCTCACGCACAAGCCCACTGAAATGAGCGGTGGTGAACAACAGCGCGTGGCGGTCGCTCGCGCATTGGTCAACCAACCCGACATTATTTTTGCCGACGAACCAACGGGCAATCTCGACAGCATGGCCTCGCAAGATTTGCACCGCCTGCTACGCCAGCTCCGCGACGATTACGGACAGGCATTTGTCATTGTCACGCATAATAAAGAACTTGCCGACCTTTCAGACAGGTGTCTGGAAATGAAAGATGGGTTGTTGGTTTGAAGGAGTTGTCCGGCCAAGCGAAGCGGACAGCCCCTTCAATCCAACCAACTCGCACACAACGTTTATGCGCCTCATTCTGCTGCTTCTCGCTTTAGTTTTTGCCGGATGTGCTTCGTCCGTCAAACAATCTGTTGAGATACAACCCGTTAAATTTGCCGAACGGCCTAAAAACATCATCTTGCTCATCGGCGATGGCATGGCGCTGGCACAGGTGTCGGCGGGCATTTATTGGGCTGGCGTGGGCAAATCGGCTTTCGAGCAGTTCCCCTATGTGGGGTTTCACAAAAGCCATTCTTGCGACGACTATGTGACGGACTCCGCGGCAGGGGCCACGGCATTTTCTTGTGGTCAGAAAACGACCAACAACGCCATCGCGGTGCTGCCGCCTGACAATCGCCCCTGCACCACCATCCTCGAAGACCTGAGCGCCAGAGGCCACGCGACCGGCATGGTAGTCACCTGTTCGGCGCCACACGCCACGCCCGCTTCCTTCATTGCCCACCGCGAGATTCGCGCTTTTACGGAGGATATCGCGCTGGATTATCTGAAAACTCCGTTCGACTGTTTTATCGGGGGAGGCGAGCATTTTTTCAACAACCGCCCCGACCGCCTGAACTTGGAGGACTCGCTGAGACAGCGCGGCTATGTCATCCGGCGCGGCACTACCTTCGGCAGATTGCCGCTTGATGGGTCGGCGCCGTTCATGCTCTTCACTGCCGACCGCGAACCCATGACGGCTTCTGCCGGGCGGCGCTATCTGCCCGAAGCGACCCGCGTGGCTGCCCAATTTTTGCAAAAAAGAAGCGATAAGGGTTTTTTCCTGATGGTGGAGGGAAGCCAGATAGATTGGGCTTGCCATGCCAACGATGCCAACTGGCTTCGCGCCGAAATGATGGATTTTGACAAAACCATCAAACAGGCGCTCGAATTTGCTGCCTCGAATGGCGAGACGCTTGTCATCGTCACCGGCGACCACGAATGTGGCGGGCTGGCACTGACGGAAGGCCCTATAAAAAGCGACTTTCAGCCCGTTTTCTCCTGCCGCTTGCATACCGCCGCTTTGGTGCCAGTGTTTGCCTATGGCCCCAAGGCCGGGCTTTTCACGGGGCTTTACGACAACACTGACATTTATGGAAAAATGCGGGCGGCGTTGGGGATAGAGTAGGTGATAATGTGCTAATCGGGGAATGTGATATACCTCGCGCGCCGTCAGGTTTTGTGCATTCGCGTGGCGACATTTACTAAACTTTGAAAGTTTAGTAAACGTATTTTCGGTTAGACCATGCACAAAACCTAGCAGCGCGAGGTATAATTATGCTGAACACAGCCATTCTCGGTTTGTGAGAAGTATCATCTTTTGAGGAGCGAAAAGGGAGAGTGTTCAGAAAACTGTGTCATCCCAATGGAGACGATAAGAAAACACAGAGGCACGAAGGGCACAGAGTTTTGGTTTTCAATAATTTACATTCCTTTAAGCACGGCGTGTATCGCGTAAAAAGAAAACACCCGGTATGGTTTGACACACTTTTCTGAACACTCTCTTTTTTGGGGAGTGGACAATCGGATTGGACGCAGGTTGTTCAGAAAAACAAGTCGCTCCCGCCCGGAAAAAATCCGAACGGGAGCGACAATGGCTGCCTCACTCCACTTCGACTTATAGGTGTATCACCTCGCCGTAGGCGGCTGCCGCCGCTTCCATGATGGCTTCGCTCATGGTGGGATGCGGGTGGATGGATTTGATGATTTCGTGGCCGGTGGTCTCCAATTTGCGAGCCACCACGACCTCGGCAATGAGCTCGGTCACGTTGTAGCCGATTAAATGGGCGCCCAGCCACTCGCCGTATTTTTTGTCGAAAATCACTTTCACAAACCCTTCCGTGTGGCCGGCAGCCTTGGCCTTGCCGCTGGCGGAATAGGGGAATTTGCCCACCAGCACTTCGTAGCCAGCCTCTTTTGCCTGTGCTTCCGTGTAGCCGACCGAGGCTACCTCGGGGATGCAGTAGGTGCAACCGGGGATGTTGTTGTAATCAATCGGTTCGGGGTGATGCCCCGCGATTTTTTCCACGCAGGTGATGCCTTCGGCACTGGCGACGTGTGCCAATGCTTGGGTGGCCAGCACGTCGCCGATGGCATAGATGCCCGGCACGTTGGTCTGATAATAGTCGTCCACTTTGATGTATCCGCGGTCGGTAGCGATGCCGAGTTCTTCCAGACCGATGTTTTCTGTGTTGGGCGACACGCCTGCGGCACTGAGCACCACGTCGCAGGTGAGGGTTTCGGTTTTGCCGTCCTTGCGGTTTTTCATGTTCACTTTGATTTCCTTGCCGCTTGTGTCCACCGTCTCGACCGCCCAGCCAGCGTACACTTTCATGCCTTTTTTGGTGAACACGCGGCCCAGTTCTTTGGAGACGTCCGCATCCTCGCGGGGCACCAGCCCTTGCTCCAAAAACTCCACGATGCTCACCTCGGTGCCGAGTGTGTGATAAAAGTAGCCGAATTCGACCCCGATAGCTCCCGCTCCCACCACTACCATGCGCTTGGGTTGGCTATCGAGGCTCATGGCCTTGCGGTACTCGATGATTTTTTTGCCGTCAATTTTCAAATTGGGTAGCTCTTTCGCGCGCCCGCCAGTGGCAATGATGATGTGCTTGGCGGTGTATTCGGTCGTTTTGCCTTCGGTGTCGTTCACCACTACTTTGGGGCCTTTGGCGAGTTTGGCCGTGCCCATGATGACCGTGATTTTGTTTTTCTTCATCAAAAACTGCACGCCTTTGCTGTTGCTGTCGGCCACGTCGCGGCTGCGCTTTATCATAGCGCCGAAGTCTGCCGAAGCCTTGCCGACTTTGATGCCGAAGTCTTCCGCATGATTGAGATATTCAAACACTTGGGCGCTTTTGAGCAATGCTTTTGTAGGGATGCAGCCCCAATTGAGGCAGATGCCGCCGAGGCTTTCGCGCTCGACGATGGCGACGTTCATGCCCAATTGCGATGCGCGAATGGCAGCCACATACCCGCCGGGGCCGCTGCCTATGACAATCAAATCGAAATTCATGCTGAGAATTTTGTTTGGAGGAAAAAACTTGGTTTAGGCGGGCAAAGGTAAAAAGCGGCATGGGAGATTCGATAATTTTTCAAGCACCGACCTGAGCATACAAAAAACAACCCCCTCCTGGAAAGGACATTTCCAAAAGGGGGCTGCATACATACAAAGCCACCGACTTAGTTGATGGCTTCGACCCCTATTATCTCTGGTATTTTCCCCCGAATGGCCTCTTGAATGCCTGCGCGGAGGGTCATGGCTGACATGGAACATGATTGGCACATCCCTACCCAGCGTACTTTGACGTGCATATCGTCGGTGAGCTCCACCACCTCCACGTCGCCACCATCCACATGAAGGTGGGGTCGCACGGTGCTGAGTGCGTCTTCAATTCGGTCGAGCAATTCTTGCTTGTTGTCGGTCATCCTTCAGAAATTTCGTGCAAAGATAACCAGAAAGCCGGGGATTTGTTCTTGGACATGAATCCGGTATGCTTTTACTGCTTCAGTTTGTTTTGATACTGCTGCCGAAATTTTTTCACTTTGGGCGCAATCACGATGGAGCAATATGGCTGGTTGGGATTGTCCTTGAAATAATTCTGGTGATAATCTTCGGCCTTGTAAAACTTGTCGAATGGCGTGATTTCGGTCACAATCGGGTCGTCCCAAATCGCCTGCATGGATTGCTTCACCTCTTCCGCGATGATTTTTTGCCCCGGTGAATGGAAGAAGATGGCCGAGCGATATTGCGGCCCTGTGTCGGCCCCTTGACGGTTGAGCGTGGTGGGGTCGTGGACGGTGAAAAAGATTTCCAAAATCTCCCTGTAAGAGAGGACGGAGGGGTCGAAGGTGACGTTGATGACCTCCGCATGGCCAGTCAGCCCCGTGCAAATCTCCCGATAGGTGGGGTTGTCAACGTGGCCGCCCGAGTAGCCGCTCTCCACTTTCACAACGCCTTTCAAATCTTGATAAATGGCTTCCACGCACCAAAAGCAGCCACCGCCGAGGGTGGCGACTTCGGTCTGTCCGGGAAGTGTCGTGGTGTTTGTGTCGGGTGTTGCGATGGATGTGGTCATGGTCGAGTCCTTTTTTGGCGTGACATTTTGTGCCGAGTGGCAGCCCGTGCTTAGCAGCGCGAGCAATAGAAATGCTTGCTTCATTTTTTTTGCAAAATTTATGTTGGGGAAACAAACGGGTGGGTCGGAAGTTTGGTTTTGCTAGTGCAAAAGTGAGTGTGCAAATGTCGCAGCCGCTACACTTGGGGGGCATTAGGGGGCATTATGGGTCATTATTGGAGGTCATTATTGGAGGGCATTAAGGGTCATTATTGGAGGGCATTAAGGGTCATTATTGGAGGTCATTATTGGAGGGCATTAAGGGTCATTATTGGAGGTCATTAAGGGTCATTATTGGAGGTCATTATTGGAGGTCATTATGGGTCATTATTGGAGGTCATTATGGGGGCATTAAGAGAGGCTGTCCTAAGCCATTGTCTCCGTCTTTTTTCGCTGCCCAACACCCGAAAAAAATTCACGAACAAGGAAGTATGCCCGCCTCCTTACCTTTGCCCAAAATCGCCCGACCGATGCTGCGGATAATCGCTTTGCTTTTATTTTTTTCATTGTTCATCAATGCTTGCAGAGAGCGACAAACGGAAGAACGCGAACCGCTTGCCGCCGAGCAATACGCCTATTTCCCACTTGAGATAGGCAAATATATCGTCTATCAAGTGGACAGCATCATCTACGATTTTGCGCCCGGCGGCATCACCCGCGATTCCACCCGGACCCTCGTCAGGGAAGTTGTCAGCGACACGCTGCGCGACCAGACGGGGCAGTTGCTATTCACCATCGAGCGCCATGAAAGAATGAGCGATGCCGAGCCGTGGAGGTTGAAAAGCATCAACACGGCAGCCCGCACTGCCACGCAGGCCATCCGAACGGAGGATAATTTTCGCTTTCTGAAACTCGTGTTCCCGCTCAGCCGTCGCAGCGTCTGGGATGGCAATATCTGGATTGACAAAAACCGCGAAATCGAAATCGCGGGCGAGCGGATGCGACCGTTCATCAATTGGCGCTACGAGGTGGATTCCATTGACGTACAGGCCATGGCGGGGCCATTCGTTTTCGACTCCACGCTACTCGTGACGGAGGCCGACGACACCAACATCATCGAACGGCGCCTGTCGCGGGTCCGCTATGCCAAAAACGTGGGCATGGTGTGGCGCGAACAGTGGATACTCGATTCGCAGTACTGCAACCAAGTGCCGCCACCCGCCGACTGTGAGACACGCCCGTGGGAACTGAAGGCGGAAAAGGGGTATATCCTGAGACAAGAAATTTTGGAATTCAATTGATGTTAGGAATAAAATGGCTGAAAACCAATACATCAATATCGGCTACACCAAGAAAATGCACGGCCTCAAGGGCGAGCTCAAACTCGTCATTGAAGAGCGTTTTTTGGAGGATTTCCTGAAAAACGAGCGCATCTTTCTCGATGTGAAAGGAGCCAAAGTACCCTATTTCGTGGCCAATGTGCGCGGCAAGGGCGAGATGATACTCCAACTCGAAGAAGTGGACAATCGCGACTCAGCCTTTGCCTTGCAATCGCGCGAGGTGTTTCTCCGCGAGCAAGACCTCATCCCCGACGAGCAGCGCGAGCTGGAAACAGAGGAGGAGCAGGCCTTGGAATATGAGCATTTGGTGGGTTTTCTGCTGATTGACAAATACTTGGGCGACATCGGCCACATCGAAGAAGTCTTCGAAATGCCGCAGCAAGAGATGGCCTTTTTGAAGCACAAGGGCCGCGAAGTCCTCATCCCGCTCAACCCGCAGTTCATCACCTCCGTTGACGAAAAAACCGAGAAGGTCTATGTGGATTTGCCAGAGGGCCTGCTCGAACCATAAACCCCATCCGCCCCGCTTGGCCAGGCAAGCATTCAAACAATTCACCCCCTCCTATACCTCGCGCCGCCAGGTTTTGGGCATGGCTGCAATCGCAATCTGCTCAAAATCAGGGGCATCAATCATGCTCATCCGACAAATCCTAGCGAATCAAGGTATAAATGACCATCCTATTCACCGTCACCAACGACTTGACCTACGACCAACGAATGCACCGCATCTGCGGCACATTGGCCGCGCATGGCTATTCGGTGATGCTTGTAGGGCGCTCGCTGTCCCACTCTATCCACTTGGTTGACAGGCCGTTTTCCCAAAAGAGGCTGCGTTGCTGGTTTCAGAAAGGCTTTCTGTTTTACGCCGAATACAATATCCGTCTTTTCTTTTTCCTGCTCTTTTCACGCTACGACGCGGTATGCTCCATTGACCTCGACACTTTGCTGGCCGGATGTTGCGCTACCTTGTTGCGCCGAAAAAAGCGGGTGTTCGACGCACACGAGTATTTCACCGAAGTGCCGGAAGTCGTCGGGCGGCCTTTCGTGAAAAAATGCTGGGAGCTCGTGGCGCGGGCGTGCTTGCCTTTCTACCAGCACGCCTACACGGTGGGGCCTGCGTTGGCGAAAATTTTTGAGGAGCGGTATGGGTTGCGGTTTGATGTGGTGCGAAATGTCGCGCGCCGTGCGTCGCAGGCAAAGCCCCTCGTCGCTCCGCGGCCACCCCATGATGGCGCTTCCTTTCCTTCCAAAAAGCCGGGCCACTTGCTCTACCTCGGCGCGCTCAATGAGGGCAGAGGCATAGAGACCCTTTTGGAAGCCATGACCCTGCTCCCGACGGACGCGCATCTTTGGCTGGCAGGCGAAGGCGACCTTTCCGATGCGCTGAGGCATCGAACTGCCGAGTTGGGCGCGAACGATAGGGTGACTTTTCTTGGCTATGTAAATCCGGAAGAAACCCATGCGCTGGTCGCCAATGCTTGGCTGGGGTTGAACTTGTTTGAAAACCGGGGTTTGAGCTACTATTATTCTTTGGCCAATAAATTTTTCCACTATGTGCAGGCGGGAGTGCCTGTGTTGAACATGGATTTCCCGGAATACAGGGTGCTCAACGAACAACACGAAGTAGCCTTCTTGCTGGACACGCTGTCGCCCCAAGCGGTAGCCGACGCCGTGAAAAAGCTGCTCCATGATGAAGCGATGTATCGGCATTTGCAACACAACTGCCTCACCGCACGAGACGCTTGGAGTTGGGAAGCGGAAGAGCAGCATTTGCTGAAGTTCTGGGAAAAGGTGTTTGCTTGAGATGGTTCATTTTTATACTTCGCGCCGTTAGGTTTTGGGCATGGCCGCAATCGCAATCTGCTAAAAATCAAGAACATCAATCATGTTCATCTAACAAATCCTAGCGAATCAAGGTATACCTTGTCTTGCTCCCCCCCTCACCACTCAACAATCGTCCCCGCATACGCCAAGCCACCACCAAAACCCAGCAACATGATGCGGTCGCCGCGTTTCACCTTGCCTGACTGGATGCCGTCGTAGAGCGCGATGGGAATGGAAGCGGAAGATGTGTTGCCAAAATCAACAATGCTCTCCAAGGTCTTTTCGAGGGGGAAACCCGTTTCGTTGCAAATCGCCTCGATGATGCGCAGGTTGGCGCTGTGCGGCACGAACCAGTCAATCTGGTCGAGCGTCAGACTGTTTTTTTCAGCCAGCACCTTCATTTGTTCAGCCATTTTCGTGACGGCCCATTTGAACACCTTACGGCCATTCTGCACGATGCAGCGATTCATCTTAAGTTCTTGACCATCAATGGAAGGCGCAAAGCCAGAAATATATAAATCCGCGCCTCCCTCGCCGCTCGCGCCAGTGATGCAGGCACCGATGTGAGGGGTTGGGCTAGCTTCCACCAACACCGCGCCCGCACCGTCGCCGAAAAGGAAACAGGAACTGCGGTCCGTGAAGTCGGTTACTTTTGAGAGCGTTTCTGCGCCGATGACCAGTATTTTCCGGTGCATCCCGCCTGCTATCAGCCCTCTTGCCATCACCACGCCATAGCTGAATCCCGCGCAAGCGGCATAGATGTCCAAGGCGCCCGCGTTGAGCATACTCAGGCGATACTGCACCCGACACGCCATGCTGGGCATCGGTTGGTCGGGAGAGGTGGTAGCCACCAAAATCATGTCCACATCGTCGAGAGAAGTGTTGTATTTGGCCGACAGGTCTTGTGCCGCTTTCACGCACAAGTCGCTGGTGAATTCGTCTGGCCTTGTGTGATAGCGTGTACGGATGCCCGTGCGCGACATTATCCACTCGTCGGTCGTTTCGATGATGTTTTCAAAATAATGGTTGTCAATCTTATTCTCTGGAATGGCCATGCCAATGGCGGTGAGTCGGGCGTTTGTCATAGTGGGAAAGGTGATTTGCGATTTACGATTGGGGATTTGCGATTTACGATTGGGGATTTACGATTTACGATTGGGGATTTGCGATTTACGATTGGGGATTTACGATTTACGATTGGGGATTTACGATTTACGATTTACGATTGGGGATTTATGATTTACGATTATCCAACTGGTTAAGTCGTTTGGACGGGCCTGCCCGGCCATGCGCAGCGGACGGGGTTCGATTGAGCGTTTTGCCTTTCTTTGGGGCGCTGTTTGTTGGTTGGTCCGCGTGATGCCCTGCCTTGGAGTAGTTAAATGTTGTTTGAGTCAAGAAAAAATCATCAAGTCGGGAAGGAATATCCGACGGGAAGTGATTATTGGAAAATATCCGTTCGACATCCCTGAAAATCGGTTTTACCTATCAAGGCGTTTTCGCGCGTTGTTTTCATAGGGAGGAAATACGGTCGCGACAGCTCGGATAAGGCGCGACAAATGTAGAGACGAAGTCGCTTGTTGTTGTTTTTATTTCACGCTCCCGACAAATACGAGGGAAAATGAGGGTTTCGACTTCAAAAGCAGGATTATTGAGTGTTTTTGAGGCGAATCTGGCAACTTTGTTCTGTCTTCGTGCTATGTAAATTTCGCTCGCTGATTCAAAAAGGCAGCTCAGGGTTGATATCCATCGTCAATTTTTGATAAAGTTCCTGCCAGTCAGGGTGACTGCGCAGCAGTGCCAAGTGCCGCTGCACTGTGTCCGCATCGCCCCGAATGGCAGGCCCTGTCTGCATTCGGGCTGGAGAGTCGCGGATAGCTTTGACAAGGGTCTCTTCCATCAACGGGTGCAGCATTTCAAAGGTCAGGTCTTTCTCTTCGAGTATTTTTTCCGCGATGGTGAAGCAGTGGTTGGCGAAATTGTTGGCAAAAACCGCTGCCACATGGAGAAAAGCACGTTGCCCGTCGTCCACTCTATAGACGAGGTTGCCGATGGTCTTGGCGATTTTTTTCAAAAACAACACATCCTCATTGGTCGAAGCGTCCACGCAAAAGGGAATTTTTGACCATACTGGCGAATGTTCGTAGGAAAACGATTGCAAGGGATAAAACACCCCAAAGCGTCGGAAATGGGGTTGCAACACCGCGCCCGGTGTCGCCCCAGAAGTATGCGTGGCCAGTGCGTCGGGGGCATGGGGCGCCAAAGCTGCCCCCACTTCCGCTATCGCGTCGTCGCGCACGGCGATGAGCAGCCAATCCGCATCGGGCAACACATCCGCCCACTCGTTCGTCCATCGGGCATGGAGCGTGTCGGCCAATGCTTGAGCGTGTTCGGCAGTGCGGCTCACCACTTGCGCGATGGGCAAGCCTTTGGCTTTCAGGCGGCGGCCCAAGTGCCATGCGATGCGTCCGGTGCCCACGATTACGATTTTCGGCATAGATTGGTCGAGTGTGGGTGAGGGGTCAGTGCGTCAGGAGTGCCTCGCAAATCCAATTGGCGAGGGCTTGGCGGTTGTTTTTCAGCACGAGGCGCTGTTGGTCCCAGCTGTTGCGGATATTGGCCAATTCGATGTAAACCGTCTTGGGCGTGATGGTTTCCTTGAGCATATAAAGATTGCGGGGAGTCACGGTGCCAGTATAGCCACGTTGGTTGCGCTTTTTTAAGTATTTCGTGAGAAACACCTGCTGTATATGCAAAGCCAATTTGTGGCTGGGTTCGCTGCCCGGGCGATAATAGAAAAAGACATCGGTTTTGTGGTCGTGAGAGCGCGAGTCCACATGAATCTCAATGAGCGTCTGGTCTTTGATGCCCGCCTTGGTGTGCTGCTTAGTGAACTCGTTGATGATGTCGCAGCGTTGTTGGAGCCGTTCTTTTTGGTCGAGCGGGATGGGTTTGTCGCCCCAGACCACCTCGTCCTTGTCACAATTGAGATACTCCTCGTCGCGGATGCCATCGTTGGGGTCTCGCACAATCATGTAAGCCGTTGCGTTATGACTGAGGAGGAGTTTCAGGAGGCGCAGCGACACATCGTAGGCATATTCGTCTTCGCAAAGTGTGTGGCCTGCTCGTTGGCCTTGCGCGCCGGAGTCGGGGCCGCCATGCCCGCTGACGATGTAGAAAACTTTTCCTTTCAACTTGTTGCTAATCAGCGGGGTGTGCTGATGTTTTTTTCCAAAAATGGCAAAATTGCGCGAGTTGCCGCCCACGCTTTTTTCGCCTGTGTTGGCTGAGGCTACCACACGCTCTTTGGCGAGCGGAGTGATGCTTGCCGTCTCGATGCTCGGTGGGCAATTAAGCTCGTGCCACGGCACCCACAAGCGTTTGGTCTGAATAAAATTGTCGGTGCGCAGCCCCGCTTCCAAGGCAGAATGGTTGAACAGCTCGATGCGCTTGGCCACGCGCCAGTCGGAAATATCAAGCGTGGTGCGAATGCTTTTGCCGTTGTAGGCAACCACTTCCACTGGTAGCTTGTAAGTGGCTGCTGCCTTGATGACACTGCCTGTTTTCAGGTTGTTCAGTTTGAGAAACTTCGCCACGTTGCATTCAAAGTCGAACAGGCCATAGCGCGTCAGGAGCGCCGCCACATCGTCGCCGGTCTTCGCCACCGCCGTGACATACGATTTGGCATCCGCCGCCGCTGGCTTGTCGGCAGATGGCTTGGCCGCTACCGAAGGCTTCTGGCTTTGGGCATCAGAGGCAAGGCAAACAAGCAGGCAAATCATGGTTCGGGTAAATAGCATCTCGGTCGGGAGGTATTTGGGAGCAAGGGTGTCTCCTAACAATGACCTATGAGACACCCTTGCTCTTTAGTTGAGGGCAAAAATGGGGAAAAAGCCTTAGAAGACAAAGGATAGGCCGAACAAGGGTTTTGGCTTTTTCATACCTTGCCCCTATGAAAGAAGTATTGAAACGCCGAAACGAACGATACAACCAGTTGATAAACAACTTGTTCACGGAGATGGAGGCGCACACCGACGCGGTGCTCAACCGCCAGCCTGCCAAAGGAGGCTGGTCAGCGCTTCAAACCATGCATCACCTGATACTAAGCGAGGAACTGTCCCACGCCTACGTCAAGAAAAAACTGAGCTTTTCGCCCGACTTGGAGCGGGCGGGCTTGGGTGCTCACTGGCGTGGCTTTCTGTTGTGGTTGTCCATGAACGTGCCGTTGAAGTTCGAGGCTCCCAAAGCTGTGAGCAAGGAGTATTTGCCCGCGCAGTCCACACTAGCCGAGACCCGTGCCCGCTGGCAAAAAGCCCGCGCCGACTGGACCGATTTTTTTGCCCAGATGCCCGACTCGCTCGCCGACAAGGCGCTCTACAAACACCCTCGCGCAGGGCGCATGGGCTGGCTGCAAATGATGGTTTTTTTTGAGGCACACTTCAAGCGACACTTGAAACAGATGCGCAGCGCGATTAGGGATTGACATGAATCTTTGAGGCGGGCCTTCGCTATTTCTGATTTTCAGGCGCTCATTGAGGGTGCCGCACAAGTGATAGCTGTTGACAGGATTGACAAGATTTACAAAGCGAGAATCGCTGCCAGTCCCTGATTTGCATGATTAACAGAAAATTTCAGAACTGGCCGATTTTTTTCCAGAACTTGGCTTACCTTTGCAGCCCGAATTTTCAACAACAAATTTTTTCACCAAATTCAAGGAGAAATTCATGCTCATCGTTGAAGTCAAAGACGGCGAAGCCATTGACAAAGTGCTCAAAAAGTACAAACGCAAATTCGAACGCGCAGGCATTCTGAAAGAACTGCGCCGCCGCAAGGCATTCAGCAAGCCATCGGTCGAGCGTCGTGCGGAAGTGCTGAAAGCCGTTTACAAAGAGGAAATGTACGGCAACAAGAACGACTGAGGGATGTGCCAATGTGCCGATTGAAGAATGTGCTAATGCTCCAATTTTTTATTAGCACATTTGCACATTGAAAAATTAGCGCATCAAACCGGTGTTTCACGAAGAGTCATTTTACGGATATTTGTCGCTCGAACGCCGTTTCTCGCCACACACGTTGACGGCCTATCGCGGCGACTTGCAAAATTTTATCGCTCATTGCACTGAGCAACAATGCCTTACCTCGGTTGCCGAAGTGAGGCATTTGCATATCCGGGCATGGATAGTCGCCCAAATGCAAGAAGCACAAAGCGCCCGCAGCATCAATCGCCGCCTGTCGTGTCTCAAGACCTATTTTCGCTTTCTGAAACAACGCGGCCTGCTCGAAAAGGACCCCATGCGCAAAGTGGTGGCGCCAAAAACAGGCAAACGACTTCCCGTTTTTGTGCAGGAAAACCATATAGCCGCGCTTTTCACCCACATTGATTTTGGCACCGACTACAAAGGTCAACTGCACCGCCTCGTGTTGGAAATACTCTACGCCACTGGCATCCGCCGCAGCGAGGCCTCCAACCTGAAAATCGCCGACATAGACTTCGAGCGTTCCACGCTGCGCATCGCGGGCAAGGGCAACAAAGAACGGCTCGCGCCTTTTGCGCGCTACCTCGGCTCGCTCTTGAAAAACTTCATCGAGATTCGCAACGCGAACTTCCCCTCCTCCGCCGAGCCGTGGCTGTTGCTCAATCGGAAAGGCGAGCGCCTTAGCCCCGACAGCATCTACCACATCGTGCACCAGCACCTTTCCGCCGTCACGACGGCAGAGCAACGCAGTCCTCACGTGTTGCGCCACTCTTTTGCCACGCACCTCTCCGAGCACGGAGCCGATTTGAACGCCATCAAGGAACTGCTCGGCCACTCCAACCTCGCCGCCACCCAAGTGTATATGCACAATAGTATCGAGCGCCTGATAAAGGTGTATGAGCAGGCTCACCCAAAAGGGAAAGACGAGGAGAAACTTCAATAGGCATGACATGGACTTTTTAGGGATTGTTGGCCGCCCATGCACGCGAAGCGTTCATGCCGCGCCTACGCAATGGGATGTCAAAACAATTCCTTAGCAATCAGCGATAAAATTGCGTTAAACCACCTCACCGCCGTCGTTGCCTCGCTGCATGTCGCCGAATTTCGCCTCAAAAATTTGACTGAACCATGCAACGTACACATCTCTTTTTACTAATGGCCCTCGGCCTCTTTTCCGCTTGCTCCCCCCAGATGTCCGTTTTTGACCAAAAGCTCTACGAAAGCCAAAACTGGACGGACGACGACCTGCGCCGCATCCAGTTTTTTCTTTCGGAAGAGCTCACCATCTATCGCTATCTCGACGAAGAGGGCACCACCTCCATCTCCTCCGGGCAAATCAAAATCGTGGATGGTCGAAAGACCGAGCAAATCCATTTCCCCGCAGGCACCCCCGGCGTGTTCCTGTTCCGCCCCAAAGACGAGCAGTTCGCCGTCAGCTTTGACAATCAGGGTGATACCCACTACCTCACCTTTGGCCCCAACCCGCGCTACGACGGACAATATATGCTCCAAGCGAGCGAATGGAATCGCAGGACTGGCACAGTCACCTACGCAGGCAAAAAATTCCTCACCGACTCGGAAGCCATACCGCGCCTCTTGGTGAATCTCAAAAAGGAATACCGCAACACGGTGGAAGGCCGCACGGTGGGTGGCCGCACGGTGAAGTAGCAAGGCTAATGCGGATTTGGGGAGATGGGGGTTCCATCTGCCGAAGATGCTTTAAAGGTGATATTTATTGACGGCATTGACAAGATTTACAAGTTTTTTCCAAAGCAAAAACGCGAACCCCGTAAGTCTGGTCAATCTTGTCGAAATTTATGCCTCTAACGTTGTTGATGTCCCGCCACTAACAAGCGGGCGACGACAGGAACTCCTCCACATTACAGCGCCTTTGTTTTCAAACAAAAAATTTCATCTCGCTTTTTCAAAGGGGCTTTTGTTACTTTTGCAGCTAAATGGCAGAAGGTAGAGGGTGGAAGACAAAGGGTTAAGAGTAGTTCCGGCGTGCTCTTATCTTCCACCCTCTGCCTTCCACCCTCTACCGCGAGAAATAATGCTGAAACGCCTCCACATCCGCAACTACGCGCTCATAGACGAACTCGAAATCAACTTTTCAGACCGTCTGACCATCATCACCGGCGAAACCGGAGCGGGCAAATCCATCCTGCTCGGCGCGCTCGGCCTCGTGATGGGCGAACGCGCCGACACCAAAGTGTTTTACAACGACACGGAAAAATGCATCGTGGAGGCTTGCTTCGAAGTGGCAAAATATGACCTGCGCGAATTTTTTGAGGAAAACGAATTGGACTACGACGCGGAAATCGTCATCCGCCGCGAACTATCGCCCGCCGGGAAAAGCCGCGCTTTCGTGAACGACACGCCTGTGAACAACCAAGTGCTGCAACGCCTCACCGAAGCGCTCGTTGACTTGCATCAGCAGTTCGACGTGCTGGACATTCACAACGTCAATTTCCAACTGCGGATGATTGACGCATTGGCTGATAACACGCTGATCTTGAAAGATTATCAACAAGGTTACCGCCGTTATACCGCCGATAAAAAACGCCTCGCCGAACTCGTCAACCTGAGCGAAAACGGTGCGAAGGAGATGGAATTTCTCCGCTTTCAACTCGACGAACTCCGCCAAACCGAACTCTCTGACGGCGAACAGGAAACCCTCGAAGCCGAACTCGCCCGCCTCTCCAACGCCGAGGACATCAAACGCACTTACGGAGCAGCCTACAACTACCTCGCCGAGGCCGAACAAAACATCGTCGGTCAACTCCAAGAAATCGCCCGTAGCATGAGCGGCACACGCAAACTCTCCGGCCAACTTTCCACCTTGAGCGAGCGGCTGGATGCTTTAGTGGTTGACTTGCAAGACCTTGCCAAAGACTGCGAACGCATCGCAGAAGCCACCGAGCACGACCCGGCGCGTATTGCCGAAGTGCAGGAACGCCTTAATGTGATGTACAAATTGCAGAAAAAACACGGCGCGGCATCCATCGGCGAGTTGCTCGTTTTGCAGGAAAATTTAGAAAAACAGACGGCGAGTTTCACCGACCTCGGTGGCGAAATCACCCGGCTCGAACAATCCATCGCCGAGCAGGAACGCCAACTCCGCGCCATCGCGGCCACCCTCAGCGAGCGCCGCCGCGCCATCCCCGCTGCCTTTGAAGAGCGCGTCCATGCCATGCTCACCCAACTTTCCATGCCCCACGCACGCCTCCGCGTGGATATCCGCGACACTCCCTCGCTCACGCCCACCGGCGCCGACGATGTGCAATTTCTCTTTGCCAGCAACGTCGGCTCGCGCTACCTGCCCATCAAAGACGTGGCCTCCGGCGGCGAACTTTCCCGCCTCACGCTCTGCACCAAGAGCCTCGTGGCCGATGCCATCCCGCTGCCAACGCTGATTTTCGATGAGATAGACTCCGGCATCAGCGGCGATGTCTCTTTGAAAATGGGCCTGATACTGAAAGAACTGAGCGCTCGCCACCAAGTCGTCAGCATTACGCACACCCCGCAAATCGCCGCGCGTGCCGACGCGCACTACTTCGTGTATAAAAATGTGGCCGACAACCGCACCGTGACCAAAATCCGCCTGCTCAACGCGGACGAGCGCGTGCGCTCCATCGCCGTCATGCTCAGCGGCAACCCGCCCAGCGATGCGGCTGTGGCGACGGCGAGGGAGTTGGTGGGAGGGTGAGCGCGGGGCGGGCGCAGCAAACTCGCCATTAGAATGTCGGTAAAATATTTTGTGCGATGTGTTCGTGTACCTCCCATCTAATTTTTTTCCGCACAATCAAGATTTTTTGGCCCGAAAATCCATCCAAGCATATTCATAGACAATGCGATACATCTTGCCCTCTTTGTTGAGGTAGGTACCTGTGTGGTGTTCATATTTGAACCCGGTGCGCGTCAGCACCAGTCGGTCCAACTCGACCTTCGGGGCGCTGCCCATCAAAGTGACCAAAATCTCGCGGGTGCGGTGCAGGTAGCCGTCTATCTCGGCCACGGCATCGCGCGTCGCCAGCCTGTGTTCGACGTGCCAAGCATTTTTGCAAGCCACCGAGCAAAAACGCTTGTCGCAGCGGCCTTTGAACTCGACATCGCATTGCTGGCATTTCAGTCTGTTCATGTGCTCGACTTATTGGTTTGCTGTTGTGGAAGACCAGCGCAAACCAGCACAAACCTATGCGTTTTTGTTCAACAACGGTTGCGACGGATAAAGTGGTTTCCTGTCCGATAGTCAACCGTTTAAAACGATTGTTTTTTGCAAGCACTTTATTTACAGTTGTTTAAGAGACAACTTTTTTAACAACTTTGTGAAAAAATACAGCGATTCTCGGTTTGCAAGAGGTGTCATCTTGTGAGAATGAAAAAGGTGACACCTCGACCTGTTTTTTGAGATGTCACTCCCCCACTGCTGGACATTATTTTTGTGCTGCAAAGACACAAACACAGGTAATGCGTCAAATCAATGCGTATTTTGCTTTGCGTCTTTGTGTCTTCGTGGCAAATTTGGAAATGTCCAGCAGTGTGATTATAGCTATCAATTGACCATGCAATTCAAATTCTTCACGAACCATTGATTGACATTAAAATCACAAAAATAAAAGGCGACCAAATCTGGGCGAAGTTTCAGGTAGCACTTGTGAATGGCTCTTCAAACAATTCTCCAAATTACCCCGACACTATTGTATTCACCAATGGAAGAGTACAGTACGCACAAGAATTGTGAAACCGAAGTAAAAATCAAGGATTCAAGCCTACCCGCCACCTGCAGTCAGCGGGTGGTATGCCAATTTTTTTTGTCGGCGTTTCTGGGCGCTCGCCAACCAGAAGGTTGGCGTTAATGGAATTTTATCAACGCCAACAATTTCTTCGCATTCTCGGTGTTGGAGAACTCTTTTTCGAGCACCGCCCGCCGCTCCTCGATTTTTCCCTGCTCGAATGGGGCGTTGATAAGCGCCTCGATGGTCTGGCTGATAGCGGCGGCGGAATTGCGGACATAGCACAGTTTGGCCAGCCCGGTGCCGCTCACCATTTCCTCGTTGACGATACAAAAGCGCCCACGGAAAAGTGCGTTGATGAGTTTTAGTTTGATACCCGACGACTGGAACGACACGAGCAAGTTAATGTGGGCCTTGGCGATGAGTTCGTTCATGCGTCGGTCATCCGGGTTTTCGATGAGGGTGATGTGCTCGTGTCGCTGCACAAGTTCCTTGAGCCGCCATGAGGGTGCCATGCCCGCCACCACGAAGGGTATGTCAATTTTTGAAAAAATGTTTTCGATGAGCCACATAGCGGACTGCTCATTGTCCGGCACACTCAGTTTTCCGTGAAAAAGGACGTATTCACCCCGACCCAACTGGCTCTCTACCTGTTCGTTCGGGTGAAACGCGGGGATATAGTGCGTGTTGGCCTTCATCTCCCGGTAGTAGGCTTGGTCGGTGGTGGAGACGGTCAGGATTTCGTCGGCGTGGAGCACCACTTTCGGCTCGATGCGCTGGAGTTTGATGCTTTCGATGAAGTAGTAGATTTTTTCCAGCACCTCCGTTGGGGCAGTGGAGCGAGAAAGCCCCTCGTAATACTGCCATTCCACGTTGTGCATCCGAACCAGTTTCTGGCGACCGCGCAACCGCTTGCGCCACAGCCAAGCGGCGGTGTGCATCCCCTCGAACAGGATGGGGTACCCGTCTCTTTTCAGGCGCTTCAGCAGCGACCCATTTTGGCGAGTACGCATGATGAAAGGCAAAAAACTCAGTTGGTAAAACAGCGAGCGGCTGCGCTTGTAGTAGTGGACTTCGTGACAATACTTTTCCAGTTCCTGCTGGGGGGTGCGGCCCCCATATTGGAAGCAATGCAGGATGACCTTCACGCCTTGTGCGTGGAGCGCCTTGATTTGGTTGAAAATCAGGATAACGCCACCATAGTTTGCAGGGTAGGGAATATCGAAAGAAACGATGTGCAGATACATACAGACGGAGGGGTAATGCGTGAGGCTTTTGATGCGCAAAAGTAAAAAAATGGGGTAATTAGGAGTCATTAAGGGTTATTAAGGGTCATTAGGGGTAATTAAGGGTAATTAAGGGTAATTAAGGGTAATTAGGGGTAATTACGGGTAATTAGGGGTCATTGGGGGGCATTAAGAAGGGTAATAAGGGTAATTAGGGGTAATTAAGGGTCATTGGGGGTAATTAAGGGTAATTAAGGGGTCATTGGGGGTAATTAGGGGTAATTAAGGGGTCATTGGGGGTAATTAAGGGGTCATTGGGGGTAATTAAGGGTAATTAGGGGTCATTGGGGGTAATTAGGGGTAATTAAGGGGCATTAGGGGGCATTAGGGGTTATTGGGAGGCATTCACACTACTGGATATTTTCAAATTTGCCACGAAGTCACAAAGACGCAAAGCAAAATACGCATTTATTTGCCACATTTTGTGCCTCTGCATCTTTGCAGCACAAAAACAATGTCAAGTAGTGTGGGGGGCTCATTACTCCTAAATTACTCCAATGCCCCCTAATGACCCTTAATTACCCCCAATGACCCCTTAATTACCCCCAATGACCCTTAATTACCCCCAATGACCCTTAATTACCCCCAATGACCCTTAATTACCCCCAATGACTCCTAATTACCCCCAATGACCCTTAATTACCCCCAATGACCCTTAATTACCCCCAATGACCCCTTAATTACCCCCAATGACCCTTAATTACCCCAATCACGACAGTTCCGCTCCAACTTTGTAAAGCAGTGCAAGGGTCGCCTTTATACCGTCGGGTTCGGAGAGCTTGTCGCCTTCGTATTCGATGCCGATGTGCCCCCGATAGCCAGCGTCTTTCACGATTTTGAGCATGCGGCGGTAATCAGTTTCGATGCAGTTGCCTTGCTCATCAAAGTCATACGTTTTGGCGCTCACGTCTTTGGCAAAAGGCATGAATTCCTTTGTTCCGAGGTAGCGGTCGTACTCTTCCAAGCATTTACCCTGCCATTCACCTTCCGAACGCTTGATGCAGAAGTTTCCGAAGTCTGGCAGGATGCCGCACTCTTTCATGTTCACCTTTTGCATCACGCCAACGAGCCATTTCCCATTGGAGGAGTAGCCGCCGTGATTCTCGACGATGACGCTGATGCCGTGCGTTTTGGCGAAAGTGGTGAGCCGCCTCAGGCCATCCGCCGCGTTGTCCGCGACCTGTTCGGCAGTGCCTTGCCCGCCCGCGTTGACGCGGATGCAAAAACAGCCGAGATATTTGGCCGCTTCCACCCATTTGTAATGATTCTCGATGGCTTGCGTGCGTTTGGCAGCGTCCGCGTCGCCCAGATAGCCCTCGCCATCGCACATGATGAGCACGGACTTGACGCCGTTGTCGTCACAGCGCATCTTCAGGTCGGCGAGGTATTTCGTGTCTTTTGCTTTGTCCTTGAAAAATTGGTTGACATATTCCACTGCTGTGATGCCATAGTCTTTTTTGGCGACGAGGGGGAAATCGAGATTGGTCATCTGGCCAGCGAAAAGAGCGCGATGAAGCGACCATTCGGCCAGCGAGACCTCAAAGAAGAGACGCTTTCCAGTAGCGGGGTCAACTGCACCAAAAACATTCTTCGAATTCGTGCAAGAAGCGAGCATTTGTGGCACGAGCAAACTGCCCGAAGCGGCGAGTGCGGTGTCTTTCATAAACTGACGACGTAGCATGAGCAAAAATTTTATCGTGAAGGATTGGGACATGGCAAATGTAGCGCGTTTTTCTTTTGAAAAGATTTGCAGAGACCATTTCAGCGTCAAACCACCTGATTTTCAGCATTTCACAGGTTATTGCCTTCTCGTTGCCATCTTTCATTCAAAAGGCAGGGATTTGTCAACCCACGACCAAATCCCGCTTCTTGGATGTTATTTTCCGTTTGCTGAAAAAATTTTTTTCCGTTCGCTTGTTTATTCTTTGGCAACGCACATACCTTAGAGAAACTTTTTTGGGCTTGCCCAATTGTCTTTCCAACAATTATATCGTTCACCAAAACTGAGGCTTATGAATATCACTTTCGAGGAGCTGCGCCGCATCAAGCACTCCCTGCCCACTGGCAGCATCCACCGTATCGCCAAAGAGCTCAACATGGACGAGCAGACCGTGCGCAACTATTTTGGCGCACATAATTACACCGACGGCCAAGTGGTTGAGTGGCATCTGGAGCCGGGGCCGGGCGGCGGCATCGTTCATTTGGAAGACACCACCATACTCGACCGCGCACTTCAGATTATCGAGGAGCAGCGCGTCGCCATGCAGTGACGAAACAAAACATCACTTTCCGCGCGCCGCAACAAACGGCCGCACGATAAAAGGGAAACCGGTTTGAGCGACACGGTTTCCCTTTTTCTTTTGCCCGTCACAGTCACATGAAAGGCGAGTTTTTCATTTCTCAAAGTTCGCCTTCACAAATAAAAACGCTCCGTAAGTTTTTGAAATTCAGCCGAATAACCCTGCCCAATCGCCCCGTCGAAAATGCGCAGTCTCTTCCGTTCAAACCGACACGGGTCCCGCTCAAACCGCAACAACAGCCGCTCCACCGGCTTTTCCGGGCGGGAAAACACTTCCACTTCTTCCGTGCAATAGAGGCCCTGCGACACCGCCAATTCGCACAAACGCCGCCCTTCCTGCACAGGCAAAATCACGCACAACCGCCCGTTTTCAGTCAATAATTTTTTAGAAACAGCCAATAACTCTCCCGGCGAAAGCGAAGCCGTGTGCCGACCCAAGCGGCGCGAAGCATCGGGTGAGACTACCGTTTCGGAGAAAAACGGCGGGTTGCTCACAATCAAGTCAAATCGCCTGTCGGTCTTTTGGGCAAAATCCTGAATCGAGGACTCGACGAGTTCCAAACGACCTGCCCATGGTGAATTGGCAAAATTGCGGCGGGCGAGGGCAGCGGAAGGCGGATGGATTTCGACGGCGGTGATATGCCCCACCCCCGACCCCTCCCCGCCAGCAGGCGGGAGGGGAGCGTCGCTGCGTACCGCGCCGTATGGCGCAGGTACTCTCCCGGTGGAGGGGGGTGCGGGGGTGGGGCTGCGCTGCGCCAGCATCAGCGCCACCAAGCCCGTGCCGGCACCGATGTCGAGTATGTTCAGACAATTTTCCACATCCGCCCAAGCGCCGAGCAACACCCCATCGGTGCCAACGGGGTGCGCCGCGCCTTCCTGCTCAACGCTAAATTTTTTGAAACGAAATGGTTGCGATGCCATGACGGGTTTCTACGGAAGCAAGGTAAAATCCAGATGGAAGGCCGCCGACATTCAGGCGAGACGTGCCGGAAGCGTCGGCAGTGGTTTGAAATAGTATTTCCCCCAGAATATTCCTCACCGAAATGATGCCGTTGGCAGGCGCCTCATATTGCAAGGTCAGCATTTCCGACACAGGATTGGGGAAAGCGGTGGGCGGGCGGAGTGTGGGCATCGTCGTGGATACCGAAACCTCTGCCCATCGCCGCTCAAATTCAGCCTTGTAAAGTCGGGCAAGGTTAGCATCGTGGATAATCAGCGTGTTTTCGTCGTTGGAAGTCTCGGCGGCATTGCTCCAGTTGTGCGAACCAGTGAGTACCGCGGGGCCATATTGGGGCGCATCGGCATCGAGCACGGCGTATTTGTGATGCAGGTCGCCGGAAGCGCTGTGGTGGCGCACCGGCACCCCTTGCGAGAGCAGGTAGGCGTATTCCGCTCCTTGGTCGTTGATGTTTTCTATCATGCCGCGCACCTGCACACCGTTCCAGTAGGCATCCGCGAGGGCCACGGCAGGTTCGTCTTTGGTGAAAGAAAAAAGCGCAAACAGAGCCTCCGAATCCGCCGTGCCGATGGTGCTGACGATGCGGCTGGTCGTCTGGTCGGAAGGAGAAAAATAGGACTCGACGGCGATGTTGCCGATGATGAATTGATGAGGCGTGTTGTCCTTTTTTGTGCCAGCGAATCGCGCGGCGGCAGGGTTGGGCTGGGCACCGCTACCGCCCCACATTTCCTCGAATTCGATTTTGTAAGCCTGCGCCAGCGATTGGTCTTGAATGAACAGCGTGTTGTTGTAGTCCTTGGTCATGTTGAGCGTCGTCCAGTTGAGCGAGCCAGACATGACCCAGCATTTGTCGGTCGAGTTGGCATCCACAATCATGAACTTGTTGTGCATCAGCGCCGAGTTGTTGCCGTACAGCACGGGAAAAGGGGGCTGGGGCTGGAGGGCAGGGTTGCTTGCATCAAGCGCGGCCACATAGCGCACCTGCACGCCCCGCGCATGAGCCGCCTTCAGGGCGTTGGTGATATCCGTGCGATTGTTGTTGTACATGGCCACGTCGAGGGTTTGTTCGGCGGCGTTGATGCGGGCGAGTGTCTCGGCCAGCACCTCGTCGAAACTTTGACCATCGGGCACCAAGCCGCCCGCGCTGGATTCGTCAATTGGGAAATTGAAATACACCTTGATTTGCCCCGATGAAAGCGAGCGCGTGGCGTAGGGGCGGAT
Source organism: Saprospiraceae bacterium (assembly GCA_026129545.1). Lineage (NCBI taxonomy): Bacteria > Pseudomonadati > Bacteroidota > Saprospiria > Saprospirales > Saprospiraceae > Saprospiraceae bacterium. The sequence continues at coordinate 326,425 of JAHCHX010000002.1, forward strand.
GGGAGAGCGGATGGTGCTGCCGTTGTGTGTCGCTTCTATTTGCACCCAATAGACAGCGCCGGGCTGAAGACCCGACAGGTTGTGGGCATGGTTGAGCGATTGCATGGGCAATGTGATTTCGCTGCCCAACGCAGGCGAAGTGCCGTAGCGCAGTTTGGTTGAAGAGAGCCAGTTGGTTTTCCAATTCAGTTTGAACCCCGTGGTCTGGATATCCGATTGCTCGGGTTTGTTTAAAAAATAAAAACACGAGGCGGGTGTCAAATCGCTTGCCGTGCGCGGAAGCAATTGAAAATCATCGAATATTGATAAAATACCCGTGAGTTGCACAGGTTCTGTCGGCACGGAGGAGAACTGCAAAGGATGTCCGCTGCGCAAGTAAATTTTTGCGGAACCGCCTTCTGTGTCCACAATGTCGTAGGTAGCAGCATTCGCAAAAACGCCGCCCGCGTCGCTAAACGTGACGCATGGAATACTGACCAATTGGCTTTCCAAATCGCCGGAAACATTGGCCAATTGGATGGCTTTGGGGACTGGCAAGGGCATCCCCGACGCTATGACTTGCCACGCCGTGATGGGGCTGATTTCCAACAAGCCGCGAAACAGGATAAGCGTGCCGCTCACCTCTATGCTGTCGCCCAACTTTACCGTCGCGTTGAACCCCGGCGCAGAGCCTGAGCCGGGAAAAGCCGCGATGCCCCCCGTGCCATCTTGCAGGTAGCGAATGATGCCCAGTTCGCCGCCGTTGGTGACGATGCCCCGCACCGTGACGGTGGAGCCGACCGGAAGGGAACGGGCCTGGGCAATAGGTATGGATTGGGCGAAAAGAGCAAAGGGGGCAAAGAGCGCGATTAGGAGCATTATTAGACTTGTTGCGGTGAAGGCCTTTGGCGAAAGGAAAGCCCTTTTTCCGACTGGCTTCGTTAAATTTTTCGCCGAACATGCCCGATTTCGACTGCAAAATTTGCCTTGCCAGTCGAAAAAATGACAATCCCCTTCACTCAAAGCCCTCCACCGCAACAAGTCTATCGCTGACCAACTTTGCCAAAATGAGGTGGCGCTGACGATGGGCGTTTGGGGACCAGGCGAGGCATATCGAAGGCGAAAAAGCAATTTGATATTATTCATAATGGCGCGAAGATACTGGGTTAGATTTTCTCAGGTCGTCGTGTTCAGAATTGAACCCTCGGCGCATTAGCACATTTATTTCCACCTTTCTACCTTTGTCGCGCTTTTACACCTTGATTCGCCGAGATTTATCGGATGCCCGTGATTGATGTCCGTGATTTTGAATGAATCAGGACTTCACACATACCGAAAACTTGACAATGCGAAGCATATGACTGGCTTCGCGCCAATCATGCGGACAAGGACAATAGCCAACACAAACCCAATCATCTTATCCACAAATCCATCATCACAAAGTGAAAGTTTTCAAATTCGGTGGCGCCAGCGTGAAGGACGCGGCAGGCGTACAGAACGTAGCCTCCATCTTGCAGCGTTTTAAAAGTGAGCCGCTGGTCATCGTCGTGTCTGCTATGGGCAAGACCACCAACGCGCTGGAAGAAGTAGTGGCTGCCCACGCCAAGCAAAACGGTCAGGCCCAACTACTCTACGATGCCCTCAAAGAGCGCCATTATGCGCTCATGCGCGAGTTGTTCGACGAAACCGACGAGGTTTTTGCGGCGGTGAATGATGTTTTTGTGGAAGGCGAATGGGTATTGGACGACAAGCCTGCCGATAACTACGACTATATGTATGACCAAATCGTGTGCGTCGGCGAGCTCGTCTCCACCAAAATCGTGGCGGCTTATCTGAACAAAATCGGCTTGAAAACCCACTGGCTCGATGCCCGCGACATAATCGCCACGGACAACACTTGGCGCGAGGGCTGGGTGATATGGGACAAAACCAAAGCCAACGCGCAGAAAGTGGTGACACCGCTCTTGGAGCAAGGAGGCTTTGTCCTCACGCAAGGCTTCATTGGTTCCACCTCCGAAAATTTCACCACCACGCTGGGCCGCGAAGGTTCCGACTACACGGCGGCCATATTCTCTTTCTGTCTCGATGCCGAGAGCATGAGCATCTGGAAAGACGTGCCGGGGGTGCTGAATGCCGACCCGCGCATTTTCGACAACACCATCAAACTCGACCGCCTTTCCTACAAAGAAGCCATCGAAATGACCTACTACGGCGCGCAGGTCATCCACCCCAAAACCATCAAACCGCTGCAAAACAAGAACATCCCGCTCTACGTCAAGTCGTTTCTCAACCCCGACGCGCCGGGCACCGAAATCAGCAGCGACACCGACGACACCTACCCCCCCATCGTGGTGGTGGAGAAAAACCAAGCCCTGTTGCATATCAGCACACTCGACTATTCTTTCGTGGCCGAGCACCACATGGCTCGGCTATTTGCCAAAGCCGCCGACCTGCGCATCTTCGTCAACATGATGCAAAACGGCGCCATCAGCTTTACCATCTGCGTCACCAATGTGCCAGACCGCGTGGAGCGATTCATCAAGGACATCTCCGACGAGTTCAAGGTGAAAGTGGAGGAGGGATTGGAACTCATCACCATCCGCCACTATACGCAGGAAACGATTGACAATTTGAAAAAAGGCAAAATCGTCCTGTTCGAGGAACGCATCCGCAACACCATGCACATGGTGGTGAAAAACGTGCCGCCCATCGAGCGAAAAGCGGTGGAAGTGGCGGGGTCGAAGGCGTGAGCGTGGGTGCTCGACCAATTTATACCTTGATTCGCTAGGATTTGTTAGATGAACATGATTGATGTTTTTGATTTTTAGCAGATTGCGATTGCAGCCATGCCCAAAACCTAGCGGCGCAGAGTATAGGTCGTTTCGAGGAATTTCATATAAGTTTGCCATCCACTAAATTGACACAAGCAAACAGTGGCTCTCAGACTTCATATAATTGCATTCGTTTTTTTGCCCCTACTCCTCTCATCCCAACCGGATACCCCCGTCGGGCGCGACCCCTTCCTCCTCGGTGCCCGCCTCCATCGTGGGTTCATCATTCCTCATTCCCGCGACATCATCAACGTCTCCAACTCCAATCCGTTCGGCATCGAAATCAGCGCCCAATGGCTATTGCACCGGGAAAAATATACCCGCAATTCGGGGGTCATCGCCAAGCGAGGCTTCGTGCTGAGCTACATCAACTTCGACAACCCAGAGGTGTTGGGTCAATCCGTCACGTTCGCGGGTTTTGTAGAGCCGATGATACGCCCGTGGGGACGGTTCTATGGCTCCGTGCAGATGGGATTGGGCATCTCCTACCTCAGCAAAGTGTATGATGCCGAAACCAACCCCACCAACCTGTTTTTCAGTTTTCCGCTCAGCTTCTTGGCCATGACCAATGCCTACCTTCACTACAAGGCCAGTCCGCATTGGGAAATCTCCGCTGGATTCAACTACAATCACATCTCGAATGGCGGCATGAAACTGCCCAACAAAGGCATGAATTTCCCCACTTGGAATGCGGGATTCAACTATTACATCAAGCCTGTCAGCATCACCCGGCCCCCTAAAAACGACGATTGGAAAGCGCAGCCCCGCCACTATGCCTACTTGCTGGCCATCGGCACCCTGAAAACCGCCACGGCCAACGATGCTTTCCCTGAAAACAAGATGCGCTGGCAACTTGGAGGGCAAGCCATCATCGGCAGGCGCATCGGTCGCATGAGCGGTCTATCGGTTGGCACAGAGTGGGTGCACGATGGTTTCGCACAAGAAATGCTGCGCCGCGAGGGTCTTGAAAAAAGTGCGTGGAAAGGCAGCATATTGGCAGGCCACGACTTGCTGGTCAATCGCATCCGATTCACCATTCACATCGGTGCCTACGTCTTCAATCCTTCCGGCGACATTGACCCGGTGTATCAGCGTTACGGCATTTTCTATCGTTTCGGAAAAAATCTATTGGTCGGCAGCACACTCAAGGCGCATCGCCATGTGGCGGACGTGTTTGATGTGCGCGTGGGGTGGGTAGGTTTATTTGAGTAATCTGAGTATTTTTCCGACTTATAGATTTTGACAGCCATTCTCGGTTTGTAAGAGGTGTCATCTTTTGAGGAACGAAAAAGGTGACATCTCGGCCTGCTTTTGAGATGTCACCCCTCCATGCTTCCGGGATGACACCTCAGAACCCGACAAAGCCAGAATCGCTGAGATTTTGATTGACGAATGCCGATTACATGAATGCCGATTGACGATGTTTAACGTGAGTTCGGGGGTTAATAAAGCCCATTGAGATTTTAGCCGGCTCATCACTCGCTCAATTCGCGTCAATTGTTCCGTAAATGGTGCATTTCCACATTTCTGGACATTATTTTTGTGCTGCAAAGACACAAAGGCCACAAAAGCGGCAAATCAATGAGTATTTTGCTTTGTGACTTCGTGGCAAATTTGGAAATGTCCAGTAGTGTGGTGTATCCCAAATTGTCGCCTTTGTACGCCGGAACAGCATTCCGATTTACTGCGACAATTTGAAATACGCCCCATCGGCAATCGGCAATCAATTATGCGTACCCTCCGAATCGTTTTCGCGCTCTCGCTCATCATCCTCCAAACCACTCAATCCACCGCGCAAATCCGCGCCAAAGTCGCTCCCTATCAAGGTCGCCCCACCATTTTCATCAACGACCAGCCTCACAGCCCGCAGATATATGCTCTGACACACGCTTTTGGCGGGCGCTGGAGCTGGGAGGAAAAACCTGCGCGCAACCTGCGCAATTTCTGTGAGGTCGGCATCCGACTCTTTCAGGTGGATTTGTATCTGGAAGATATTTGGCCGAAAAACGTCGAAAAACTTGATTTGGAAAAAGCCTTGCGACAAGTGCGCGGCGTGCTGAATGCCTGCCCCGACGCGGCGATATTCGTGCGGCTGCACACCAACGCGCCTTACTGGTGGAACGAACTTCACCGTGAGGAATGTACCGAATACGCCGACGGCCCCATTGACCAAGAGACCTACGGGCCGCCACGCAACCTTGAGGATGGCGACCCCGACCGCCCCCTCCGCGCCAGCCTCGCCTCGCTGCGGTGGCGGCAAGAAGCCGGAGAGCGGGTGCGTGAGTTTTGCCAGCGCATGGCCGCCACTCCCGAAGGTCAACGCATGGCGGGCATCCATGTGGCGGGCGGCGTGTACGGCGAATGGCACTATTGGGGCTTCATCGAGCATGAGCCTGACACTGGCCCCGCCATGACGCGCTATTTCCGCGAATGGCTGCGCAAAAAATACGGCACCGACGCGGCCTTGCAACAGGCTTGGCAAACGCCCCAATTCACCCTCGCCAACGCCACCGTGCCCGACACCACAGAACGCAATCGCTGCCTCGACGGCATATTCCGCGAACCCGCCCGTGAACAGCGCGTCATTGATTACTTCATCGCCCAACAAGAAGTGGTGGCCGAAGACATCGAGTATTTCTGCCGCATCGTGAAGCAGGCTTGGCCGCGCCCGCTCATCGTCGGCGTTTTTTACGGCTATTTCCACATGACCTTTTGCCGGCAAGCCGCCGGAGGCCATATTTTCATCGAACGTATCATGGATTGCCCCGACGTGGACTACCTCAGCGGGCCGCAGACTTATTGGGAAATCACGCGAAAAGCAGGCGGTTCGGGCAACTCGCGCGGCATCGTGGAGTCGGCCCTGCTGCACGGAAAACTCTGGCTCGACGAGATTGACAATGGCTACCTGCAAACCTGGCGCGACATGGATTTTGTGCATTCGCGCCCCATTGGCGACACGGTGTATGCCGCCGTCCTCAGCCGCAGCGTCGCGCTGCCCCTGCTCCGGGGCGCGGGATTTTGGTACTACGATTTTGGCCGCCACCTCAACAGCGGCTGGTGGGACAACCCGCTCTACCTCGCTCGCATCCGCCAGCTCAAGTCACTGTTCGATAGCCAGCTGCATTTGCCACACCGTCCCGTTGCCGACGTGCTTTATGTGTATGACCAAGAGCATTTCTACTATCTCAAAAACCAACGCCAGCCCCTTTGCGAGGATGTGCCCGACCTCATGGTGGAAGAGGCGCTCCGCTCTGGCACAGCTAGCGAGCACGTTTATTTGTTTGATTTGCCGAAAGTTGACTTGGCTCGTTACAAAGCAATCGTGTTTGTCAATGCCTACAAGATGAGCGCCGACGAGCGGAAGTTTATCAAAGAAAAAGTGGCTCAAAATGGCCGCACCCTCATTTGGAACTACCTGCCCGGCTACACCGACGGGCGCGAGAACAACCTGCAATTTGTGGAACAACTATCGGGGTTCGTTCTTCGAGCCTTTGACTCGCCCGCCGCGCCCAAAGTACTTTTTTCAAAACCCGACACGACTTGGACGTTCGAATCCGCCGTGCAGCCGCTCGTCGCTATCGAAGATTCCGACGCGGAAATGCTCGGCAAGCTCGACGGCTTGGGCCACACCATCATCGCCCGCAAGCGATTCCCGACGCACACTTCCGTGCTGGCAGCCTTGCCTTTGCATGGCACTGACGTCTGGCGCGAAGTATTGAGGGCGGCGGGGTGCCATGTGTACAGCGAGCACAACGATTTCACCTACGCTAATGGGAGTCTCTTGCTGCTGCACACGGCTTCGGGTGGCGAGCGCACCGTTAGGCTCCGCAATGGTAGCACGATAAAGATGGATTTGTCGGGCGCAGCGACATGGCTGCTGGATGCAGAGACCGGGGAAGTAGTGCTGCGGCATTGAAGGATGTCAGGGTATGCGCGTGCTTTGCCAGTTCACCAAACGCCACGCGCCGCGTTTTTTGCGATAAACCGCCGTGTAGCCCAGCCGCAGCTCAAAAGAGTTCTGGTTGAGCATTCCTCTCACTTGTGCCACCCCGTTGACGATGGCCGTCTTACCGTAGCGTCGCACTCGCGCCTGTTCGCGCGTCATTTTTTCATACACAATTCGCCCACTCGCAATGGCTTCCAAATGCTCCGATTTGCGCTCGGTCAGCGCGTTGGAGTGCATATAAATAAGTTCGTCGGCCAGCATGGGGCGAAGCAGCGCGGTGTCCTTGCGCGTCATCGCCTCGAAGCGGCGCAGCTCGGTGTCGAGAATGTATTGCTCACCCTTTTTCGGTTGAGCAAGGAGTGTCGCATGAAACGATAGCAACAATAGGCAGACGAGATTAAGGCGCATATTTTTTAAGTACTTGGAGGCCGTCTCAGAAGTTGGGTGGCATCTCATCAGCCATTCTCGCTTTGGCGGGTTCTGAGGTGTCATCCCGGAAGAATGGAGGGGTGACATCTCAAAAACAGGCCGAGATGTCACCTTTTTCGTTCCTCAAAAGATGACACCTCTTTACAAACCGAGAATGGCTGGCATCTCATTGACAATTAGCGCGACCTATCCCGAAATATCGGGAGTATCAAATTAGCACACCATTTTCACTTCACTATCACGGTCGTGTCCCTATCATAGACGAGGCAAGTAAATATGCCCAAGGGGTTGGCGGTGCCAGTCACGTTGCTTTTGATGGGCGAAGGTTGCGCGAACGGATTGATGTTGCCAAAAATCGCCAGTTGCACGCTTTCGATAAAATTGTAGTAGTCCCGTGTGATGTGGCACACCGTGTTGTACACCGTGTCGCCCTCGCCGAGCGTATATCCCGTGCCGAAGGCCAGCACAGGGGTGGTCAGGAAGCGGTCGGAAGCGATAAAGTCCTGCTCCGGCACACTATCGAGCGAGTAATAGTTGATGATGCGGCGGTAATAGTTTTCGGTGTTGGGGTCGTCCGTCACATATGTCAGGATGCGGGCAATCGTGTCGGCGGGGGGCAGGAACTCCACCACGTTGCTGTCAATCGGCACCAGAGACAACATGGGGGTGCGCCCCGTGATGGTTCCGCCGTTGTCTGGCAGCACGATGTTCAGCGTGTATTCCACGCCGACAGTGGCAGGCACGATGTTCTGCCCCGTGTAGTTGAAAAGTTTGAGTGGGCTGGGGTCAAGAGAAAATGTGTTGTAGAGCGTGTCGGTTTGGTTGTTGTAGCTAATCGTGACCACAGCCCCTTGAATCAGCACATTTTGAAAAAAATTGGAGTCGAGGCCGAAAGGGTCGAAAAAGCCAAAGCTCCGCGTCAGCAGCAGGCGGAAGGGTTTGCCGGGTTCGAGGTAGCACTCCACCACTGGTTGGCTTTCGTAGTCGGGCAATTCGATGTCCACCTCTTTTGAAAGGTTGCAAGCGGCGACGAGGAGCAGCACCGCGAAGGGGAATATGTTTTTCAAAATTCTGATTTTCATCGTTCTTAAAATTTGAAGTTCCAAGTTAGAGAAGGCAAAATCGGGAACAGCGACACTTGATTGGCAAAAATCCGCGTGGGCGCGTCGCCGATGGGCGTTGCCACCGATTCGAAGTCAATAAAAATGAAATAAGGGTTGCGGCGGTCGGTGGCGTTGTACACGCTTAAGGTCAGGTCGTTTTCCATGCGGCGGGTCCACCATTTCCACACCACGCCGAGGTCGGCACGCATATAGGCTGGGTAGCGATAAGTGTTGCGGTCGCCATAGACGGGCACCAAAGGTTGCAAGGGTGCGCCGGGTATGTCTTGGAAAGTGAACCGTCCCGACGGGAGCCAAGCCGTGTAGCCGGAGGTATAGACCCATGTGGCGGTGATTTGCCAGCGTTTGTTGATGGCCCACAGCCCCACGATGCTCAGGTTGTGGCGCGTGTCGAAGCGCGGCGGGAAAAAGTTGCCATTGTTGATGTCCGGGAATCTGCCGCGACGCACCCATGCCAGTGTGTAGCCAATCCAGCCAGTGAGCCGCCCCTCTTTTTTCTCGATTTCGAGTTCGAGTGGGCTGTATGCGAACCCACGCCCCACGGTGAGCTCGTTTTCGAGGTCGTTGTTGCCAAACAATTCGGCGCCGTCAATGAAATCCACTTGGTTGCGCAACCATTTGTACCATGCCTCCCAAGTGATGAGCAAATTGTCATTGAATAGGTACGAGGTGCCAATGGCTATTTGGTCGCTTAGCTCCGGCTTGATGCCCCGCGTGCTCGGATACCAGATGTCGGTCGGCAAGGAAAGGCCACTGCTGGCAAGCAGGTGGACGTATTGGCTCATGCGAGAGTAAGAGCCTTTCACTGCCCAACGGTCCGTCACGGCGAAATTGGCAGCCAAACGCGGCTCCAAGTTCGCATAGAACGCAGGGTTGTTTTGCCAAGCGGACACTCGCAACCCGTAGCTAAGTTTTAGTCGGTCGGTCACAGCCCATTCGTCGTTGGCATAGAGGCCGTATTCCAAGCCGTCGAAATTCTGTCCGCTCTCAAAATTCACCTGACCATCGTCGCTACCTGCTTTGAGGCGCGCCACGATAAAATCGTGGTAAGTGACGTTCGCGCCGAAGCGCACCGTGTGCTGGTTGTTGGGTTGGTAGTAAAAGTCAACTTTCGTGTTGGCATCCTTCACATTGGAGCCAAGTCGAAATGAAAACCCCTGCAAGATGTTGCGAATGCGGTAGCGGTAGTCAGAGAAGGTGAACGTGGTGTTGGAAAACAAGCGCGGGCCGAAAACGTGGTTCCAACGCGCCGTGCCAGTGGTGTTGCCCCAGTCAAAAAGGAAATTGAAGCTCGCGTCTTTAAACTTGAACACATCGCGCCCGAAATAGCCGCTCAAATAAAGGCGGTCTTTTTCCGAGAGCGTGAAATTGACCTTTGTGTTCAAATCGTAGAAATAGTAGTCAGGGATTTGGTTGTAATCCGGGTTGTCCTCGTTGGCCTTGTTGATGGCGCGGGTGATGATGTCCGCGTAAGTCCGCCGCCCGCTCACGATGAACGATGATTTGTCTCGCTGAATCGGCCCCTCCAGCGTCAGGCGGCTCGAAATCAATCCCAAGCCCCCCGCGCCGCTGAATTTTTGGTTGTTCCCCTCTTTCATCCGCACGTCAATGACCGACGACAGTCGGCCCCCGTATTGCGCCGGGAACCCGCCCTTATAAGCCTTCAAGTCCTTCACCGCGTCCGAGTTGAACGTGCTGAAAAATCCGAACAGGTGGTTGGGGTTGTACACGATGGCCTCATCGAGCACGATGAGGTTCTGGTCGGCGCCGCCGCCGCGCACGAAGATGCCCGTCGTGCCCTCCGACCCCGCCGTGATGCCGGGTTTGAGTTGCAGTATTTTGATGAGGTCCACCTCGCCGAGCAGCGCCGGCAGCGCCTTGGCCTCGCGGGTGCCGATGGTCGTCACCGACATTTCAGTGCTCTTCATCTTTTCCTCCAACGCATTGGCCTTGATGACCACCTCCTCGATGACAGCCGATTCGGGGCGTAGCGACACGTTGAGTCGGATGGTGCCGACGGGCTTTATTCTTCGAAACGCCGACTCGTAGCCGATATAGCTGAATCGCAGCGTGACCGAATCCTGCCCTTCAGGCAACGAAAAGGAGAAAAAACCATACTCGTTGCTCACATTGCCCTTGCCAAGCCCAATGGCCTCCACCGTCGCTCCGATGAGCGTCTCGCCGTTCTGCGCGTCGCGGAGCGTGCCGTTCACCGTGGCAGTGTTTTGGGAAAAAAGATAAAAGGGCGACAATAATAGGATGAAGGAGCCAGCCAGCCGAGTCAAATGACGGAGGGGGCGCGCCACGGCGGGTAAAAGGAAGTGTTTCATGTTTATTTGTTTTGCGAAAGCATTGTTTTTTCAAAAGACGATGGGCGCGGCGCGGGGTTAACAGACGCGAAAAAATTTTGTTCCGCAAACCTCCCTCAAATACTCGTTTGATGAAACATGATTCGACGAAAGGGTTGCCTGCCTCGATTTTTTCTTGAAAAACACAAGCTTGATTTCTTTAACAAACTTGATTTTTATTTTGAAAAACCATATCCAAAAGCCCTCAAACCAAATTATCAACTGCCCTCTGAGACTGCCCAAAAAAACCGAATCTGAGAAAGCCCACCGAGAAAATTCCCCTTTTCTCGGAGAGGAACGGCCTCATTTCCCCCATTCGCCCCTCCAATGCTATCGTTCATCCAAAGTTTTAATCGCTGCCGCCGACGGTTCGCAATTTCGCACGCGCTTTTCGGCGCAACGATTGTCTCAAACATTGTTTTACCAAACTGACACAGGATATTATGAAACGATTCCTTCTTGTAGCCCTACTATTGCTCGGGGGGCTTGCGCTCTCCCCGCTCTCCCTGCTCGCCCAAGACTACCCCACCTACGACCCCAGTTCGATTGATATTCCCTACAAAAAATTCACGCTGCCCAATGGCTTGCGCCTCATCGTGCACGAAGACCACAAAGCACCCATCGTGGCCGTCAACGTGTGGTACCACGTCGGCTCCAAAAATGAAAAACCCGGCAAATCAGGCTTCGCCCACCTCTTCGAGCACCTCATGTTCAACGGTTCCGAAAACTTCAACACCGACTATTTCCAAGCCCTCGAAGCCATCGGTGCCACCGACCTCAACGGCACCACCAACGAAGACCGCACCAACTATTTCCAAAACGTCCCTGTCGGCGCGCTCGACCAAGTGCTCTGGCTCGAAAGCGACCGCATGGGTCATCTGCTCGGCGCCATTGACCAAGCCAAACTCGACGAGCAACGCGGCGTGGTGCAAAACGAAAAGCGCCAAGGCGAAAATCAGCCCTACGCCAAAGGCTGGGACATCATCCAAAAAGAAATGTACCCCCCGCACCACCCCTACGGCCACACCGTCATCGGCGAAATGGCCGACCTCGATGCCGCCAGCCTTGACGATGTGCACGAGTGGTTCAAGGCTTACTACGGCGCTGCCAATGCCGTCATCGTCATCGCAGGCGATATCACGCCCGACGCCGCTTACGAAAAGGTGCTGAGGTACTTCGGCAATATCCCCGCAGGCCCCACCGTGTCGCGCCCCGGCATCAACTATGCGCGCCGCACCGACAACACCCGCGCCGAATACCAAGACCGCGTGCCAGAGCAACAAGTCACGATGGTATGGAACACCCCCGAATGGGGCAACCGCGAATCCGTGTTGCTCGACCTTGCCGCGCAAGTGCTTTCCAGCGGCAAAAACAGCCGTTTGTTCAAAAAATTGATTTACGAAAAACAAATCGCCACCTCCGCGTGGGCATTTGCCGGCCCCGGCGAAATCGCGGGCAACGTCTATCTGCAAGCCAACGTGAAAAAAGGCAAGTCGGTGGAAGAGGTGGAAGCCACCATCAGCGAAATCCTTGACGAGTTTTTGAAAAACGGCCCCACGGAAGAGGAACTCAAGCGCGTGAAAGCCGCCTATTTCGCCAACTACCTTAAAGGGCTGGAGCGCATCGGCGGATTCGGCGGCAAAAGCGACATCCTCGCCCAACACGAGGTGTATGGCGGCAGCCCCGATTATTACAAAAAACTGCTCCGCTGGTATCACGAAGCCACTACCAAAGAAGTGCACGCCGCCGCCAAAAAATGGCTGAGCGAAGGCCGCTTCACCCTGATATGCAGCCCCTTCCCCGAATACAGCGTCACCGGTACCGACGTTGACCGCTCGAAGATACCCGAGGTCAGCAAAGAGGTCAACGCGCGTTTCCCCGACATCCAGCGTGCCACCCTCAAAAACGGCATGAAAGTGGTGCTCACGCGCCGCACCGAAAGCCCCACCGTGGTGGCCAGCATGATGTTCGACGCAGGCTATTGCAGCGACAAATTTGGCGGCAAACCCGGCCTCGCCGCACTCGCCATGAATATGCTCGACGAAGGCACCAAGTCGCTCACCTCCCTGCAAATCAACGAGCGGCTTCAACTCCTTGGCGCAAGCATCAACACGTTTAGCGACCTCGACCATTCCTACGTCAACCTCAACGCGCTCAAACAAAGCCTCGACCCCAGCCTCGACCTCATGGCCGACGTAGTGCTGAACCCCTCCTTCCCGGAGGCCGACTTCACCCGCCTGCGCGACCAACAGTTGAGCCAGATTGCCAACGAGAAAAAAAGCCCGCAAGGCATGGTCATGCGCGTCATGCCCGAACTGCTCTACGGCAAAGACCACCCCTACGGAATGCCCATGACCGGCACCGGCCAAGAAGATGCGGTGAAATCGCTCACGCTCGACGAGGTGCGGGGCTTCTATCAACGCTGGCTCAAACCCAACAACGCCACCATCGTCGTCACGGGCGACATCACCATGCCCGAACTGGTGGAAAAATTGGAAAAACGTTTTGGTGTTTGGCAAAAAGGCGATGCCCCCAAAAAGGTCATCCCGGAAGTGAAACCTGCCGCCAGCGCCAACAAAATCTACTTGATTGACCGCCCCGAAAGCCAGCAGAGCATGATAGTGGCGGGCTACCTCACCAAGCCTTACGGGCAGATGGATGAAGCAGCCATCGAGCAGATGAACAATGTGCTCGGAGGCGACTTCACAAGCCGCATCAACATGAACCTCCGCGAAGACAAGCATTGGGCTTATGGCGCGGGCGCTTTCGTGCAAAACACACGCGGCCAACGCCCATACCTCGTGTTCGCACCCGTTCAGACCGACAAGACCAAAGAAAGTGTGCAGGAAATCATCAAAGAGGTCAATGCCTTTGTCGGCGACAAACAGATGACGCAGGCTGAATTCGACAAGACCAAGCAAAACACCGTGCTCGGCATGGCGGGAATGTGGGAGACCAACAACGCCGTCAATGCCAGCGCCCGCAACTTGGTGAAATACGGCCTTGCCGACGACTACTGGCAAAAATACAGCAGCAAAGTGCAGGCTCTGACCTTGAAAGATGTGCAAGCCGTGGCGAAGGCCATCGTGCAGCCCAACAACCTCGGCTGGTTCATGGCCGCCGACGCAGAAAAAACGATGCCCGGCCTCCAACAACTCGGCCTCGAAGTCATCCAGATTGATGCCGATGGAAAAGTGGTGAGCAAAAAGGCAAAGCCGTAGTTATCTGGCATTAAGGGTCATTAAGGTCATTAAGGGTCATTGCGACATTTTTCGGGCGCTCGGCTGTTTGGCGAAGCGCCCGAAGTCTTTTGCGTAAAAGCCCGAAAAAATTGGTTTGGACGGCAGCCACACCCCAACACGTTTTGGCCAGTGCTTCACCGAACTTGTTATACTTCGCGCCGTTAGGTTTTGGGCATGGCTGCAATCGCAATCTGCTAAAAATCAAGAACATCAATCATGTTCATCTAACAAACCCTAGCGAACCAAGTATATATTTGCCCAAAAAAATTACACAAATGCGCTACTTCACTTTTTTGCTAGCTCTTGTTGGATTCATCTTTTTCTCCTGCAACAAGGACAAAACCCTCACCCCAGAAGAACAATTGCAGGAGGACATAAGAATCATACAGCAGTACCTGGCCGACAAAAACCTGACCGCAACGGCCACCCCCTCCGGGCTTCACCACATCATCACCGAAGCAGGCACGGGTGGGCACCCCACCCTTCAATCGAACGTGAAAGTCAAGTACAAGGGCTATTTCACGAATGGCGGCGTGTTCGACGAGAACACCTCCACTTTCCCTCTGTCCAATCTCATCACTGGCTGGCAAGAGGCTATCCCACTCCTGCAAAAAGGCGGGAAAGGCACCTTTTTGTTGCCCTCCTATCTCGCTTATGGGCCCAGTGGACTAGGACCCATCCCACCCAACACAGTGCTCATCTTCGACATCGAACTCATTGACTTTTAGCGGGCAAATCATCACTCCTCCATCAAGATATACGGAATCGGGCCTTCTTGCCAAGTGTCGGGATAATACCGCTGCGCGAGCATCTTTGCGGTTCGGATAAAACTATCCCATTGGGTGGGGTATATGGTCTGACAGCCCACGCTGCCCGTCTCCGTCAATGCCCCCCGGTGGATGTTGATGCCAAAATTCCCTGTATGTTCGTAGTCACCTTCAATGCCATCACGGATGACGGTGACGGGCCCGAGCCGCTGGCAAAGCGCCTCGTATCTTCCATTGTGCCTGTCGAATTTATGCACAAAATAAATCCCTGCCTTCAGGCGGGCCATGCCTTTTTCACTGCCCTTCCCCCTGCCCTTGCGCACGGTTTTGGGGTCAGTGTTGGCATTGTAAGAGATGAAATCGGTCGGAGAGACGAGAAAAATAGCATCGTCGTAGATACCCCTGTCATTTTGAGCGGGGTCGCCCATCGTTCTTTTGTAGTAGCCTCTTATGCCCACCACGAAAAACGGGAAACGCTCCCTTTCGATGTGTAGCCCTCGGGCTTGAAGTCTTTGAAACAGCTCGGCTGCGGTCAGGCGAGGCGGGGCGGCAGGTACGATTGGAGCTGGCATGAGGGAATATGAGTTGAATGAAAGAATAAGGCAAAATTGAACGTGAGGCAGCTAAGTGCCAACAAACCCATGATAAAAAACGAGTAAAAACTGCCTCTCTTTTCAATCAACCCATTCGATTATGTGCCATTGCGGAAATTGCGAATGACGACAATGGCCGTCGCTATGAACGGCAAGGTGGAAATCAATATCTTGTAATTCCGTCCCAATATCCCGATAACGAACATAAACCCCAACAGCAGGCCAATGCAGCCCATGCCCACATAAGTGAGTGTCTTGTTGGGTTTCTTTTGAAACAGTGTTGTCAAAAGCAGCAATTGCCCGAAAAGTGGGAGCAGGATAAAGGGATGAATAACGGATTGCGGGTCGTTGAAAAGTTTGGTCAAAATCTCATACTCGCCCTGGAACAGAAAGGTGCTATTGTCTTTTCCCCATTCCAAATAACCGAACAAAGAAGTGAGCACCAATGTCGCGTTCAGCAGTTTGCTTTTCATATCTGTTTTTGTCGTTGTTGCAGGTGTGTGTGTGGTGGTTTTAGGTTGTGGCGATTCAGGTTGTGAAAATCAAGCCCGGCAGGCGGAGCCGCCCGCTCTGTCTCTACGGAGCGCCGTGCCGTGGAAAAAAGGCGGGAGCGGGCGCTTTGCAGGGCATCCCCGACGCGCCCCCGGTTGGCAGGAGCGCCCATCTCGTCCAGCATGGCAGCCTCGGTGTTCCGCACGCTGTGGCGGATAGGGTGTGCCATGAGCAGCGGGGGTTGGTTTGTGGCTGCAAGGTAGCTCGTGTGGCGGAAGGGGCAAGTGATGGCGGAGCTTTTTTTCAGAACGGTTGGATATTTTGACTTACTTTGTGCCTGTGAGATATACCCAGATTAAAGAGGATTTGAATCTGCCCGTTGGCAAGGCAGAGATGCCCTTGATTGATTTGTATGATTTTCAAAGGATTGCGAACACCGTTCGTTCAAAACCACCTTGTCAGAACCTGCTTTAAGGGCTTGCCCTTCACTCAAAGCCCTCCACCGCAACAAGTATAGTATTTGATTGCTACACTTCGCGCCGTTAGGTTTTGGGCATGGCTGCAATCGCAATCTGCTAAAAATCAAGAACATCAGTCATGTGCATCTAACAAATCCTAGCGAATCAAGGTATGCTTTCAAAAAAAAATGAAAATACTGAACAATGCCCCGCTTGCGGGGGTTTTTGTCGAAAAATAAACAAGCAAATGCGCGGAATCGAACAATTAGACCTCCTTCTGAACGACTCAAACCTCAGCGCCGCTCATCGCCACATCGCCCAAAAAGTCGCCGATAATCAACGCATTGACTTTGACGAAGGTGTTTTTTTGTTCGAGCATGGCGACCTCCCCTACGTCGGCGCGCTCGCCAATTTTATTCGGGAAAAGAAAAACGGCGACAATACTTTCTTCAACCGCAACTTCCACATCGAGCCGACAAATTTGTGCGTCTATGACTGCAAGTTCTGCTCCTACTCGCGCCTCATCAAGCAGCGCAACGACCCGAACGCCTGGGCTTTTTCGATGGACGAAATGCTCGACATCGTCCGCAATTACGACGGCCAACCCGTGACGGAAGTGCACATCGTCGGGGGCGTTTTGCCGCAATATGATTTGCCGTTTTACCTCGAATTTTTTCAAAAAATAAAACAACACCGCCCCGAACTCCACGTCAAAGCACTCACGCCGGTGGAGTACCACTACATTTTCAAAAAGGCGAAAATCAGTTACGAAGAAGGCATGAAGCTCATCAAAGACGCGGGCGTGGACAGTATGCCCGGCGGTGGCGCGGAGATTTTTCACCCTGAAATCCGCGAGCAAATCGCCGCCGACAAATGCGATGCCGACCAATGGCTCCGCATCCACGAAATCTGGCACCAACTCGGCATGCGCTCCAACGCGACCATGCTCTACGGCCACATCGAGCAGTGGCACCACCGCGTTGACCACCTCGAACGGCTGCGCCAATTGCAAGACAAAACGGGCGGTTTCCAGACCTTCATCCCCCTCAAATTCCGCAATCAGGACAACCAAATGAGCCACATCGCCGAAAGCACGACGGTGGAAGACCTGCGCAACTACGCCATCAGCCGCATCTACCTCGACAATTTCGACCACATCAAAACCTATTGGCCCATGATTGGCCGCACCACCGCGCAACTCGCCCTCGCTTTCGGCGTGGACGACCTCGACGGCACCATTGACGACACGACGAAAATTTACTCCATGGCCGGCTCCGAAGAACAACACCCCGCCCTCTCCACCCAGCAACTCGTGGACATGATTCGCCGCGTGGGCCGCCGCCCCATCGAGCGCGACACCTTGTATAATGTGCTCCAAGATTTCACCGACGTGGAATTTGAGGAAGACAAAGCTTATCGGGGGTATATCGAGTTGCCGGTAATTGGGAGTAATTAGGGGTCATTAGGGGTCATTGGGGGTTATTAAGAGTCATTAGGGGTCATTAGGGGTCATTAGGGGTCATTTTCCCTATTTTTCAATAACCCTCCGAATAACTTTTTCAATGACCCTCGAATAACCCTCCGAATGACTTTTTCAATGACCCTCGAATAACCCTCCGAATGACTTTTTCAATGACCCTCGAATAACCCTCCGAATGACTTTTTCAATGACCCTCGAATAACCCTCCGAATGACTTTTTCAATGACCCTTAATGACCCCTAATAACCCCTAATGACCCCTAATGACCCCTAATGACCCTAATGACCCCTAATAACCCCTAATGACCCCTAATGACCCCTAATGACTCTTAATAACCCCCAATGCCCCCTAATAACCCTTAATGACTTTTAATGACTCTCCAAATGACCCTTAATGACTTTTAATGACTCTCCAAATGACCCTCGAATAACCTTTAATGACTTTATTAATGACTCTTTACATCCTTCGCCACGGCGAAACCGACTTCAACCGCCTCGGCATCGTGCAAGGCAGCGGTGTGGACACCGACCTGAACGAGACGGGTCGAGAACAAGCCCGCACTTTTTTTGAGACGTATCAGGAAGTTGATTTTCAACTCATCGTCACCTCCAAACTGCGGCGCACCCATCAGACCGTACGCCATTTTTTGGAAAAAGAAATCCCGTGGATTCAAACCTCCGACCTCAACGAAATCAGTTGGGGCGACCACGAGGGCAAACCCAGCACCCCGGAGCGCATTGCCGATTTCCGAGCAACCCTCGAACATTGGAAACAGGGCAATTTGGATGCCTCATTGCCCAATGGCGAGTCCGCCCGCCAACTTATGCAAAGGGTAGAGCGCTTCCTCGAATGGCTCAAAACCCGCTCGGAAAAACGTATCCTCATTGCCACGCACGGCCGCACCATGCGCTGCTTTGTTGCCATGCTCAAAGGCCTTGGCCCTGCCGCCATGGAGGGTGTGTCGCACGCAAACACGGGGCTGTATGTAATTCATTGCCGGAACGATGAGTATGTGTTTGAAGTGGAAAATGATACGAGGCATTTAGCGGAAGTAGAGATTTGACAATCCCGAAAAAATCGGGATTGTCGAATCTGCGTCTTGCTTGGTTTGTCATTTTGTACACTTCGCGCCGTTAGGTTTTGGGCATGGCTGCAATCGCAATCTGCTAAAAATCAAGAATATCAATCATGTTCATCTAACAAATCCTAGCGAATCAAGGTATAAAAATCCGCACTCTACGACGGAAAAATAGCGCGCAAACCAACCGTAAATTGCACCGTGACGCGGACAGATCCGCCTTGCGGCGGATGACAAAAATCTGCGTGAGAACGAACAACAAACAACCAGCAACCAACAACGAATAATGCGCCTTTCAGCCGTCTCATACCTCAACACCAAACCCTTCATCTACGGCCTTTTCCGCAGCGATTTGGCGGGCGAAATTGATTTGAGCCTCGATATTCCCTCCGTGTGTGCGCAAAAACTGCTCACGGGCGAAGCGGACGTAGTGCTCACGCCGGTCGCCATTATTCCCGAATTGCCCGAAGCGCATCTCGTGTCCGACTACTGCATCGGCTCGGTCGGCACGGTGAAGACGGTGTGTGTTTTTTCCGAAAAACCACTTTCCGAAATCAAGCGGATTTATCTCGATTTTCACTCGCGCACGTCGGTGGCTTTGACGCGGATTTTGTGTGAAAAATATTGGAACATCCAACCCGAATTTCTCGCAGCGACAGCGGGTTATGAGGAAAAAATCGGCGGCGACACGGCAGGCCTCATCATCGGCGACCGTGCCATCGGGCAGCACGAACGCTTCCCATTCGTGTATGACCTCGGCGAAGCATGGACGGACTGGACGGGGTTGCCCTTCGTCTTTGCGGCTTGGGTGAGCGTGAGACCCTTGCATCCCGACCTGCTCGCTCGCTTCAACGCAGCCTTGCAAATCGGCCTCGACCACATTCCCCAATTGACCAAAATCCTGCCCACCATGCCCGATGGCTTCGACGTGGAAAAGTATTTTCGGGAAAACATCAGTTACGAACTGGATGAAGCCAAATGGCTGGCCTTGAATCGTTTTTTGGGCTTGGTGGCTGGCGAGGAGGGGTATCGCTTGCGGCGGAGCGCAGGGGCGATTGCCGAAACGTAGTGCGGCTTCTTGTCAAAAAAACCTATTTTTGTGGCAAAACTTCATCCTATGGGAGAGCAAGAAATTTACCGGCTTTCAACTGACACATTGGACGAACATTTTGTGGAAAGCCTGCGGGAAAAATACCCCCACGCCTCTTTGGAAATCAAGGTGAGTGTCTCACCCCAATCCGGAGGGTTGAGCGAAAAGCAGTTTTGGTCGCTCATGGAATTGCTCGATTGGTCGAAAGAAGGGGATAGCAATGCGGTGATTGAACCCGTCGTGGAAGCACTCTCTAAACACCCTCTGCGCCACATTTACGAGTTTCAAGACATTCTTTCCGAAAAATTGCACCGCCTCGACTCGCGCGCCCACGCGGAGAACACAGGTGAAAATGCCTATGTTGAAACGGATGGCAACAACTCTTTTTTCTCCACCGACGAATTTCTTTACGCCCGTTGCTGTGTGGTGGCAAATGGTCGGGAGGCTTACGAAAAAGTGCTGCAAAACCCCGAATTGATGCCCAAAAACTTGGCTTTTGAGGCTCTTTTGCGCATTGCTCGCCTCGCCTATCAGCGCAAGACCGGCCAACACTTTCGCTATGTTCCCGCCTTCAACATCGAAACTTATGGCAACCGCGAAGGTTGGAAATAGCCTTTTCGGAACATGGGTTTTCACGGGAATTCCTACCAAAACGAAGAGTTGCACCACCTCTACGCCATTATAGACGGCGACGACGACAGCATCTACAAATACGGCATCACCGACAATGTTATAGATGCAGACGGCCTCTCAGACAGAGTAAGAGAACAGGTTGACTTATTCAATCGCATTGCCGGGTTTCCTCGGTTTTACGCCAAAATTTTGCTGCGTGAAATACCTGGTAGAAGGCAGGCCCGTGAAATAGAGCGGCAACATATCCAGGCATTCGAAAAAAACATGGCCGCCGACCGCCGGGAAATTTGAGGGATTGATTTTGAAACCCCTACTTTTGCCCCGCTTTTTAACCAAGAACGAACAACGTTCAACTATCAACGAACAACTTTTTTCAAAACAATCATGGCAAAAAAACGCATCGCCATCAACGGCTTTGGCCGCATCGGTCGCCTTACTTTCCGCAACCTCCTCAAAAACCCCAACGTCGAAGTCGTCGCCATCAACGACCTCACCGACAACGACACGCTCGCCCACCTTTTGAAATACGACACCATGCACGGCCGCTTCGAAGGCACGGTATCAGTCTCCGACGATGACGCATACATCATCGTGAACGGGCAAAAAATCTCTGCCCTCGCCGTGAAAAACCCCGCCGAGCTCCCTTGGAAGACCCTCGGCGTGGACGTGGTGCTCGAATGTACGGGCATTTTCCTCGACAAAGAAAAAGCCGGGCTACACCTCCAAGCGGGCGCCAAGCGTGTCATCCTCTCCGCCCCGCCGAAAGCCGACGATGTGCCCACCTTCGTCATCGGCGCCAACGCCGACCAAATCAAAGACACCGACCTCATCATCTCCAACGCCTCCTGCACCACCAACTGCCTCGTGCCGATGGTGATGGTGCTCGACAAGGCCTTCGGGGTGGAGCAATTGTTCATGAACACCATCCACGCCTACACCGCCGACCAAAACCTACAAGACGGCCCGCACCGAGACCTGCGCCGCGCCCGCGCCGCTGCGCAAAATATCGTGCCCACCAGCACCGGTGCTGCCAAGGCAGTCATCCTCGTGGCACCACACCTCAAAGGCAAAATCGAGGCGCACTCGCTTCGCGTGCCCGTCGCCACCGGCTCGGTGACCGACTGCGTGTGCGTCATCAAAAAAGCAGCGACTAAAGAAGAAATCAACGCGGCCTTCAAAGCCGCTGCCGAAAGCTCGCTCAAAGGCATCCTCGAATACAGCACCGACCCTATCGTGTCGAGCGACATCGTGCGCAACACGCACTCGGTCATCTTCGACGCGCCGCTGACCCAAGCCAACGGCAACACCTGCCGCATCGTGGGCTGGTACGACAACGAGGCTGGTTACTCGGCGCGTTTGGCACAACTGGCGGCGATGGTTTGACTTTCAAGACTTTAGACTTTTGGACATTGGACGCTGGACTTTGGGGTTCGCGTCCAATGTTGTTTCTGAAAACCTCTTGTCATGCTTGTCTTTCTCTTGCCATCAATTGAAGTTTATGTCATCAATTTTCTTATTGGTGCGGCAGTTTTCTTTTCCTTTCGATGGCTTTTTAGAAAATTCATTCGCAATGAAAAACAAAGAAAATGGACAGTTTGGAGCGCAACGATTATTGTAACTCCGATAATTTACGTCGGGCTTATCATTGCGATGATTGCTTCGTGGTCTTACGTTCCTAAAAGAGATTTTAGTCAAGAAAAGTGGTTCTCGGACAAGGAATCGAGACACGAGATGAAAGAGAATTTGATGAAAAGCAGGTTGTTGGAGGGGAAAACAAAGGAAGAAGTGGCGAGCATACTTGGTGGGCCGACTTGGGGCGATACGACGAATGTGTGGCAATATGACATGGGGTGGTCGAGTGCAGGGTTTGGCTGGAGATTCCACACGTTGAAAATAACTTTTGAAAATGAGAGGGCAGTCAAGGTTGAACAGCGTGAAGTCGTTGATTAAAAAGTCTTATTTTTGTCCAAAATTCAAGAAAAATGACCGCGACGTTCAGCATTTCTCTTTCCGAACTCGATGCCTCCATCATCGAGAAAATCCGCTCCTTCGCGCAAGGGCGCAAGGTGAAAATCACCATTGAAGTGGAAGAAGAAAAAATATATGCTCAATCAGCAAAAACCGACAGTCAAGTGGCGGAAGAGGCGGTGGAATACACCCGCAAACTGCTGCGGGAATCGGGTGAGAAGAATAAGGAAAAGATAGAGGCCTTGATGCGCGAATACGCCGACCTCCCTCAGGTGGACATGAGCAATTTTAAATTCAATCGAGACGAAGCCAATGAACGCTGACAAAATCTTCGTTGATTCCAACATATTCCTCTACCTCTTGGACAATATGCCCGCAAAACGAAAAAAAGCATTCGAAATCCTCTCGAATCGCCCATTCATCTCTCCGCAAGTTGTCTTCGAGAATATCAATGTCGCCATTAAAAAGTTCGGCTACGGCAAGACCGATGCTCTGAAGCACGGTCGCAGATTGCTCCGAAACTGTACACTCATTCTCGACACTGAAAAAACCGTTCAAAAGGCTTTCGACATTTTTCAAAAAGACACTATCCAAGTGTACGACAGCCGCATCATAGCCTCCGCGTTGGAAGCCGATTGCAACTTGCTTTATTCAGAAGATTTGCAGCACCTTCGCATCTACGAAGGAAAACTTACCGCCGTGAATCCGTTTATTATTTGACACAACACAATGAAACTCAATTTTAAAAACAAAAAAGCCCTCGTCCGCGTGGACTTCAACGTGCCGCTGGACAAAGAATTCCGCATCACCGACGACACCCGCATCCGCGAGGCGCTGCCCACCATCAAACACATTTTGGAGCAGGGCGGCTCGGCCATCCTGATGTCGCACCTCGGTCGGCCTTTGGAAAAACTGAACGCCGACGGCAGCATCAACCGCCAGAAATTCACCCTCCAACATTTGGTGAAACACCTGCGCAAAAAGTTGAAAGCCAAAGTCCATTTTGCCGACGACTGCATCGGCAAACAGGCCGTGAAAAAAGCCGCCGCCCTCAAGCCCGGCGAAGTACTGCTGTTGGAAAACACCCGCTTCTACGCCGAAGAGGAAAAAGGCGACGAGGCATTTGCCAAAAAACTCGCCGCGCTCGGCGACGTGTATGTGAACGACGCATTCGGCACCGCTCACCGCGCTCACGCCAGCACCGCCGTCATTGCCCGTTTTTTTGACAAAAACAGCAAGACCTTCGGCTTCCTCATGGAGCGCGAAATCGAAAACGCGACCCGCGCCATGAAAAACCCCGCCAAACCCGTCACCTGCGTCACCGGCGGCTCCAAAGTCAGCGACAAAATCCTGTTGCTCGAAAAATTCCTAGACTACGCTGACAACATTCTCATCGGCGGCGCGATGGCCTACACTTTCTTCATGGCGAAAAAAGGCGCCATCGGCAACTCGCTCGTGGAGGCCGACAAACTGAAAATCGCCAAAGAATTTTTGAAAAAAGCCAAAGACGCGGGTGTGAAAGTGTTGCTGCCGAAAGACTCGGTCTGCGGCGACAAATTTGCTGCCGATGCCAACGTGCAAGTCTGCCCCAGCAACCAAATCCCCGACGGATGGATGGGCCTCGACATCGGCCCGGCGGCGGCGCGGTCGTTTGCTTCGGTCATTCGCAAAAGCAAAACCGTGATTTGGAACGGCCCGATGGGTGTTTTTGAAATGCCCGCTTTCGCCAACGGAACGAAAGTCGTGGCGAAAGCCTGCGCCTCCGCTACGAAAAAAGGCGCGTTCACGATGGTGGGCGGCGGCGACTCGGTGGCGGCGGTGAACCAACTCAAACTCGCCAAAAAAGTGAGTTTCGTCAGCACTGGCGGCGGCGCCATGCTGGAGTTTTTGGAAGGGAAGGAGTTGCCGGGAATAAAGGCGATTGCGGGATGATTGAGGTCATTAGGGGCCATTTTTTAAACCAAGTGCCATAACATGGGCGCTGACTACCGAGAACCGATTTTTATCAAACCCGAACCTCGACGAAAGCCGGTGTTCGTATGGTTGCTGGCTGCGACGGCGGTCATGGTTGCCGCACTCACTTTCGACGAGGTCGTAGAGTGGAAGGACGGCGAACCACGTTTGGCGAAGAAGCGGGAAAGGCAAATGCAAAAGGAGTTGAAGGAATTGCAAGAAGCAGAGCAGTATGCGTTGATTGCAAAGCAGCCCAAATTTTACCCTTGTCTCAAATGCCCCGCTCCGACAATTTTTCTCAACGCTGGTGAAGTGTGGAAATACGGTGTGACACGAAAAGGACAAGACGGCAGGTACCATAAAGATTTTCTCATTCAAAACGACTTGGACTATCTGCCTCAATTTCGCGGCAGTTTGCAAGAATGTTTGGAAGAAGAAAAGCGGAAAATTTTTCAATACCCTCTGCTGCCGGAGAACCTCGTCCGCCCGCCCCCTCAACGGCTGGCAAAACCTCCGGGAAATTTGCGGACCGATTAAAAACAGATTACTTTAGCGTCAAAATCGCTTTTATGCTAAAAACGGCCAGAATCGTAGAGCAAGACATCGCGCCCAAATTGGACGATGAATATGTCAGGCAGCTTCTCAAAGATGTAGATGGAAACGTCGGCATCATTTTCGCCTGCACCAAAGGCGACTGGCGCAGAAACTACAGTTGGAAAAAAGATGGCTGGCGCTATTACCGCATCGTCCTCCCTTACGAAAAAGTCGCCGCCATGGATGCCGCTGAGGTGCGGGAATGGATGCTCCAACTCGCCAAAGAGCGTCTCGGATTGACCAAAAAGCCTGCTTTGGTATCGGCATAAAATCAAAAAGCAGCGTCAACCGGGTGTCTCAAGCAGTTGAATATCGCGGCAGCGGTGGTAAATCAACTCAAACTCGCCAAAAAAGTGAGTTTCGTCAGCACCGGCGGCGGCGCCATGCTGGAGTTTTTGGAAGGCAAGGAGCTGCCGGGAATAAAGGCGATTGCGGAGTAATTAAGGGTCATTAGGGGTCATTAAGGGCAACTGAAGTCATTAGGGGCATTTTTGAAAAAAACGGCGAAGCCATGCGTGGGCTTCGCCGTTTTATTGTTTTGGACATCGGGTGCAGCCCCTCAAGAAGAGACGCATTCTTTCCCCCCTCTTTCATAGGGGAACCGAGATAGGAAAATAATCATGCCTGCCCTGTATTTTTGCCGAAAACAGTTCGCCGCGTGCATCAGGAGCCGCTTTCCATCCTTCAACAATACTGGGGCTACCCGGCCTTCCGCCCATTGCAGGAAGACATTATCCGCTCGGCTTTGGCCGGGCGCGACACGCTGGCGCTGCTGCCCACAGGTGGTGGAAAATCAATTTGTTATCAAGTGCCAGCCCTGTGCAAAGAGGGGATTTGCCTCGTCGTGTCGCCGCTCATCGCCTTGATGAAAGACCAAGTACACAACCTTCAGAAACGGGGGGTGCCTTCGGCGGCGATTTTTTCGGGCATGAGCAGCCGCGAGATTGATATTATTTTTGAAAATGCGTGCAACGGCGCGTACAAACTCCTATACCTCAGCCCCGAACGACTAAAAACCGACCTCGCCCTCGCCCGTATCCAGCGCATGAACGTCAACCTGCTGGCAGTAGACGAGGCGCACTGCATCAGCCAATGGGGCTATGACTTTCGCCCGCCGTACTTGCAGATTGCCGATTTGCGGCCTTTGTTGCCCAATGTACCTGTGCTCGCGCTCACCGCGACAGCGACTTCCGAAGTATTGGAGGAAATTCAGGAAAAATTAGCCTTTCGGGAAAAGGATGTTTTTAGGCAAAGCTTCGTCCGCTCCAATTTGTCTTACTCCGTGTTGTACGAAAGCAAAAAGCGGGAAAAACTGCTCGACATCCTGCGCAATGTGCCGGGCACCGGCATCGTGTATGTGCGAAGCCGAGGCGAGACAAAGGAAATCGCCAAAATGCTGACGGACAATGGCTTCAGCGCCGACTTTTATCACGCGGGCCTGACTTCGGAAGAACGCAACGCCCGCCAAGAGGCTTGGATAGCGGGCAAGACGCGCATCATCGTCTGCACCAATGCCTTCGGCATGGGCATTGACAAGCCCGATGTGCGAGTGGTCGTTCATTTGAGCCTGCCCGACAGTCTGGAAGCCTACTTTCAAGAGGCAGGGCGCGGCGGGCGCGACGGCTTGAAATCGTATGCGGTCTTGCTCTACGACTATAATGATGCCGATGGCTTGCGCCATCATTTGCAAGCCGCTTTTCCGCCGATGGAGGAGGTGCGCCGGGTGTATCAGGCATTGGGCAGTTACACGCAGTTGGCGATTGGGGCCGGCATGGGCGAGGCCTTTGATTTCGATTTGCAGATTTTTTGCGCGGCTTATCAACTCGACCAAGCCCCCACTCATGCCGCGTTGCGCCTCATCGAACAAGAGGGCTGGATTGCGCTGAGCGACGCGACGGGCACTCCCGCCCGCGTGTTGGTGACGGCCTCGCGCGAAGCGATTTACGATTATCAGTTGCGAAGCAAACACGGCGACTCGGTCATCAAAGTGCTGCTTCGCGCCTATCCCGGCATCAATACGCAGTTCACCGACATCAGCGAGACCTTCATGTCCAAGTATGCCAAAGTGCCGCCCGACACCGTTCGACAGGTGCTGCAAAAAGCCCACCAAGAGAATTATCTGATTTATGAGCCGCGCAAAGACAAGCCCCAACTCATCTTTACCCGCGAGCGCGTGGCTGCGGAAAATCTAACAATTGACCTCGCCAAATTCAACTTTCGGAAACAACGCGCCGAGGAACGGGTGGAGCAGGCCATCCGCTACGCCGAGACGCGCCGATGCCGCAGCCAACAGTTGCTCGCCTATTTTGCCGAAAAGAACAGCAAACCCTGCGGCATTTGCGATGTGTGCACAGGCAGAAACAAAAGTGAGGTCAGCGAAAACATATTTGAGGCCTACGAACGAAAAATTCGGCATGTGCTCACTCACGAACCGCTCCCCTTTGAGGAAATCCTCCAAGCGTTCGCCATGAAGCGCCACGCGGCCGTGGCGCAAGTGGTGGACTACTTAATTGACGAAGGGCGATTGGTGCGGGACGAGGAAGGGCGGTTGGTGTGGGCAAAGTGACGGCTCCTACAACTGTATATTTTCCACAATTTCCAACCCATATCCGATGAATCCGGTGCGGGGGCGGGGGTGATTGGTCAGCAGGCGAATTTTGGACACGTTCAAGTCGCGTAGGATTTGAGCGCCCACCCCGAAATCCTTTTTGCCCATGCTCGTGTGAAGCTCGAATTTCTCCGGCTCGCCATCGTCCATCAGTTGCTTGTAAACCCGAAGCCGCGCCAACAAATCAGCCTTGTCTGCCTGCCTCAAATAGACAAAAGCCCCCTTGCCCTCTTTTTCGATTATTCGCAGCGCATGCTGAATCTGAGCGCCGTAGTCGGCCAATAGATTGCCAAGAATGCCCCCCGTCTCCGACCATGAATGGACACGCACCAGCACTGGCTCATCCGCCGCCCACTCGCCTTTTTGCAACACCAAATGCGTGTCGCCGCTCGACACGTCCGTGAAAACCACCGCGTCGAAGTCCCCGTAAATCGTCTTCATGCGGGTCTCGAACTCGCGCCGCACCAAACGCTCCGTGCGCATCCGATAAGCCACGAGGTCGTCAATGGAGATGATTTTGAGGTTGTGCTGCTTTGCCACGTCCATCAACTGGGGCAAACGCGCCATGGAGCCGTCGGGGTTCAGTATTTCCACCAACACTCCTGCCGGGTACAGCCCAGCCAGCCGTGCCAAATCCACAGCGGCCTCCGTGTGCCCTGTGCGGCGCAACACGCCCCCCGACTTGGCTCGCAGAGGGAAAATATGGCCGGGGCGGGCAAAATCGCTGGGCTTGGCGATAGGGTTGGTGAGCCAACGGATGCCCGTGGCGCGGTCGTAGGCGCTGATGCCGGTGGAGCAACCATGCCCAATCAGGTCAATGGACACCGTAAAAGCCGTCTCATGCAGGGCCGTGTTGGCGTTCACCATGAGGTCGAGGCCAAGCTCGTCGGCTCGTTTTTCTTCGATGGGTGTGCATATGAGGCCGCGCCCGTGCGTGGCCATGAAGTTGATAAGGTCGGGAGTCACCGTTTCGGCGGCGCAGATAAAGTCGCCCTCGTTTTCGCGGTCTTCGTCGTCCACCACGATGATGACTTTTCCCGCCCGGATGTCGGCGATGGCTTCTTCGATGGTGCTAAGTTGGAAAGTGCTGTTCATAGCTGCAAAGGAGAGAAAACGTGGGTTTCGGAGTCGTTTCCTGTTGCGACACATTTTCGGCGACAAAGATAATTCTGTTGGGCGGGTAAATGTTGCGCGGATGAAAAATTTGATTTGGCGTTTTTTGATGTTTGTTGAAAATTTGAAAAGCCGCTCCGCTTTCTTTTTTTTCAAAAATACATACCTCCCCACCCTACCTTTGCTCGCCAATTTGAATTTTTTATTTGAAAAAAACAACCGATAGCAACCATGTTCACCACCGTCGAACCTGCCCTCGAGCGCGAAATACAAAGCATCCGCGAAGCAGGGCTTTACAAGGAAGAACGCATCATCACATCGCCGCAGGGCCCGGTCATTGACACCACCGCACAGCATCACGTCTTGAATTTTTGTGCGAACAACTACCTGGGCCTGAGCAGTCATCCAGCGGTTATCGAAGCAGCCATCGAAGCCATACGCACACATGGCTATGGGCTTTCCTCCGTCCGTTTCATTTGCGGCACACAGGACATTCACAAAGAGTTGGAGAAACGGCTTGCCGATTTTCTCGGCATGGAAGACACCATCCTCTACGCCGCTGCTTTCGATGCCAACGGCGGCCTCTTCGAGCCGCTCTTGGGCGAGGAGGATGCGGTCATCAGCGACGAGCTCAACCACGCTTCCATCATTGATGGCATCCGGTTGTGCAAGGCCAAGCGTTTTCGCTACAAGCACAACGACATGAACGCTTTGGAGGATTGCCTGAAAGAAGCCAAGGCTGCCAACGCCCGCCGCATACTCATCTTCACCGATGGCGCTTTTTCAATGGACGGCACCATCGCGCAATTGGACAAAATTTGCGACTTGGCGGAGCGATACGACGCGATGGTGGGCATAGACGAGTGCCACGCGACGGGCTTTTTGGGCAAAACCGGGCGCGGCACCCACGAATACCGCAACGTGATGAGCCGCATTGACATCATCACTGGCACACTGGGCAAGGCACTCGGCGGCGCGAGCGGCGGCTTCACCTCGGCCAAAAAGGAAATTGTGGAAATCCTGCGCCAGCGCTCTCGGCCCTACCTGTTTTCCAACACCGTTGCGCCATCCATCGTTGGAGGCAGCATCAAGGTGATGGAATTGCTCAGCGGCTCCACGGCGCTGCGCGACAAGTTGGAGGCCAACACGAAGTGGTTCCGTAACGCAATGACCGCCGCGGGGTTCGATATTGTGCCGGGCGAGCACCCCATCACACCTGTGATGCTCTATGAGGCGCCGTTGGCGCAACAATTTGCCAAAAAACTGCTAGACGAAGGCATCTACGTCATAGGCTTTTTCTACCCGGTGGTGCCGCAAGGCAAGGCCCGTATCCGGGTGCAACTATCCGCCGCGCACGAGCCGGAGCATTTGGAAAAGGCCGTGGCCGCATTCGCCAAGGTAGGCAAGTCGTTGGGGGTTCTGAAATAGTCGTTTGGCCGTATTTGGGAGCGAAACGGCTATTTTTGAAATAAAAAAACCGGCGCGATGCAACTTGGCATTCGCTCCGGTTTTCTTTTTTAGCGTTTAATGCGGACTAAGGGTTGAAATAGGGGCGTGTCATTCAGGCGGTGATTTCAAATTACCGCCTGAATAAGAGATTGAATATCAAACGCCAAAAGTTTTCAACTCTTAATTCGTACATTTCGCGCAAAGCAAACATCAAAAAACTACCAACCATTGACGGCTATGAACGACCCATTGCGTTGCATCATCGTGGAGGACGAACCTCTGGCTTCCGAAATCCTTTCCGAATATATCGCTCAGACACCTTTTCTGCGGCTCACACACGTCTGCGACGATGCCATCGAAGCACTCGAAGTGGTGCGCGCGCATCCGGTGGATGTGGTGTTCCTCGACATCAACCTGCCCAAGCTCAGCGGTTTGGATTTTTTGAAAACGCTGCTTCACCCGCCGAAAGTCATCATCACGTCTGCCTACCATGAATTTGCGGTGCAGGGCTTCGATTTGCAAGTGGCGGACTATCTGCTGAAGCCCATAGAGTTTTCTCGATTCACCAAGGCGGCCAATAAACTGCTGCTCCCCCACCGCGCCCCTGCCGATGTGCAGGCGCACTCCAAGCCCGCACATTCCGTGCGACCTTACTATTTTTTCACCGTGAGCAAGCGCGCGGTAAAAATCTACTTGGACGAAATCCTGTTCATCGAAAGTTTGAAGGATTCGGTGAGCATCGTGACCAAAGCACGGGCTTACAACACGCATTATCAACTCGGAGAGCTGGAAGAGCTGATGCGCCCCCACCATTTCCTGCGCATCCATCGGTCGTTTTTGGTGGCGGTTGACAAAATCGAATCCTTTTCCGCCGCAGAGGTCGAAATCGCCGGGCGTGTGCTGCCGATTGGGCGGAGTCACAAGGAATATGTGATGGGGAGATTGGGAAGGGCCGGGTAGTTTGTCACTATGCCTTATTCTCAAAATAGTTTGCCCTGGGGGGTGTGCCTAATCCTCGATTTCGTACGCCCATTGTTGTTCCAATTCATCGTAAAACGCCTTTAAGACATACCAAGCCCGTTTTTTGTAGCCATTGTTCGATATGAGGCCCTTGCGGTTCCAGCCATCCTGAATACCCGGAAGGTTGCGCCGAGGTGCCCTGAAATCGGCTAAAATCCAAGGTGTCACGCCGCGCCATGAGGGTATTTTTTTGAGCATCTCGATTTGCTCGCGATAAAGCCATTCTTGATAGTCTTCTGTCCAGATGGTCAGGCTATCGCCTCGGTGATTGAACAGCGCATCTGCGCCAAACTCGCTGACCAAAAATGGTTTGTCGTGTTCCGCGAGGTTCCACGTCACGACGCGGCAATGGTCGGGTGTGGAGCCATACCAGCCGAGGTACTCATTGGTGCTTACCACATCGGAGGTGGCCGCGAATGGGTCGGTGATGCGGATGTGGTTGGTTGCTTTGTCCTCGGTGCGGTCCAAGGCGGCGCTCAGTAGGCGCGTATTGTCAATCTGGCGCACCGCAGCCGCCATGTTGTTCAGAAATACGAGACGTTGGGGGTCTTCGCGGGGTGTTTCATTGGCAACTGACCACACGATGACCGACGCGCGGTTTTTATCCCTTTCCACCATGGCGCGTATTTGGCTTTCAGCTTGCGCGTAGGTAGCGGAGTTTTCGTAGTTGATGCCCCAATATACTGGCACCTCGTCCCACACAAGCAGCCCTATTTCATCAGCTAGGCGCACGGTATGTTCGTTGTGTGGGTAATGCGCCAAGCGCACGAAGTTGCAGTTGAGTTCTTTGGCCCAGCCGAGGAGCAGTTGAGCATCTTCGCGGGAGAAGGCGCGAGCCATGCGGGTCGGCACTTCCTCGTGCATACAAATGCCACGCAGAAAAATTGGCTTTCCGTTCAAAATCAGGTCTTTTCCTTTGGTTTCGATGGTACGGAAGCCGATGCGGTCGCTTGTCTGGTCGGTTTCTGCCTTGAAAACAACTTCATACAATTGGGGGCGTTCAGGATACCATCGTTTGCTTGCCGAAATATCCAAATCGAGTGAGGCGCGGCCTTTGGCATCGGTGGCGACGGTTTGGCTGACGGATAGCGCAGGGATGGAAACGGTTATTTTTTGGGACAGTTGGGGGCCATCGAGTTGTACCCAGCCAGTGGCACGCCCGCGTTTTGCCTTGTCCGCTTGCAAAAAGAAATTCGAGATAAATGTCTGGGGCACTTCGAGCAAGGACACATCGCGAGTGATGCCGCCGTAGTTCCACCAATCAGTAGTCATGCCCGGCACACGGTCGCGCTCGCGGCGGTTGTCCACGCGCACGACGAGAAAGTTGTCGCCTGCTTGCACCAGCTGGGTCACGTCAAAATGGAAGGGGTCGTAGCCGCCTTCGTGCATCCCGGCCTTTTTGCCGTTGAGATAGACATCGGCGCGATAGTTTGCGGCACCGAAGTGAAGCAAGAGCCTTCGCCCGGCAGGCAGGTTGTATTTGAAATCGGTTTTGTACCATATCGAACCTTCATAGTAGAGCAGTTCGGGCCGCTGGTGGTTCCAGTCGCCGGGTACATTGAGCGTGGGCGATTGGTCGAAGTCGTATTCGATGCGGTCCCAGCGATTCACCTGTTTGCGATTAGTGTAATAGGGTGCGGCTGAGGAGGTGGTAGCAGCCTCCTTTTCGTCGTAAGGCGTCCAGTTGCGATGGTTGCGGAAGCCCGTCTCGTAAGGGTCAACGATGTAGTGCCAATTGCCCGCTAGCAGGGTGGCTGGGCGATTGGTCACATTATGCAAGTGAAGGTTTTGAGCAACGGCATATTGGCAGAGACAGCCTAAGACAAGACCGGATAAAAAACGCATGGCGCGGTTTGTTTTTTGGAGGAAAGACGGGTAGGCGCTGTATTTACCCTGAAACACCTTTCAAGTTGGCACATCCTTGTGTTTTTTTGGGAACAGCGACAATTTTAAAACCTTGTGCCCGACAGCATCTAACTTGCGGATTTTAAGGGTAAAGTATTTCATTTTCGTCATTCTATCTAAATGCAAAATCACACCATGTCGCAACGCAACGGCACGCTCGAATATGCCCCACCTCGTCCTTTTCTGGGAGATAGCTTTTTGCTGGACAACGAATTCGCCGAGCAACTATACCACGAACACGCCGCTCCGCAGCCCATCATTGACTACCATTGCCACCTTTCGCCCGAAGACATCGCCAGCGACCGCCGATTCCGAAGCATCACTGAAATCTGGCTCGAAGGCGACCACTACAAGTGGCGAGCGATGCGCACACAGGGCGTGACGGAACATTTTATCACTGGAAAGGCCTCGGATTGGGAAAAATTTGAAAAATGGGCAGAGACAGTGCCCTACACCGTGCGCAACCCGTTGTTCCATTGGACGCACCTCGAGCTGCGTCGGTATTTCGGCATAGAGGCGCTGCTCTGCCCTGCCTCGGCGAGCGATGTTTTTGAGCAAGCCAACGCCGCCCTCTATTCCCCCAATCTGTCGGCAGGCGGTATTTTGAAAAAGATGAACGTCGAAGTCGTGTGTACCACCGACGACCCCGCCGACGAGCTCGCAGCCCATTTGATGTTCGCCGAACAACATGCCGCCACCAAACTGCTCCCTACCTTCCGCCCCGACAGGGCGATTTTGCTCGAAAAAGATGGTTTTGGGGAATACATTGCGCGGCTTGGCGCAGCAGCCCGGATAGAGATTCGCTCCTTCTCCGACTTGCTCGAAACGCTCGAGCGCAGGATGGATTTTTTCGACTCGCTTGGTTGCCGGCTTTCCGACCACGGTCTGGAACGGGTGTATGCCGCCGAATTTACCGACAAAGCGGCTGACGAAATTTTTAGGAAAAAAATCGAAAACCAACCCATCTCGCCCAAAGAAGTCGAGATTTACCAATCAGCCATCCTGTTCCATCTTGGTATCGGCTATTCCCAACGCGGCTGGACGCAACAATTCCACCTGGGAGCGCTCAGGAACAATAATACCAGAATGATGCAATCGCTCGGCCCCGATACTGGCTTCGACAGCATCGGCGACTTCGAGCAGGCACGGCATCTGGCTCGTTTCCTCGACCGCCTCGACCACGAAGGCAACCTGCCACAAACCATATTATACAACCTCAACCCTCGCGACAATGAAGTGTTTGCCACCATGCTCGGCAACTTCAACGACGGCTCCGTGCCCGGTAAAATCCAGTGGGGCAGCGCATGGTGGTTTCTCGACCAAAAAGACGGCATGGAAAAACAACTAAACACGCTGAGCAATCTCGGCCTGCTCGCCCGTTTTGTGGGCATGCTCACCGATAGCCGAAGTTTTTTGTCATTTCCGCGCCACGAGTATTTCCGTCGCATCTTGTGCAACCTTATTGGCCGTGATGTTGCCAATGGCGAGCTCCCCGCTGAATTAGACTGGCTCGGTGGCATCGTGGAGGACATCTGTTACCGAAACGCCAAACGGTATTTCAATCTTTGATTCATGCGAATACTTTGTTTCGGGGAAATTCTGCTGCGACTATCCCCACCCAACGCTTACCGTTTCGTGCAAGCTCGCCTATTCGATGCCGTCTATGGCGGCTCTGAAGCCAACGTGGCCGCATCTCTCGCCCAATGGGGCGAGCAGGTCTCCTTTCTGACCCGCGTGCCTGACAACGAATTGGGGCAGGCTGCGCTGGGCGCGCTAGCTCAACAAGGGGTGGACATCAGCCATTGCAAGCGCGGAGGTGAACGTCTGGGTATTTACTTCTTGGAACAGGGCATCGGGCGAAGAGCCTCGAAGGTGCTCTACGACCGTGCGCACAGTGGCATGGCAGACCTAAAGCCCGGAATGTTGGATTGGCAGAGCGCGTTGGAGCAAGCTGATTGGCTTCATTGGTCAGGCATCACACCCGCACTGTCGCAAGGTGCCGCCCAAACCTTGATGGAAGGACTTGAGTTAGCCAAGAAACTTGATGTGAAAGTTTCTTGCGACCTCAACTATCGGGCAAGCCTTTGGAAATATGGCGCATCGCCAGCCAGTGTGATGCCCGAGTTGGTAGGCTTTGCCGATGTGTTGCTCGGCGACCGAAAATCTTTTCTCACTTGCTTAGGCATCAATAGCACCAAAGAAACTTCACCCGATACATTGTTTGCAATGGTGGGAAAAACTTTCCCTCGCCTTCGTTTTATCGCCATGACACGGCGCGACGGCATCTCGGCCTCACACAACACTTATCAGGGCTTGCTCTACGATGGCCTTCAACTAAGAATGTCCCAATCGTACGATTTGCCCGATATGCTCGACCGCATCGGGAGCGGCGACGCCTTCATGGCAGGCCTTATACACGGGTTGCGAAAAATGAGCGACGACACACAGCAAATAGTCGAGTTTGCAACTGCCGCTGCCGCTTTCAAACACTATGTTGCGGGAGACTTCAACTTGTGCGACGAGGTGGAGGTGCGCGATTTGATGGCAGGCAATACCGGCGGGAAAGTAAATCGTTGAGCAACTTGCCATGCGAATACTCATTGCGCCCGATTCCTTCAAGGATGCCCTTCCCGCGACGGACGTTTGTCAGGCGCTCGCACGCGGTGTGCAGGCAGCGATGCCCCACGCGCATATCGTGTGCTGCCCATTGGCCGACGGCGGTGAAGGCACAGCCGAAGTGCTGACCGGGCACTTAAAGCTCACCACCGTCAAAATCCAGACCTGCGACCCGCTCCGCCGCCCTCTCACGGCCTCTTACCTGCTGGGTGCAGATGGACACACTGCTTTTGTCGAAATGGCCCGCACCGCTGGCCTGCAATTGTTGACCCCACAAGAGCGCAATCCGCTGCTGACAACCACTTTCGGCACAGGCATGCAAATGGCGGATGCGGCGCAGCGCGGCGTGCAAAAACTGGTGCTGGCCATCGGCGGTAGCGCCACCAACGATGCCGGAACAGGTATGGCCGCTGCCCTCGGCTGGCGTTTTTTGGACAAAAACGGCGTGTCGCTCGCACCCATCGGGGCCAACCTTTCTGCTATCGAACGAATCGTGTCGCCAGCTCAACCCTTCCCCGCCAGCATACAGGTCATTTGCGACGTGACCAATCCCCTGTTTGGCCCCAACGGGGCGGCACACACCTACGCCCGCCAAAAAGGTGCCAGCGACGACGCCATCGAGCAGTTGGATGCCGGGCTGCGCCACTTCGCAGCTGTGGCTGCTCAACATGGATACGACTTCGCACCCGACCTGCCCGGCAGCGGTGCCGCTGGTGGCATGGGCTACGGCACCCGTCTTTTTTTGGGTGCCGAACTCCGACCCGGTGCCGACACCGTGATGGACCTGCTTGATTTTGACCAAAAACTAGCCTGGGCCGATGCGGTACTCACAGGAGAAGGTGCGATTGATGGCCAAACAGCAAATGGCAAACTGATTCATCAGCTTTGCCGCCGAGCCAAACATCACGGCATCCCGGTGCTGGCTTTTTGCGGAAAATTGGAAGCAGACGCTGCACAGATAGCCAAAACCGGACTTCGCGCAGCTTTCGGCATCAACGATGATGCCGCGCCCGGCACGCCGCTCCACACACTGCTTCCCCGTACAGCGGAACAGCTGGAACGAACCGCACGCCGTGTCTTCGACGAAAAAAATTTAGTTCAAGATTTGCTGCGCCGTCACTAAGGGCGAAGAACCAACTTTTGCGTCTTTTTGCCAAAAACACTAACAACCCCCATGTTTCGCCGCTCTTTCTTCAAAAAAACTGCCACGCTCTTGGCCGGCACGCTGGCTGCGCCCGATATTATGCGGGCCGAATGGCTCATCTTTTCAGCAGAAAAAACACCCGCCCCGCTGATTGATTTTTGTCAAATACTGCCCAACCCCGTGGCGCCACGCCGCATCGAACTGCTCAAAAAAGAGGGTTGGGACGAAAACCGCGCTTGGTTTGTTCGCATAGTGACCGACGACGTGGCCTACACCATGCCCGCCAACAGCCGCATCCAATACCTGCGCGGCATCTTCAACGGTCTCGTCGCACCGTTTTTCATCGGGAAAGACCTGCGCAACATAGAGGCACTCGTGGAAGCTTGCTACCGCGACGAGCGCAACTACAAATACTGCGGCATGCCGCTTTGGAACTGCATCGGACATGTCGAAATCGCAGCGTTGGGCCTGCTCGGCACACTGGCAGGCAAACCAGTGGCCGAGCTCTACGGCACCTTGATTCGACGCGACGTGGAAACCTACTACACCACCTTTGACCGGAAAAGCGCCCCGGAAGAGTATGCCCAAAAAGCCCTTGAAAAAGCCCGCGAACTGGGCGTTCGGGCCATGAAAGTAAAAATCGGCGGACGCATGGCCCCCGACCCTGTGCCCGGCCGAACGGAGGCCATCATCCCGCTCTTCCGAAAAATAGCGGGCGACGATTTCACGCTCTATGCTGATGCCAACGGTTCTTACGAAAATCTGAAAGACATCCTCCGCATCGGCCGCCGCTTGCACGCCGAAGGGTATGAAATATGGGAAGAGCCCTGCCCCTTCCGCGAATACGAGCTGACCCGTCAAGCAACCAAACGCCTTAAAATCAGCATTGCCGGCGGCGAGCAGGACAGCGCCATGCCCATCTGGCGGCGCATGATTGCCGAGCGCATCGTTGATGTCGTGCAGCCCGACCTAATGTACACAGGTGGCTTTGCTCGCGCCTTGCGCGTGGCCCGCACAGCTGCCGAACACGGGTTGCAAATCGCGCCGCACAGCCCCCACGTCGGGCATTTGCACGCGCCGATGCTGCACTTGGCCGCCATCACGCCCAATATGCCGAGGTTTCAGGAGTGGCAGCCTAACGATTACCTGAAAAAAGTGTACGCCCCCAACCTTAGCGTCGAGCACGGTCGAATGCCCATCCCGCTGGGACCGGGATGGGGGGTCACATTGGACCCCGACTTTGTGAAACAGCTCACCGTGGTAGAGGGCTGGTGAGCCTTGGGGCATGCTACCGGATATTTTTCGGGACAAGGGCATAATGTGCCGAACGGGGTTGGGGCGCCTTTGCCACAGGGCGCTCGCCCAGCGTTTTCAGTCCAACACCAACTCACGCACCTGCTCCAACACATCCGGTTTGCCCGCCTGCTTCACCCGCACGTTTTGCAAAAAAACACGCTGAATAGGCGCATCAGGCAGCCCGTTCATGCGGACTGCCGACGAGTCAACCATATGACAATCTATGTTTTGCAGAAAAAAATCGCTGAACTGGGTAGGGAAATTCCCGCCACGATAGGAGTGGTAGTTGGTCTGGAAAAACAACAGCCCCTCCCAGCAGGTGTCGGCCTGAACGTCGCGGACGAAGATGTGCCGCGCATACCCTCCTCGATCGTTGTTGGTCTTGAAATTCAGCCCGTAGCGGGCGCGGCTGATGTGGCAGTTTTTCGCAAAAACCTGCTCCACGCCGCCCGACAGTTCAGAACCGATGCATAATGCGTTTGCTTTTTCGGAGCGCAGGGCACAGCGGCGCACGAGGATGCGGCGCGAACCGGGGCGGCCCCAAGCGTCTTGGTCCCGCCCGGCTTTGATGGAAATGGCATCGTCGTAGGTGCGGATGTCGCAGTCTTCTATCAGTACATCCTCGCAGGAGTCGGGGTCAATGCCGTCGTCGTTCCAGTAGCCCCCCGTGATGCGCAGCCTGCGGAGGGTCACGTTTTTGCAGAATACGGGGTGCAGCGTCCAGAACGGGCTTTGTTCGAGCGTCAACCCTTCCACCAGCACATTCTCGCATTGGTAGAACTCGATGAGCGAGGGCCGCAACCACCAGCCTTCGCCGAAGCGGCGTTCGTTTTCGGGTACGAGGTCGTTGCCCATTTGGCGGAGGCGTTTTTTGGCGGGTTCTTGGAGGGCGCGCCAGTGTTTCCAATAGGACAGCGATTGCCCGTTGATGCAGCCCTCCCCCGTGAGCGCGATGTTTTTTTGCTGAAAGGCATATATGAGCGGCGAGTAATTCCAGCATACCGTGCCTTCCCAGCGTACTTTCACGAGCGGCAGGTATTGTCCGGGCAGCGTGTCGAACACCAGCATCGCGCCACTGTCCAAGTGTAAACGGACATTCGATTTCAGCTGAAGCGGCCCGTCGGACAGGTAATTTCCAGCGGGCAACACCACTCTCCCCCCTCCTCCTTCGTGGCAGGCATCAATGGCGTTCTGAATGGCCGCACGGCAGTTTTTTGCGCATGAATCCGCGTTTGTTTCAAGCAAGACATGAAAATCGCGTGCTGGGAACACGGGAGGCTGAACGTTTCGCAGGATGTCGCGGGGCTGGGTTTCCCAAGCACGGGCAGCCTGTCGAGCGGCATTTTTTACCGTGAAACGAGTGGTATGGCAAGCAAGTGCCAGCAGCAATAAAGTCAGCAAAAAGGATTGGATTTTCATGTTTTATTGTCAAAAAGGCTTCGAGCGATGCCCATTTCCAATCCGCGCAACTCGGCCAGCCCGCGCAGCCGCCCGATGGCGGTGTAGCCGGGATTGCCACCTGTTTTGCGGAGGTCGTCGAGCATCCGGTGACCATGGTCGGGGCGCATCGGGATAGGGTGTTCGCGGCGCTGCTGTTCGCGCACGATTTCCAGCATGATTTGGTACACGTCGTGACTGCCTTCGAGATGGTTGGCTTCGTAGAAAGAGCCGTCGGGTTCGAGTTGTACTTGGCGAAGGTGCAGAAAGTTGGCGCGGTGCCCCAATTGGCGGAACATGGCGGGCAAGTTGTAGTTGTCGGCTCGCGCCCCGAACGAACCCGTACAGTAGCACAGGCCATTGAATGGCGAATCGTAGGCGGCATATACGGCCTCCACGTCGGCGGCGGTGCTGACTACGCGGGGAAGGCCAAATATCGGAAAGGGTGGGTCGTCGGGGTGTATGGCCAATCGAACACCTGCTTCTTCGGCTACGGGTGCTACGTCGCGCAAAAATTCCACCAAGTGTGTGCGCAGCACGTCGGCGGTGATGCCCTCGTAAGTGGCGAGCGTGTCGCGGAAATTGTCAACGGTGTAGGCCTCCTCTGAGCCGGGCAGCCCAGCGATGATATTGCGTATGAGGCGTTGTTTGTCAGTTTCGGAAGCGTGTTCAATCCATTTTTCGGCATTTGACAGCACATCGGGCATGTAGTCGTGGTCAGCGTTTTTTCTTTTCAACATAAAAATGTCGAAGGCGGCAATTTCTACGATGTCGAATCGCAGGGCCTCCGAGCCATCTTCAATGCGGTAGGCAAGGTTGGTGCGCGTCCAGTCGAGCACGGGCATAAAGTTGTAGCACACAGTAGGGATGCCTGCTGCGCCGAGGTTGCGGAGCGAGATTTTGTAGTTTTCGAGCCAATGTCGGTAGCGGCCCGTTCGTTTTTTGATGTCTTCATGTACGGGTATGCTCTCGACAAC
This sequence comes from Saprospiraceae bacterium, assembly GCA_026129545.1. Lineage (NCBI taxonomy): Bacteria > Pseudomonadati > Bacteroidota > Saprospiria > Saprospirales > Saprospiraceae > Saprospiraceae bacterium. The sequence continues at coordinate 366,992 of JAHCHX010000002.1, forward strand.
CGAGAAGGCAAGCCCAGCGGCTTCAATAGCTGTTTTTCGCTTCAAAATTTCGGCCAATTCCCACGCCTGTCCGTTTGGGATGTGGTGCAGGGCGGTGACAATACCCGCTGCGCCTGCTTGCCGCGCGTCTTGCAGAGAAACGGGGTCATTTGGGCCAAACCAGCGCCAGGTTTGTTCGATGTGTCGCATACTTTGTTGAGGATGTTGAGCGGCTGCGCCGTTGAGATTGTTGGGTATCTTTCGGGGTGGTGCTCGGAAAACCGTGAGGTCTCAATCAAGTTTCAACAACCTCAGCTTCTAATAATGCTTTGTTTCAATCCAGTCCCGATGTCCAATTTGCCGATGTCGTCGCCTTGAAGGTCTTTGAGCCAAAAAGCGTCGCGGTCGCAGGCGTTCAGTTTTCGGCCTTTTCGGAGGGCTATGTTGTTTATTTTAAGTCCCTGCACATGGGCTATGGTAAAGTGTGCAGGCACTTGGGCGTAATCCACGAGTTCGGGGTCAGGTTGCAGTGTTTTGTTGCCGCGCGGTTTTTGGCTGTAGCGGGTCACATCGCTGCAGCCGGTGAGGGTCATATGGAGGTTGTCGAACACGAGGTCTTCGAGCGGGTGGCTGGGCTGGCCGGCCACGAGGATGTTGCCACTGGTCTGGATGCTGAGGTTGCGGAAGTGGATGTCTTTGATGCGCCCGATTTTGCTGCTGGGTGTGCGTCGGTGTGCATCCACAAAAATCGGGTAGTCGTTTTTCCAGCGCGAGCCGTTGCGGATGGTGATGTTTTCAAAGATGCAGTGTTCGTGAGTGCCGCCGTCAATCATGAACAACGCGATGCCGTAGCGTGTGCCGTGTATGGCGATGTTGCTGAACGTGCTATTTCGCACACCGACATGAGAGCCTGTGCCGAATTTTATAGCTGCGTCGTCGCTGACGAGGATACAGTTGGTGACGGTAATATTTTCGACCCAGTGTTCGTGCGATTTGAGGCAGATGAGGTCGTCGCCGGATTCGAGGTAGCAGCTGGCTATCATCACGTTGCGAGAGTCGGTGATGTCAATGCCGTCGGTGTTGGGGCTTCGCAGGTCGCAGCGTATGCTAATACCGTTTATCGCCACGTCGTCGCATTTTTTCAAGACTAAGACGTGCGCGGGCGAATTGTGAAGCTGCACGTCGCGGATGCGCAAGCGCGAGCAGTTTTCAAACAAAATCCAAGGTGCGGGGCGGAGCTTGGCCGTCCAGGTAGGTTGCAGGGTATCGAAAAAGCGATATCCTTGACCGTCCATTTTGCCCGTGCCAGAGAGGGTGATATTTTGAGCGTTTTCCACAAAGACGAGGTGCGGATGCGCGGTGTCGTAGTCGGCAAGGTTGTCGCTGCCGAGCAAAACGGCACCCGGCGAAAGGTTGAGTTCGATGTTGGATTTCAGGAAGATGGTGCCGCTCAAGAATTGTCCGGCGGGTATATGGACCACTCCCCCGCCTTGTGCGGCAGCTTGGTCAATTGTCGCTTGGATGGCGCGCGTGTTGAGGGTCTGGCCGTCGCCCTTGGCGCCGAAGTCGCGGACGTTGAGAGGCTGGGCAAGAAGACATATTGGTAGAAAAAGGAACAGCAGCACGACGTTTTTCATGCTAAAAAGACGAGTTTTCCACGACATTGCCCTGAATCAAGGGAGAGAATACTCCGCCAAAAACCGGAGCCCAAACGCAGTGGCGATGTCGCGCACATAGACCCGCGCCCGCCCCCCCTCGTTTTTTACCCAAGTCTCCAAAAACGCCCCGCGCAGATTGGGGTCGGGGTGGTCTGGAGGAAACTGGTTTTGCACGACCCAGCGTGCCGCTCGGTCAATATCGCGGTTAAATTCCGAATAGCCCATTTTTCTGAATTTCAGCCAAACAATCCCTGCAAAGGCCACCGCCGAGCCGCAGATGGAGCTGGCGTCGTGCCGCCCGTCGGCGTAGTTGGTGTAATATATCTGGCCGTCTTTGGTCGGCCAACGCTGCACTGCACGAGCGGTGCGCAGGGCTGCCTCGCGGTAGCGTTCGTTTTGGGTCAATTCAAAAGCCACAAGCAGGCTTTCTGCCAACCACAGGTTGAAGCGCGGGTGAATGCGCCCTGTCTCGGCCTTGTTCGGGTGAAAATCCATCCAAAAACCGTTGGGCGACTGGCAGGCCACCAGCGTGTCGCACTGCCGCAGAAAAAAATCGAGGTAACGCTGCTCGCTTGTGTGGCGATACATATCGGCGTAAAGAAAGCCCTCGGTGTTAGGCCGCGCCACCTCGTTGATGCTCAGTTCTTTTTCTTTCTGGAAGTGTGGGCTGTGGTCTTTCAAAATTTCGCCCGTCGCGGGGTCCACAAGGTCGTACATCAGGCCTGTTTCAGGGATGAACAAGTGTTGCATCGCCCAGTCACCTGCGCTTGTGGCCACGTCGGCGTAGGAGCGGTCGCCCGTGACACGGCTGAGCTCAAATAGCCCGGGTGTGCCGTCTGCCAGCGTGGTGAAGTTGATGAGCTCGCCCACCTCGGCGCCGTGAATGGCTCGAAGAAAACCCGTGAGTGTAGGGTGGTCTCTGATTTCCAGTGTTTTCCACCAGTCTCCAGCTCGGCGAGCGGCGGGTAGTGCCGAGGTGTCGCCCGTGATTTTCTGAGCTTCCAAAATGCCCCAGATGACCTGACCAGTGTGCCAGGCAGGTTCATAGTCGCGCCATTGGCTGCTAAGCCAGTCGTAGTCGCAGCGCGACGGGCCTTCAGGGCGGAGCAGCACACTGGCGGCATATTGGCTTCCGAGGAGGAGAGCTTGAAGTGTTGAATCGCGAGGAACGGGTTGGGCTGCAAGCGCGACGGGAAGGAGGAATAGGACGAAAAATGCTTTGTTATTCATGCTTAACAAACAAAAGACAAGGGAGAGACTTACCTGACAAAAAATCTGGGTGCTCACACCCCGCTCCATGCCGAAAAGCCCCCATCCACTGGAACGATAATGCCTGTCACAAATTTGGAAGCATCAGAACAAAGCCAGATGCAAGTGCCTACGAGCTCGTCGGCTTCGCCGAAGCGTCCTCCGGGCGACTTTCGGATGACGCTTGCTCCACGCTCCGTGAAGCCACCGTCGGGCGTGGTGAGTAAGGCGCGATTTTGGTCGGTCACGAAAAAGCCGGGTGCAATAGCGTTGACGCGAATGCCCTCACCGAATTTGAGGGCTGCCTCCACCGCCAGCCATTTCGTGAACAAGTCCACTGCTGCCTTCGCCGTTGAGTAGCCCGGCACTCTGGTGACGGCCTGCATAGCCGTCATGGACGAAATGTTGATGATGCTGCCCGACTTTTGGCGGGCCATGAGACGCCCGAACACCATTGTTGGAAGCACCGTGCCGTCAAGGTTGAGCTCCAAAACCTTCTTATAGTTGGCAAACGGGTGGTTGTCGAAGAAGTTTTCGCTGGGCGGGATGGCCGCTCCGGGCATGTTGCCGCCCGCGCCGTTGATGAGGATGTCCAATCGGCCCCAAGTATCCCCCACTTTCTGGGCCGCATTTTCGAGTGTGTTCTCGTCCAGCACATCGGCGACGAGGCTGATGGCCTCGCCCCCCGCAGCGCGGATGGCTGCCACTGTTTTTTCGTTTTTTTCAGGGGTGCGTCCCAATATACCCACCTTGGCACCGCGTGCTGCGAGGGCTTTGGCCATAGCGCCACAGAGGATACCGGAGCCACCTGTGACGACCGCGACTTTGCCCGAAACGTCGAATAATTTGTCCATAAAATTTCGGTTTGCAAGATTCTCCCAAAAGACTGACCGCAGCCTGCGATACCCTTACTGGTCGAACGGATATTTCTGGTTTGCGGCACCTTTGCGTGAGTTGCATTGGCGATGGGCAGAATGGTGTGCCGAGAATAGTGCCCGACCCTATTCTAACGTGAGTTCGGGGTTAACGAAACCCATCAGTATTTGAGTTGGGGCATCTCTCGCTCATTTCGCAGCAATTGTTCAATAAATTATTGGGTGATAGCTCCGCGAAACATGAATCATCCCGAATTTTTGCCCCAGCGGGGCGGGATATGGGCAAAAACCTCCTTCATATTCCGCCCCGCTGGGGCATTTGGAACACTTGATTTTTAGCAAAATGAGGAGCCAAAACCTGTTTTTCAAAACTCGGGATGACTCATGTTTAGGGCGTTCGCTCTCTACGCAATTGATTTTTTAAAAATTAATCTCCGAACTCGCGTTGTTCTAGCTACCAACACTCCTTCCGGCTTATCACATTGCCAGACCCGGCCCTATGTGCGCCGCGAGCTCGCCCCTCAAATACACCAACGAGCGCGTCATGTGCGTCTCTACCGTCTTGATGCTCAGCCCCAAGTGGTCAGCTATTTCACGGTACTTCATGCCTCCGTCGCGGCTCAATCTAAAAATAGTGCGCCCTTGCCGAGGCAACCGTTCTATCGCTGCCTCCACGAGGTTAGTGGTCTCTTCCCCAATCAGTCGGTCATAGGCGGAGGTGTAGTCGCAAGGCAAATCTGGATGAATGGCATCAGAACCGACGGTACGACGACGCGACTGACGACGCAGGTAGTCAATCGCCGTGTTGCGCACGGATATAAGCAAATAGGCTTTTAGGCTTGTTTGTACCTGCAAGGTTTGGCGCTGATTCCAGATTTTCAAAAACACATCCGAGACAATTTCCTCGGTAGTATGCCTGCATTGCAAAATGGCATAGACATAGCGACAGAGGTCGTCGTGATGTCGGCGGAAAAGCGCCTCCAATGATTGGGCATCATCATGAACAGCGATTGACTGTAGGAGTGTCTCGTCAGACGCGCATGGGGCAAAATGGGGCATTGATTTTTTGAGCGGAGCAGTGGTAGAGGTAGCAGTTTGCATGGTCAAATGTTTCTTAAAATCATGTGCAATCGTTTGCGCTTGTTTAGAAAAAAAATTTTCAATTGCGTTTAGAGGAGCCTCTTACCACAAGGGTAGGCGTTAGCACGGTCTTTCGGGGGACGAAACTTTTGCCCTCGGACTCAATTTCCTCAAAAAAAATCTTTGCGGCAAACTCGCCCATGCTTTCACTGTGTTGGTCCACAGTCGTGAGGCCGGGCTCTACCAAAGAGGTGAACATCTCGTTGGCAAAACCGACCAAGCCGATTTGCCGAGGGATGTGAACACCTCGCTCTTTGAGCACTTGCATCGCCCCGACCGCAGAATAGTCGCTGGCGGAAAAAACCGCATCGGGCGGGTGGGGCAGCGACAATAATCTGCTCATGTATTCACGACCATCTTCCACGCCAAGGTTGCCCGTGGTGACGAGCGATTCGTCAAACGGGATTCCGGCGGCATCCAACGCATCGGCGTAGCCGCGCAGCCGATACTTGTAGATGTTCAGATGCTGTGGCCCTGCAAAATGGGCAATGCGTTTAAATCCTTGTTTTACAAGATGTTCAGTGGCCTGATATGCGCCTAATTGGTCGTCGAGTACGACGGTACTGGCCCCCAGCGCCTCATTGACTCTGTCGAAGAGAACAAGTGGCACTCCTTTGTCCCGCACTTTTCGGAAGTGGTCGAAATGGCGCGTCTCGCGGGCGATAGAGGCGATGATTCCGTCCACTCTCAGGCGCAACAAGGTGTCCACTATGTCGGCTTCCTCGGCTGGGTCGTCATTGCTCTGACAAATGATGGCGTTATAGTCGGCTAATTGAGCGACTGCTTCCACGCCGCGCACGACATTGGAAAAAAAACTCCTGTTGGCTGTTGGCACTATTATCCCGATGATGCGTGTTCGACCACTTCGCAAAGCCGAGGCGATGTGATTGGGTTCGTAGCCAAGGCGCTGCGCGGTTTCTTTCACCGTCCGGCGCATATCTTCGCTGATGCGCGGGTTGTCATTTAGCGCACGCGACACGGTGCTCGCTGTCACGCTAAGCTCGCGTGCGATATCGTGAATGGTGCTTTTTTTGTCGGCCATGTGTGACTTTTTGTGCAATCGGTTGCGCAAACATAAAACGGCTAACCCGCCTTTTCACAAAAAAGTTGATTCTTTTTTCTGAAAAAAGATGAATCAAAATATCGTTTGGCGTATAGATGGTCGCAGTCAGGATTTCAAGATAAAAATTTGGCACTAAAAAAGCCACTTGCACCCGAGCACGGGGCAAATGGCTTTCCAAACCTTAACCAAAAACTACTCTCTACTATCTTTCTTTTCCGACTACTATCCTTGCGGAGCCTTGCGAGCCGGAGGTCTGCATACGAAGCAGGTACACGCCTTCGGGAAGCTGGCTCAGGTCGAGCCGCTCTATCTGTTCGCCCGAGCCTTGATAACTGCGCTCAAACCGCCTAATCTCCGCTCCTCGAACGTCCGTAAGGCTGAAAAGCAGCGCATCTGGTTCGGTGAGCTCGTACTGCACATTGAGCCAATCCCGCGCTGGGTTGGGCCATATTTTCACTTTGGCCATTGAGAGCAAGTCATGGGTGGAAACGTCCACCTCTTGCAGCGGAATCAACGCGCCTCCAGCGGGAATCGCCACCCAGAGGCCAAAAGCATTGGTTGTGCCCGTCTGGTTAGCCGAGTTCAAGAAGCCCGAGGCAAATACAGTGGCCGCGCTCACTGGCAGCGTGCCGAGTGGGGTGCGATAGCTTTTCACGATGGTTGAGTTGTCGTTGGCTGGCGTGATGTTAAGGATGTATTCTTGGGCAGGAATTGTCAGGTAAGACGTTGCCTCGCCAAAAGGAAGATTGTCAATGAGTGGCGTGGAAGTGCCGTTCACCACCACATCCACGTCGGGCGCGTCGGGCGAGCCATGCACCACTGCCACCGCAAAGCTGCCTGCTGGTGCAGAGGTCAACGCTGGTTCGATTTCCACGAATTGGATGGTGGCTGTCGGTGGAACATCCGTGAAAGCACCCGGATTCACTACACCGTTCACGCTGACGGCGTAAGTCTTGCTCGTTTCGTAGAAGATGTTGTCGTAGTTCAGAATGGCATCGGCCACCGAAGTGCTGTTGGGTGGAGCAATGGATATGCGATTGGGATAGTTGGTCAATTGCTCCACAAACGGGGTCGCGGTGCGGAAGCCGAAGTTGTCGGCCGCTAGCTGACCATTGATATAGACATCCACTACTGCTGCGAGCGGGTCAGGCGAGTTGTGCACGTACTGCACGTTAGCCCGACCCACGACCGGCAATGGCACCAATGGCCCACCAGTGGGCAATGCCACCCAAAGCCCAAAATCCGCGTTAGCAAAAGCGTTGCTGGGGCTTAAAAACCCGGAGGCATATACCACACCCGCACTACCGTCGAGCGGGACAAGGTTGGCGTAATGCTCTGCCACAAGTGTGCTGTTATCGTTGGCAGGAGTGATGCCAAGCAAATAACGGTCGCTGGGAAAGTTGAGATAATTGGTGGATTCGCCGTAGGCCAAATTGTCAATGCCCACCGCCGCAGGGATGCCGACCAGCACATCCACCGTCGGCGCATCGGGCGAGCCGTGCTGGACCGCCAAGGCCACAGTGCCGAGAGATGATATCTGGTAGGCAGGCTCTATCATGCGCAGGTTGAGGAAATCGCTAAAACCCACACCCGTGTAAGCAAATGGGTTCCACAGCCCGCTGGCCGTCACCACATAAGTCTTGTCGTTTTCAAACACGACCACGAACTCTTGCGGCGCGTCGTTCGTATTGGCGGGTTTAATGCCAACGGTGTATGGGATGTTGCCGCGCAATTCCAAAAACGGCGTGGCTGTACGGAACGCAAAGTTGTCCAAGGCCAGCTCGCCGTTGAGGAAGACATCCACTTGGCGCAGCGTGGTGTCTGGCGAATTATGGACGATTTGAACAAATGCCGAGCGTATTTCGGCCAACTGCACCAACGGGCCGCCCGAGGGCAAGGCCACCCAAAGACCAAAGTCGTTGCTGCCGTCAGCATTGGCGGGGTTGAGAAATCCTGATGCCAACAACACGCCGGCGTTGACCCCAATACTATTCAGGAGATTTAGCGGCGCGAGATAGGTCTTCAGGATGTTCGTGCTGTCAGCACTGGCAGCTACATCCAACAAGTACTCGCCTGCGGGAAGCGTCAGATATGGAGTGGCACCGGGATAGGCCAAGTTGTTGATGACAGCTGGAGTGGTTTTATTGACGAACACATCTACGGGGGGCGCATCGGGCGAGCCGTGCATCACCGTCACGCTGAACGTCCCTGCCGCGCCCTGCGTAGAGGTGAAGGCAGGAGTGATGATATGCAAATTGAATGCCCCTCCGGGATTGATGCCTTGATAATTGTTAGGATTCAAAACTCCGTTAGCAACTACCACATAGCGCTCGCCTCTCGTGAGCTGAATGTTGGGGAAAGTAGCAATTGCGTCTGCCACGCTTTGGCTGTTGGCAGGTGCCACGGCAATCGTAACTGGTGCGAACGCATCCACGCCCACAAAGGGAGTGGCTGTTCGGAAGGCAAAGTCGTCGAGCACACGTTGGCCATTCACATAAATATCTACCACAGCTGCGGCGGGGTCAGGAGCGTTGTGCACCACTTGCACGAACGCCGCGTTGTCGCCCGAAGGCGCGTAACGCAAACCCGCAACATAAAAATCGCTGTTCGAAGAACCTGCCGGCACTGACAATGTCTTGTCGCTAATGGTGACTGTGCCAAAAAACTGCCCCGTGCTGTAAATCCAGTTGGCATCGGCATCCACCACGAACGACTGCATATCGTCCGAGTCTCCGTCGGCCAATACACCGCCCTCGCCCTGAAAGCCCACCGAGGAAACGATATTGAAATTGGCATCGTGCTGCGTTAGAAACGCGCCACCGTCGCCACCGATGCTGCCGGGATACGTCGTGCTGCCCAATGTGATGGGTGGCCCCGGCGCGGCAGTGGTCAGCCCGTAAAAGCCTGATACGAATAGGTCGGTGGCGGTGCCGCGCACGGCATACACGTTTTCGTCGCCCGCGCTGCCAAACGAGGTGGCATCCACGATGTTGCCGTCGGCATCGAACGCCACGACGACCGCGTCGCGACCGCCCACCGACACGAGCGACTTGCTGCCGAAGGTGGCCGCGTTGGTGTAAAAACCGCCCACATACAACAGCCCGTTGGGGCCAAACGTCAGCGCGCCCGCCTCGTCGAAGCCAGTGCCGCCAAAATTGGTGGCAAACAAAAACGTCCCGTCGGGCTTGAGCTTCGCCAGTATCATGTCGGCATCGCCGACGGGCGTGAGCGTCGCCGTGCCGTAGGTGAACGCGGTGGATGCGTTGGCGTAGCCCGTCGTCCAGATGTTGCCGTCGGCATCGAACACCACGTCGAAGAAACGGTCGCTGCCGCTGCCGCCGCCTGTGGCTGCCCAGTTGAACGTGCCGTCGGGGGCATACTGCGCCACAAAGGCATCCACGCCGCCGGCCGTGGGCACGGGCGGTGCCCCTGCGGCGAACACGGTGTTGTTGCCGCATTGACCGGCAACGTAAATGTTCCCGTCCGGGCCCACTTGCACGCCGTAGGAGCGGTCGTCGCCGCCGATGCTCTCGATTTGGTTGGCCCACAGCACGTTGCCGTCGTTGTCGAGTTTCACCAGAAACCCGTTGCGGTTGGTGCCGTCGGCGTGGCTCATGAGGGTGCTGCCGAAGTTCACGTCGCCTCGGATTTCGCCCGTGAAGTAAATATTGCCGTCGGCATCCACGGCGATGCCGCGCCCGCGGTCGTCTTGAGCCGGGACGCCGGGGAAGGCTTTTGCCCAGATAGGCTCGCCGTTGGCATTGTATTTTGCCACAAAAATGTCGCGGCGGTTGTTGCCGACCGAGCGCAGTGTGTCGTTGCCGATGACGACGATTTCGCGGAAATAGCCCGTCACGTAAAGGTTGTTGGAGGCATCGCGGGCGATGGCCTTGCCTTCGTCGGTGCGGGTGCTGCCCAGTCCCTGAGTGGCCCATTCGGGTGTGAATTGGGCGGTAATGTTTTGTGCGAGCACTATGGTGAACGCCAGCGTTAGGATAGATTGAATGGTATGCATGGCCAAAATTTGGTAACGAGTTATGGTGTTCGCGCGGCGGCAGAGCCGAGCGATTTTCATTTTTCCAAAAAATATCACAAGGGTCGGAAAGGTGTTTTTCAAGGAGAGCCCCATGCTTTTTGTACGAGCATTGAGCACTGGGATGCCGAGCTGGTTTTTCCTTGTGCGAGTACACCTGCCGCGCTTTTGCTGGGGGCAGGGCTGTTCACTGTTTTACAAGTTGTCTGGTGCTCACTTGTCCTTTTTCATCTACTAGATTGATAAAATAGATGCCGTTGGCAAGACCTTGTAGGGGCATTTCAAGCCAGTCGCTCGCAGGGGAGAGCGAACGCAGAAGCCTGCCGCGCACGTCGAACAGCTGTACCCTTGTTATTTTTGTCAGGCCAGTTATGTAAACCATGTCATTGGCAGGGTTGGGATAGAACAAGACGTTATGTTGGTCGAACAGGTCATTGATTGACACTAGGCAATCTCCCCAAAGCATGGCGCCGAGTCTTGTTCCGTTCACGCCTGCTGTGTTGGATTGGGCATCGCAGGTGTAGTTAAAATTGTGCAAAGTGGAATAGCGCGATGTGCCTACTGGCAACTGGGAGTATATTGGGTCAGGTGTGAGGCCGCTCATATCCCAAGGCATTGCGTTGGCGTTGGCGCCGAAATTAAAGGTATCAATGATGGAGCGCGGGAATACGGGAGGGTTTATGAAAGAGAGGGGTTCGGAGATGATGGTATTGCCCCAGCCGCCAGCCTCGATGGCCTTTAGGGCATTTGGATTGAAGAAAGAGACGACGGTGACAGTGTCGTCGTTGTCATTGACGAAAGGGAATTTGTAATAGTCTATTTGCGTGGGTGTGTAGAAAAAGTTGGAATAGCCTATGGTCCATTTTTCGCCGCCACTGCCTGTCGAATCTATGCGAATCCATGCTTTGTTGATATTGGTTTCATTGTTGTCCGGCACCAAGCTGGAGTCTCGTCCGTTGATGTGCAAGTCGGCGCAGATGTTGTTGAGAAAGACAAATTCCCTGACTTTGAGCACTTCGAATCCACGCTGCATGGAGTTCATGAAAGTGCTGCCTTCGATGCGCATATAGTTGACCAAGGAGCCGCCGTTGCGATAGATGCGGCTGGTCACGTTGTAGATGGCAGAGTTTTCAATGACCACCGAGTCCACATCATTGCCTCTGTCGTCGATGAAACGTCCATTATCGGGGTTGTTTGGCTGTCCCATGCGTGAGGCATAGCAGCTCGTCACATATATTTTGTTGTTTTTGCCGTCCAAGCGAAAAGCGGTTTGGCCTGAGTCGTCGAATATGCAGTCGTGTGTTTCGATGCGCAAGTTGTCGGCTGTGGTACGAATCATGCGCTGCGAGATGCCTGCAAGGTTGTCGCGGTTGGTCAGATGAAGTCCTTCGAGCCGCAGGTTGGCGCTGGTGCGGATGATTTGGTCAATGTTTGGCGCGCCGGAGGGTGGAGCATATAGGAGGATGGGGCGCTTGCCTGGGCCGGGTTCGGCCTTGATGGTGATAGGAGAGGAGATGTTGAGCTCGCCAGAGAGCAGGTAGGGGAAATCCCGTTTCAGGATAAAGGTTGTGATGCTGGGGTTGTTGGCAATAGCTTGGTTGAGGGTGCCAGCAGGCCCGGGGTTCACGACGAGGGTTTGGGCCAAGCCCAGTTGGGCAATCACGCCCCAAAGGCTGGTGATGAGTAGCGTTTTTTTCATGTCAAAAACATTTTACCATTTATAGCGCAGACCGACTTCTCCGGTCATGCCAAAAAATTCACGTTCGCTGGGAAAATTGGAGTTGCCTATGAAGGCGGCTTCTGGCTGATTGCTCAAGTTGTTCAGATTGAGAAAAGCGGCCCAATGGCGGTTGATTTTCTGTTGTACCGCTACATCCCATCGCACCGAACGGTCGGTGAAAGCGTCCAGTTCGGCGCGTTCGCCCACTTGGGCAAGGCTATTGTCCTGCAGCCCCATGGATACTCGGCCCGAAAAGCCTTTCCACTCGTAGCCCAGTTGCATATTGGCGATAACGTTTGCCTGGCCCGGCACTCGTCCGGTGCGTACGGTATCGGTCACTTCCGTGAAAAAGAATGGAGGGGTGGAGGGGTCAAAAATTTGCTTGATTTCAAAAAAAGGCACTTGCGTCATGGAGCGCGCCAAGGTGAGGTTGGCACCGATGATGATGCCGTTGAAAGGTTTGGGCAAGGAGCGAAGGTTGCTCTGAAAGTCAATTTCAAGCCCCTTGACGGTCGAGATGCCGGGCAGGTTGATGGGTTGATTGAGCTGGTAGCCAGCGTATTTCCCGCCGATGATGGTTGAGCGGCTTTGCACGTCCACATTTTCGAGGCGCTTGTAGAATCCGCCTATCGTGAGCAGCCCGTATCGGTTGTAAAAGTAGGCGAATGCATCGTAGTTCCATGCTGTGGTATGTCTCAAATCGGGTCTTCCTCTGCTGATGCGCGGCGGGTTTTGTGGCACGATGATTTCCCATGGTACAAGGCTGAAAAAATCGGGACGGTTGAGGGTTTTTGTGGCAGCGAGGCGGACATCGAGCCATTGGGTGAACTTGTAGCGCAAATGCACCATAGGGAGCCACTCGACATAGCCGGAGGCGGCGCGTGTGTCGACCGGGGGGCGTTGAGCGTCGGGGTCGTCTTCGGGGTCGCGCAGGGCGAAAGAAACGCTGCGATAGTCCTGTCGCGTGTTTTCGTGGCGCACGCCTCCCATGAGCATCAGGCGCTTGCCGATATTGAGTTCGGTCATTAGGTAGCCCGCATAGATTTTTTCTGTGCCGCTATAATCTTCTGCGTCCACTTCCCGGAATGTATCGTATTCCATTTTGTATCGTTCGTAGAACGCCCGTACTTTGTTCATATCCAGGTGCCCGGGGTACCCAATCGTGTCGCCGGGGCGGTAGTTGGTGCCCCAGAAGTCGTTGTAAATGTCCATGTCTTGTTCAGGCGCCACTACTGACTGTTGGTTGTCGTTTGGAAACAACGAAAAATCGCCGCCAAGAAAGTTGAGATTGCGGTAGTCGCCTAAGAAATTGAGCATGTAGGCTCGATTGTTGGGGTTGAGCAGAAACCGTTCTGGTTCTCTACGCGGGTAGTTTTCATTGGCTAAATACGGCTGCGAGAGCAGTTGGGTGTTGTCGCGAGTGCGGCCATTTTGCCTGTATTTGCCGCCTGTTTTGAGATAGCCGTTTATTTTTTCTGACAAAACAAAATTGTAGCGCAAGTCAAGTTGGCTGGTCGCGTTGTAATCGGTCACTTGTTGTGGCGAAAAACGCGAGTCGTGCAAGAGCGTTGAGTTCAGGTCATTTTTGTAGCCTTGCACGAGTATTTCCGGCCCTTTGGAGTCGTCGTGTTCGGGGGTGAGCGCCGCCGTTTCGCGGAAACGCATATCAAGCGACCAAGGAGTTTCTTGCAAGGTGTTGCTGTAAGAGCCGCGCCAAGTCAGCGCGAATGAGCCAAAGTTGTGTTCGCCCGATAGTGAGTTGGAGAGGAGGCGCACGTTTTGTTCGGTTTCTCTGATGCTGAACTCCTGTTGGCCTTCGGCCGAGCGGAAGCTGCGGCGGCGGCGCAACACGTCGCGCTCGGTGTTCCCCCAAAAAGAGTTGGCGACGATGAAGCCGTTTTTCAAGGCATAGTCCGCCGTCAAACTGGCTCCGTAGCGGTCGCGGGTCTCAATTTGGTCGGTCAAAGTGAGGGAGGAAGCGCGAATGATGGCGCTATCGCCCACGATGTCGCTGAAATAGTAATTGCCTTCGAGGTTGTGCGAGCTGCGGTCAGCGCGTTGGTAGTTGCCTGTGAGAAGCAAGCCTAGCTTGTTGTTCAGGAGCCGATTGCTCAGCGTGGTGCTTCCGCGCCAAGGGCCTGTTTTTTCGGAAATGCCGTTGTAGCCGCCAAACAGGCGTATGTCTCCGTTGAAACCTTTGTCGGCTTTTTTCACGGTAAAGTTCACGGTGCCGCCTACCGCGTCGCCGTCCATGTCTGGGCGGATGGCTTTGAACAGCTCGACCCCCGAAAGCATATCGGGGCTTATCATGCTCAGGTCAACCGAGCGGTCGCTACCATCGGTGGAGGGGATGCGCTCGCCGTTGATGGTAACGGAGGCAAAACGCGGGGAAAGCCCCCGAATCACGACTTTTTGTCCTTCCCCGGCATCGCGCTGCACCGCTACTCCCGACAGGCGGCCTAGCGCCTCGGCAGCATTTTGGTCGGGCAGCTCTTGTAGTTTTTCCTTGGAAATGACGTTCACGATGGTGTTGGAGGCAATCTGTTGGTTGATGGCGGCCTGCTGGCCATAAGCCTGTGCGGCGATGACCACCTCTCCCATTGTCGTGACGGCTTCCCCAAGCACGAAATCCATTTCCACCGTCTCGCCAGCAACGAACTCAACGGTGCGCTCTATGGCCTCATACCCTGTGTACGCGACCCTGACGCTGTGGCTGCCAACGGGGATGTTCGTCACGCGGTACATCCCATCCGCATTGGAGACAGCCCCTAAGGCGAGGCCGGGCAACGCCACCGTGGCAAAGCCGAGCGGCTCTTGGGAAGCCGCGTCGGTGATTTTTCCTTTGAGAATGGCACTTTGGGCCACCGTGTTGTCCAAGCAGCACAAAGCGACAAAGACTACCAAAAGGCAGCGCACGTCGTGTGTTTTAAGCAAAAATGATGCAGAAAGTGGCATTTTCTAACTGAGCAATCGTTTGCGCAAAAAGAAATGTTTCGTTGCGACTTTTCCAATTGACGGACAAAACATCGCGTTACCCCTAACATTGCTTTATTTAATTCTGAATTTGTCAAAATTGGTCATTGTTTGGCTCAAACAATGGCGCCTCCCATGCCTGCTCGCTTTTGGCGATGACGACCGTCGCCACCGCGTTGCCGACAAAATTGGTCATGGCTCGCGCCTCCGGCATGAACCTGTCCACGCCCAACCACAACGCAAGGCCTTCAATCGGCAACGTCGGGATACTGGCCAATGTGGAGGCAAGCACCACAAATCCTCCCCCCGTGACGGCAGCTGCCCCCTTGGAAATGAGCATCAAAACACCCAAAATCGCGAACTGCTCGCCCCAAGAGAGCGGGACACTAAAAGCTTGTGCCAAAAACAACATGGCCATAGACAAATAAATCGTCGTGCCATCAAGGTTGAAGGAATACCCCGTAGGCACCACAAGCCCCACAATGGCTCGCGGGCAGCCAAAAGTCTCCAACTTGTGCATCAGCTGAGGCAGCACCGCCTCCGACGACGAGGTGCCCAACACCAGCAACAGTTCTTCGCGCAGGTGCCTGAGCAGGGCGAGCAATCGAAAGCCGTACAGACGGCATATCCCAGCGAGCACGATAAAGACGAACAGCGTCATGGTCAGATAAACCGCCGCCATGAGCTTGCCCAATCCCAGCAACACACCCAGCCCAAGCTTGCCCACCGTGTATGCCATGCCGCCGAACGCGCCGAACGACTCGTCGTGCAGCAATAAGTGTAATACTACGCGAGATGAACATCATCGCTACTGTCCCACTCGACACCTTGCTGATTTTTTTCGGCATCCTGACTTGGACGTTTTGCGCTGGCATGTTTGAAAAAGACAAACCCACCTGACAACGCCGTGTTTTGTAAGGTTCAGGGGCAGCCAACACCGTTTTCGTCTATGTTGGAAATAAGCACCTATGCAGCGCAAACAATTTATTCGCGGTGCCGCCGCCACCATATTCGGAGCCTGCTTGCTGCCCGACGCACAGGCCAGGCCTCAACACCCCGTTTCCCAAACCAGGCTCTGCCCCATGTCTTCCTTAACCGACGTGAAAATTACCTCCGTCAAAGTATTTCCCCTTAAAAATGCCCTTTTTGTCAAAATCGAGACAGATGCTGGCTTTAGCGGTTGGGGAGAGGGCGACCACGACCACACACCCATCATCGCAAAAGCCGTGCAAGAAGTGTGCGCACCTGCATTGGTGGGGCAATCGCCGTGGCTGAGCGAGCACCTCTTTCAGAAAATTCTGTTCGAGGCAGAGGATTTAGGCTCCACCGGATTGTTGCTCGGAGCTTTGGCTGGCATCGACAACGCCCTTTGGGATTTGAAGGGCCGCTTGGCGGGATTGCCCGTGTGGGCCTTGCTGGGCGGCTGCCAGACCTCCAAAATCCGGCTATACGGCAGTTTTGGGCGCAGCAAACCGGGTGGCTGGAAATCGCCTGATGAAATGGCAGCCACCGCCGCCCGATTCGTGGAACAGGGCTTCAGCGCCGTGAAGCCCCGTATGCAAATCCGCCTCCTAAACGTGGACCCTGACCCCGACCCGACTTACGAGGCGGTGCGTGCGGTGCGAAAGGCCGTTGGCGACGACGTCAAGGTGTTTGTAGATTTCAACAACGGATACACACCCGCTCGCGCCATCGCCTTGGGCAAAAAACTCTACGAGCATTTCAACATCGCCATAGTGGAAGAACCCGTCACCTACCACAACTATCACGATTTGGCACAGGTGGTGGAGGCGCTAGATATTCCGGTAGCCGCTGGCGAACACGAGTTTAATCGCTGGCAGATGCGCGAGCTCATCACGCAAGGCAAAGTGGACATTGTGAATACCGACATAATAAAAGCAGGAGGCATCACCGAAAACCGCCGCATAGCCGCCCTAGCCGCTGCTTTCGACCGCCGCATCATGGCGCACAATACCCGCCCCACGCTGGCGTCGGCTGCCACCCTGCACCTGCTGGCTTCTTTGCCCAACATCGAACGCTGGCAAGAAAGCAGCGGCCCCCGCCCCGAAATGGGCCTGGAGCCTTTTTTCCACAACAAACTGACTTACGAAAACGGCCACTTGCTCATTCCGCAAGGACCCGGCCTCGGACTGGAGGTGAACGAGGATGCGTTGGCCAAGGCGGTGCGAAAATAGGCCTCCACGCCTCGAATCATTTAAGCCTTATCGTTTCCAAATCGGTAGCGATGTGCTGTGTGCTATCCGAGCAAATGTCGCCTCGGCATGAGAGGTGCGGCGGCCCTATCCATTCTGGTTGCTACCAACTTCCAGCCTAAAAACGAGGCGACAGCATGCTTTTTCTCAGCTTTTTATAGGCTTGAAATGCGTGTCGTTTCCCACGTCGTTCGCACGATGCTCGCCCGTATCAGACGAACAGCCATAAAACCCAAACACCCAGCAAGCCCGTTGCCCCCATCGCCGCTGTCGTCAGGGTGTACGTTTTGAGCGCCCGCATTTCGTCCAGATCGCCAAATTTGGATACAACCCAAAAATACGAGTCGTTGGTGTGAGACACAACCATCGAGCCAGCCCCCATAGCCAGCAATGCCAGCGAGCGAGCCGCATCGCTCTCAAAACCCAACGCGGGCAAGAACGGCGCAAAGATGCCCGCCGCAGAAATAACAGCAACAGTAGAGCTGCCCTGTGCAGTTTTTAGCACTGCCGCAAGCAAAAACGGCACGAACAGCCCCAACCCGCTGGTCGCCAAAGTCTGACCAAACACTTCGCCGATATTCAAGGCTTTGATGACCTCTCCAAAAGCCCCGCCGGCTGCCGTGAGGAGCAGAATGTTGCCTGATTTGGCAAGAGCGGTATCAAGCAAAGGTGCCCAATCCGCACGGGGCATTTTTCGCAGTAGCGGTATGCAGAACAAAATGCCTATGAAAAGAGCTACTACCGGGTCGCCCACCATTTGAAGCAGTGACCACCAAACAATAGCTTCGCCATAATCGGGGCTAAGGCTTAGCATTGATTTGAGACCAATGAGCATTATCGGAACCAAAATAGGCGGCACAGCCAACGCCGGGTGAAGGCGAGCGGCGTGAGGGGGGGGAGCAGCGGCTACATCTTCAAACGACACGATAGACCAACGGCTCAGCCATTTCCCCAAAAAATAGCCTGCCGCTGCGACAGGCAGAGCGACCAGCCCCCCTAGCAACATGACCAGCCCCAAGTCGGCCCGTAAAATGCCCGCCGCCGCAGTGGCACCGGGGTGCGGTGGCACCAAACAATGCACCGCGTACAAGGAGGAGGAAAGCGCGATTACCATCCACAAACGCTGCCCCGGCGAACGCTCAGAGAGCGAGCGCAACAAGCCCGACAATACCACAAAACCCGAATCGCAAAAAATAGGAAGCCCCACCAAGTAGCCCACCATGCTCAGCGCGAGCGGCGCTTTGCGCTGCCCCGTGCGGCGCAGCATGGCCCGTGCAAGGCTGTCCATGGCACCGCTTTTTTCGAGCAGAACACCGAGCGTGATGCCCAAAATAATGAGCAACCCGATTTTTTCGACGGTGCTCCCAATGCCTGTTTTGAGTGCCCCAACGACTTTTTCGGCATCCAGTCCCGCTGCAAACCCCGTCGCAGCAGCAACGAAGAGCAGCGCGAAAAACACGTTGAATCTGAACCGTGCGGAGAGCAGAATAACGGAGGCGATGGCCGCTATAAGTAGAGAGGCTGTGTAAAGCATGGTTCAGGCACGGATGGTCTGAATGATGCGACACACTTCCTGTACTTTTTCCTCCAGCTTCAGCCAATCCTTTTTTTCCAAAATCTCACTGGAAATCAATTTGCTGCCTATGCCCACGCAAGCTGCCCCGGCCTCGAACCACCCGCGCAGGTTAGCCTCGTCGGACGAAACACCTCCAGAAATCATGGCTCGCGTCCAAGGGCATGGAGCGCGGTGAGCTTTGAGGAACTGTGGCCCCAGCACTTCTCCGGGCGCAATTTTTACCAGCTCGCAGCCCAGTTCCTCCGCACGGCCAATCTCCGAACTGGTCGAAACCCCAGGTATGATGGCGACTTTCCGACGGTTGCAGGTCAAAATCACATCCTCGCGCAGCAGTGGCGTGACAATAAAATCGGCTCCCATTTGGAGATACAAGGCTGCCGAGCCTGCATCTTGAACAGAGCCGACACCAAGCAGCAAGCCGGGCAGTTCGCGCACGGTGCGTTTGCGCAGTTCAGCAAACACCTCGTGGGCGAAATGCCCTCGGTTGGTAAATTCCAGCACCTTCGCCCCGCCCCGATGACAAGCAACCGCAACCTCAAATGCTATTTGGGGAGCGGGGTGATAAAACAATGGCACAAGGCCGGACCCTGCTATTGTTTGATAAGTGGCTAAACGGTCCATTTTATGTCTCGTATTTAAAGTAACATCCTGTAAAGCAATGGTTCGTGAAGAATTTGAATAGTGACAAGATGACTTAGTTTTTTGAATTTCAGCAC
Organism: Saprospiraceae bacterium; assembly: GCA_026129545.1. Taxonomy (NCBI): domain Bacteria; kingdom Pseudomonadati; phylum Bacteroidota; class Saprospiria; order Saprospirales; family Saprospiraceae; species Saprospiraceae bacterium. The sequence continues at coordinate 386,186 of JAHCHX010000002.1, forward strand.
TTCGAAGGCGCTCGTGACACAGTTGGAATGAACGATGATATTTTTTGCGCAGTTGGGGAGCCTACAAAAAATAAGTGATTTACGAATATCAATTGACCATGCAATTCAAATTCTTCACGAACCATCGGCACAGGTTTCTAAATTTCTATTCGTTCAAATCTCGGCGTGAGTGCCCGCATGATGAGCCATGCCATCAAATAAGCCAGGCTACAAACAACAAACATGATGTAGTAGCCAGTCTGGATACTGCCGAGCGCCTTGTAGTGGTCAAAGAGCAGCCCTGCCAAACTCGCAATCAATATACCGCCAATAGCCCCTGCCATGCCGCCGATGCCCGTAACAGAAGCGACAGCCTTTTTGGGAAACATATCCGAAACAGTAGTGAAGATGTTGGCGCTAAAGCCTTGGTGCCCAGCCGTCGCTATGCCGATGATGAAAATGGCTAACCACAAATTCAATGAGCCAAGTGCCTGAGAAAATAGCACAGGCAGCGCAAAAAAAGCAAAAATAAGCAAAGTACGTCGCCGAGCATAGAAAGGAGCCATCCCTTTTCTCTCAATGAAGTAGCCTGAAAGCCAGCCGCCCATTACGCTCCCTATCGCTGCAAGCATATATACCGTCGCCAACGGAAGCGACAGTTGAGTCTTGGTAAGCCCATACTCGTTTTTGAGGAAAGATGGTAGCCAGAACAGATAAAACCACCAAATCGGGTCGGTGAGCAATTTGCCAATTACAAACGCCCATGTTTGCCGGAATCGCAGCAGCCTGAACCAACTGAACGGCTTTTCATCCGACTGGACATTAGCTATCTCGGCCTCATCGCTGTTGATATGCGCCAGCTCCGCGGCGTTCACTTTCGGGTGCGTTTCAGGTTTTCTGTACATCGCCCACCAAAAGAACAACCAAACAAAACCTACTGCGCCAGTCAATATAAACGCCATTTCCCATGAAAACATGACTGCAATGACTGGTACTATTAGTGGTGCGAACACAGCTCCGATATTGCTTCCAGTATTGAAAATGCCCGTTGCAAGCGCGCGTTCTTTTCCGGGAAACCATTCGGCCACTGTTTTGATGGCTGCCGGGAAGTTGCCAGCCTCGCTCACGCCGAGAAACCCGCGTACGGCAATAAAACCCGCCGTGTTACCCACAAAACCATGCAAAATGGCCGCAATGCTCCACAAAACAATGGAAGCCGCGTAGCCAATCTTTGTGCCAACGCGGTCAATGATGCCGCCTGCCAAAAGCAAGCCAATAGCGTATGCTATTTGGAAGGCAATCACTATGTTAGCATAGTCCTGCTCCGTCCAGCCAAACTGCCTGTCCAAATAATCTTCTTTGAGCAGACTGATGACCTGACGGTCAAGATAATTGATGGTCGTTGCAAAGAACAACAGGGCGACAATACTCCAGCGATATTGAGTCATCGGTATTGATGCGGCTCGTTAAGAGCGATGAGGCAATGCGGGGAGAATTGAGCAAAAGACGCTCCCAATAGCAGTTCTCCCTGATAGGACAGCGATATTCTATGAAACAAAATCAAGTCTCGCCCAGCGATGTTGCGCCGCACTAAATGTTCTGAACCATATATCCTCAAATCACCTCAGCAAAAAGGCGACCGGAAAGCCAGAGAAAATGGCAATTAGGGTTTCTTTATAGTTGCAACAACCTTTCCCATGCCAGCATCAAATTTATCTCCGCTGATGTCCGGCACAAATACCCCTTGAAAATGCTCAAACACTTTGGATAAGTTTTGACGATGCTCTACCGTTCGTTTTCGAGATTTTTCAAACTGTCCATAACCCAATCCAGATTTTTTGGCCCTCTCTATTTTGGCATCCAACTCGGCAGTTTTGGCATCCAATTCCTCGGCGACCTCAAAAAAGAAATCATCGTCGAACAATGCGTCGTCAATCATCACTGGGATAAACCTCGTTTCGGTCAATAAGCTCGCAAACAAACTAAGGTTGCTCTCCATACCCACCCAGCCCGACCTTAGACTGCTTTTGGAAACTAATGAAAGAATGTGCCCATTGCCGCGGACTTGTTCAATGATAAATTCTTCGATGGGCTGGCCGGGTGCCATTTCCTCCGAATCAATGGAAACCCTAATCCCACTATTTTTCAAAAAAGCAGCCATTCTATTAGCAATCTCACTATCGTGATGATTGTAGGAAACAAACACCCGAAACGAATTGTCTGCTTGCGGGCTATCCGAAACTGAATGCTGACTCGCCGGAGCGGTGCCCGGATGTACGGACTTCGATGCCATCTCCAGCGCCGAAAAATTGACCCGTGCCTGAATGCGCCCCCACTCCCCAAAATCAATAAGACCAAGGTTGTATTGTTTTTCCCCGTTGTTGTACTGCGCTTGGAGGAGCAGCGCATCGGGGTTTGCCTTTACCAAGAGTTCGAGTGCTTCCTTGGTATGGCCTTCACCTATGAGTTGTAGGATTTTATCTTTCATCCCGGTTGATGTGTGGTCGAAGAATTGTTGGAAAAGAAGTGTTGCTAAGCTGCGCCAAAGGTAGCGAAACGACTAAATTTTTCCCAAAACACAGTTTTTTCAGCCAAGCGGGGAATTTTTTAAAGCAACTTGTTTTTTTGCAAAGGCGCGTTGTACCTTTGCGCTCCCGAAGCGAGATAGCATCGGTTTTTTTGAAAAAATCGGGTCATAGCTCAGTTGGTTAGAGCGCCACGTTGACATCGTGGAGGTCACAGGTTCGAATCCCGTTGATCCGACAACCCCTCACAGGGCGATAAAGGGTGATTAGCTCAGTTGGTTTAGAGCGCACGCTTCACACGCGTGAGGTCACAGGTTCGAATCCTGTATTACCCACTTAGAGTTGCGGGATGTAGCTCAGCCCGGTAGAGTACACGTCTGGGGGGCGTGTGGTCGCAGGTTCGAATCCTGTCATCCCGACTTGCGAAAGGCTGCCAAAACAGGCGGCCTTTTCTCTTTAATGTCCTATAGCGTTTACATGCTTTTCAGTCAGCCCATCCAAAAGTGCTACACCGGATACACCGCTGATTTCGCCAAGCGGCTGCTGCACCACAACAGCGGTCAGTATCGTTTTTCCAAAAAAGGAAGGCCGTGGGAACTGGTGCGGCTATTCCTTTGCGAGGACAAAAAGGCGGTCATGTTGCTCGAGAAGAGAGTGAAAGCCAGGGGCGCCAAGCGGTTTTAGCCCTCTACGTTAGCCCTCTACGTTAGCCCTTCTACGTTAGCCCTCTACGTTTACGAAACCTTCGAGGTTTCGTAAACGTGCCGAACGTGTCGCCTCGGCCAGGTTGTGGTCGCCCTCTATGTTTCGGCGGCTACACCTACTCGCCCGCCAAAGTGAGCGCGGTGGTGGAAGGCGGGCGCTTTGAGTTGTACGGGGCGAGGGGCGAGGGGCGAGGGCTTGCTACCACAGGCGGCACAAGTGGGGGAGCGCCATTCGTTTCAGTTGCGCGACCTGGCTTCGGGCAATTACCACCTCGTGCTGCGCTCGGCGGACGGGCGACTGCTGGCGCAGTGGCTCGTGCTGAAGCATTGAGGGGATTGAGGCGTAGAGCTGGATGGCCCGCAAGGCTTCGCCTCTTTCGAGGAATGTAACCATCACCCACTTTGACCAAATCAGGCAATTTGCGTTTTGCCCTTTCCCCGCAAAGTCATTTCCTTTGCCATCGAAACGCCCTATCCTATTTCTCCGCTTTTGGCGGGTGGAATAGGATTTTTTATTTTCAACAAATCAAGCACACCCTCCGTATGAAAAGTTCGCTGCTATTCGCATTGGGCTTCCTGCCCTTCGCCGTCGGAGCGCAAGTCACTTGCGAGCCATTGTTCCCCACCGCCACCGAGCAAATAACAATCACCTTCAACGCCGCCGAAGGCAATGGGGCATTGGCTGGCTTTGCCGGGCCAGTGTATGCCCACATGGGCGTGCTCATCGAGGGGAAAAACGGCTGGCAAAACGTGCCGACCACTTGGGGCGTGGCCGACCCGGTGGGGTTGATGACCAATGCCGGGCCTAATCTTTGGACCAAGACCCTGACCATCAATTCGTTTTTCAACGTCGCGCCCAACGACAAGGTCACGAACATGGCCTTTGTGTTTCGCAACCAGAATGGCAGCATCGTGGGGCGTGCCGCCGATGGCTCCGATATTTTTCACCCGGTGTATGACGCCAACATTGGTCTGCTGACCACTTTTGTCACACCGACAGCCAATGTGTTTTTGGCCAACAGCGGCAGCCCCATCGCGGTGAAAGCCGCTGCCTCGCAAACCGCCTCGCTGACGCTTTTTGACAACGGGACACAGGTCGCCTCAGCCAATGGCAAAACACTTGAAACCTCCCTCAGCGCAGGCGCTCCCGGTGTGCATAAAGTGGAATTTGTGGCGGCCACCGCCACCGAATCCGACACCTCCTCCTTTGTCTATGTGGTGCCCGGCAACGTCGTGACGGAAGCCCTCCCAGCAGGAACAGAATTGGGCATCAATTATTTGGACAACCAGACCGTCCGGCTTGCGCTTTATGCGCCCAACAAGCAAGTCATCCACGTCATGGGCGATTTCAACAACTGGCTGCCCGACGGCAATTTTCAGATGAAGCGCAGCACCGACAACGCCACTTGGTGGCTCGACATCGCAGGCTTGATGCCCGGCCAACTGTATCGTTTCCAATACCTTGTGGATGGCTCCATGCGCATCGCCGACCCGCTCAGCACCCTCGTGCTCGACCCGGCGCACGACCCCTTCATCCCTGCTTCCACTTATCCAAACTTACCTGCCTACCCTGCCGGAAAAACAACGGGCATCGTCTCCGTGCTGCAAACGGCCCAACCTCCTTTCAACTGGCAGGCCACCAACTACCAACGCCCGAAAAACACCCAACTTGTCATCTATGAGTTGTTGCTCCGCGATTTTGTCGCTGCGCAAAACTACCAGACCTTGCTCGACACGCTGGACTACCTCGAACGGCTGGGCATCACGGCCATAGAGCTTATGCCGGTCAATGAATTCAGCGGCAACAACAGCTGGGGCTACAATCCCACGTTCCACAAGGCGCTCGACAAATACTACGGCACGGCCACGGCGCTGAAAACACTGGTGGACGAATGCCACAAGCGCAATATGGCCGTCATTCTCGATGTGGTGTTCAATCAAGCAGATAACCAAAGCCCCTTGGCACAGCTCTACTGGGATGCCGCCAACAATCGGCCCGCGCCCGACAACCCGTGGCTCAACCCCGTGGCGACGCATCCTTTCAGCGTGTTCAACGATTTCAACCACGAGAGCCAAGCCACGCGGGCATACGTGCGCAACTGCCTGAAATACTGGCTCACCGAGTTCAAAATAGATGGTTTCCGCTTCGACCTTTCAAAAGGTTTTACGCAAAAAAACACGGGTTCCAACGTGGCGGCTTGGGGACAATACGACATTGGGCGGGTGGCCACTTTGAAAAGTTATGCGGATTTCATGTGGTCCATTGACCCAACCTCTTATGTCATTTTGGAACATTTTGCCGACAACAACGAGGAACAAGACCTCGCCAACTACGGCATGATGCTTTGGGGGAATATGCACGGCTCGTACAAGGAAACGGCACTCGGCTACAACCTTACCGGCGGGCAAACTGACTTGAGGTGGGTTTCATGGAAAGAGCGCAACTGGACCAAGCCGCATCTCATCGGTTATTTCGAGAGCCACGACGAGGAGCGCATCGGCTTCGAGTGCGCCAGCTTCGGAAACGCAAACGGCAACTACAACATCAAGTGGCTGCCTTACTACTCCCTGCGCATCGAAATGCTCAACAACTTGCTCTACACCGTGCCCGGGCCTAAAATGCTGTGGCAATTCGGAGAGTTGGCCTACGATTTTTCCATCAACTATTGCGAAAACGGAACTATTAGCCCCAACTGCCGCACTGCGCCCAAGCCGATTCGATGGGATTTTCCCAACGACCCTTATCGCCGTCGTTTGAGTGATGTGACCACTGCCTTGCTCCAACTTCGGAAAAACCACGAAGTGTTCGAGACAGCTAATTTCAATGCAGATATTGGCCCTGCAAACGTCCGTCGGATTTGGCTCAACTCTCCCGACATGAATGTGTTTGTGGTGGCCAACGTGTCACTCACCACGCAAAGCACCTTGCTTTTCCTCGACGCGACCATCGGTTGGTGGTATGAGTACTACACGGGCGATAGTGTGCAGTCACATGGTGCCCCCATCCCCACGATGTTGGCGCCGGGCGAGTACAGGATATACCTTGACAAATATGTGCCGCTCCCGGCAGGGGTGAATCCCACGCCTGTCCGCGAGATTTCTGGCGTGTTGAACAGCCTTGAGGTCTATCCCAACCCGGTGGGCAGCTTGTGCGCGGTAGATTTTTTCTTGGACGAAAGCGCCGATATCGTGATAGAGGCTGTTGACTTGACGGGGAGGGTCGTCTCGCGCCTTGCCACTGGCAGGCTGCCTTCGGGGCTTCAGCATTTTGAACTGGCAACGGAAGGCTGGCAACCGGGCATCTACATCCTTAGTGTGCGCGATGAGCGTGGGGCGCGACTGACCAAGCGGTTGGCTAAGTTTTGAAGGTTGAGGGGGGATGCGTTTGCCTTGTATACCTCGTGCCGCCAAGTTTTCAGCATGGTTGGAAGGATGATATCACGTTTACTAAACTTCAAAAGTTTAGTAAACGTTACCCTAGACGATGCTGAAAACTTGGCGGCGCGAGGTATATCATTCCCCCTCAACCCGCTCAGCATCACTTTATTTCAAATAATTCTCGTTGAAAAATTCGCGGTATCCGTTGAGGGTCCTGTTTTTCAGGATGCGGCGATAGTTTTCCTGCGTGATGGCGAAAAATTCTTTGTTGTATTTCTTCTTGTCCGTTTCGCCGAGAAAATCCAACTTCTTGCTCACTTCCTGATAGTAGCGCATGGCTTGTTCCTTGGTGTCGAACTTTCGAATGACGATGATGGGATTGTCCGTGTCGTTGCCTAGGAAGATGTTGGAAATGCGGAGTTGTTCAAGGCGGTGGTTCTCGCGGTTATAGTCCGACACGGCATTTTTCACCTCGTCGAGGCGGATATCCGAGCCATTGATGGCGACGAGGAAATAGTGCAGTTTGTCATCTTCCAGCGTGAAGGCATCGTCGAGCGGCGGTTGGTCGGGTCTCTTCTTGGGGTCTTCGGCGGCGGCCACCTCGAATCCCTTGCAGGAGATGAGTCGGGAGATTTCCTTGGCGCGGGTTGCTTCCGCCGTCTCGGGATGCCGAGCGATGACCTCCGAGAGTGCCTTGCAGTAGGCTTCGGTGCCTTGCAGGTTGCCGATGCAAAGGGCGCTCAGGAGGGAGAATTTGGCCATGAGCGGGTTTTGCGAGCCGTATTTCTGCGGTGCTTCTTGGCAGCGGTCGTAGGCATTTTTGTATTCTCCCTTTTGGAAAGCGGTGAAGGTTTCCTCGTAATAGTTGTTGAGTTCGCGTTCGCGGGCTTTGGTCGCGTTGAGGAAATTGGGGTCGGTGATGGCGCGTGCGTATGCGCTGTTGGGATATTTGGCTGCGAGTTTGTCCAAGTAGTATTTGGCTCGCTCCCGATTGCTCAGGTCGGTGAAGGCCAGATAGCAATAGTACCAAGTTTCCTTTTCGTATTTGTCTTGGTCGGGGTAGCGTGATAGTTTTTCTTCGAGGGTGGAAGAGCAGCGTTTGTTGTTCTGGATTTTGTCGCGGAAAAGGGTGCCGAGTTGGTACATGGCCTCGTAGGTGGCGAGGTGTATGACACTGAGTTCGGCCTCACTTTTGGGCAGGCTGGCAAACAGGTCTTGCAGTTCGGCATCGCTCACGCCTGCGGAGGCGGCGCCGTCGGGACGTCCCGAGTCTTCAATCAGGCTAATGGTGGGGCGGCGGCTGCGTCGCCAGTTGTCCTCAAGGTTGCGATTGCCCCAAGTTTTCGAGAAGTCCTTTTTGCCTTTTTTCAGGAAGGCATCATTGTAGAAATAAAACGTGGAGGCCCTGCCGCCTGCTTGGGGTGTGGGTGCTTTGGCGCCGCCGGAGGCTAGTGCTTGTTTGGCTTTTTCGTCGGCCAATCGGCTTTCTTCCTCGCGTTGTTTTTTGATTTGGCGGGCCAAGGCGCGGCGTTCCTCGTCGTTCATGCTGTACACGCGCACGATGCTGTCGTTGGCGGCGATGGCTTGGATAAGCCGCGCGATGTCTTTTAGGTTGACGGCGTAGTCGGAGGCGTTTTTGTAGCGCGGGTCGTTGGCTGGCAAGACGGTGAGGGTGCTGTCGAAGTAGAGTTTTGCCTGCACGAAATCTTCATTTTCAAAATACAGTTCGGCCAGTTTCAGATATGCCTCGGCGCGTTGGGGGGCGTTGTTCTGGTTGTGGTCGAGTGATTTGCGCAGGTAAGCGATGGCATCGTCGCGTTTACCGTCTTGCAATGCGATGTCGGCCATGACGAAATAAATCTGGTCGTTGTACTCGCGGTTTTTTTCGTCTTTCAGCATTTTGCTGAGCGAGTTGTTGGCCTCTTCGCTGGTTATTTTCTTGTAAGACCACCCTGACTGGATGAGTCGGAGGTTGGCGTTGAAGAGCATTTCGTATTTGGGTTTGCTCTCCATCACTTTGTTGAATGCTGCGTAGGCCTGTTCGTTGTTGCCGGCGCGGAGTTGGAGTTGGGCGAGTATGTAGGCCAACCTTGCGCGTTCTTTCCGTTTGTTGGTCAGTTCCACCGCTTTGGTGAGTGGCGCGATGGCGCGGTCGTATTTTTTTTGCTTAATCCACAGGTATGCCTCGGCAGTGGCCAGTTCGTCGCGCAAGTGTGCGGGGAACCACATATCCTCCCAAAGTTCGCGATAGAGAAAATCGGCCTCGTCGTATTTCTCGCGTTCGGTGAGGGTGCGGCCAAACCAAATCATAGCCAGCGGATAGGCGGCGGTGCGCCCCATGCCTTTTTCATAAGGGTTCACTCCGGTGGGTTTTGGCGGCTCTTCTTTTTTCTTTTTCTTGCTGTCGTCCTCCGTCTGGGCCACTTCTTGTGCTTTGGGTTGGTTCTTGTCGGAGAGCGTCTTGCCTTTGTCGCTGCCTTTCTTTTTGGCGGCGGCTTTTTTCTTCTTTTTGGCGGCTTTTTTCTTCTTTTTCTTTTTCTTTTCTTTCTCTTTTTTCTTTTGCTTGGCCTCTTTTTTCTTCTGTTTGGCGCTTTTTTTCAGTTTGGGTTTGGGCTTCACTTTTCTGGGGTCGTGTTCTTCCTTGATGTATCGAAACGTGTTTTCGGCAGTTTCAAAATCGCGCTTGAGGTATTGTGACTGCCCGATGAGCGTGTAGCAATCGTCCACCCAGTCGCTGGGGCGATGCAGGGCGATGCCTCTGGCTGCTTTTGTGATGACGTTGTCGAGATTACCGCGTGCCGATTGTGGGTCCACAGCGGCGTAGGGGTAGAGGTCGAGTATTTGGTTGTAGTTGTCTCTGTGTTGGCTTTCCAGCTCTACTTGGGTGAGCGTGAACAGCTCGTCGGCGTTGAACCAATAGTTGTAGCGCGATGTGAGGTTGTGGTAGCCGCGTTTGAATCGGCTCACGTCGGAGCCTTTTTTCTTCTCTGTGACGCAGCCGGGCGCCAATAGGATGGCTACCAATACCAAGATGAGACTTATGCTTCTTTTCATGTTGAAAAAACAGGTGCGGTTGGTAATGCGCTTTGAGTGAGCAGACGACCCCAAGCTGGTGGATAAGGTGCTTTTTGGGTGGAAAGGGTTGTCCGTCAGATGCCTTTTAACAAAAAACGAGTCCAACAAATCGCGCCAACAGAGCGTTCAAACCGCATTTTAGCGAACTTTGCCCCCGCAAGCGGAGGTTTCTTTTTTTTCTCTTCAACCCGCCCGCATCACTTTTTAGCGCAATCGAGATGCAAAAGTATTTTGCTTTTATCAAAAAGTTCTTCGACTTCTTCCGGCGGCACGGCGACGACGACCGCAGCCTCATGGAAAAGTTGCGCGACAAGTATCGCCTTGTCATCATGAACGATGACACGTTCGAGGAAGTCACTTCCATGAAAATAACGCCGCTCTCGCTCTATGTGGGCGTGAGCTCGCTGATTGTCGGCACGGCGATTATCGTGACAGCTCTCATCATCTGGACACCGCTCAAACGTTACATCCCGGGCTACGGCGATTACACGCGCGACGAGGAAATAGCGCAGCTGACCACCAAAATCGCTGACCTTGAAGAGGAAATGGTGGCGCATCGGCGCTTCAATGAAAACATCAAAAAAATCATGCACGGCGACCTTGCCGATATTAGCAAAGAAGCGGTGCAGAAACAGGGCGTGCCTGCCGATTCTATCAGCAACATCCCGCCGGAAGACATCGAGCGTGTTCCGGAGGACGAGTTGCTGAGGTCGGCAGTGGAAAAGGGCACGTTTACCCGCGACCCCCAAGCTGCGCAGACGGTGGCGGCTTCGGTCGGCCCGGTTTTGCCGCAAGATGTCCCTTTGGAAAAAATGTCGTTTATGCCCCCCGTGTCTGGCGAGATTACGGCAAGTTTTGATTTGCAAAAAAATCACTTTGGCATAGACGTGGCCGCGCCGAAGAATACCGCCATAAAGGCCGCTGCCAACGGCGTGGTGATTTCTGCCGGCTACACGGTGGAGACGGGCTACAGCATCGCCATTCAGCATCCCAACAACGTGGTGACCATGTACAAGCACAACTCCGTGCTGCTGAAACAAGCGGGCATCGCGGTGAAGGCGGGCGAGGCAATTGCCATTATTGGAAACACGGGCGAGAACACCACAGGGCCACACCTTCACTTCGAACTTTGGTACAAGGGGCGAGCCGTGGACCCAAGCGATTATATCAATTTCAACTAAACGAGGGGGTGTCTCATACGTCGGTGGCGGCGGGGTTGGTTTGCAAGCATTGGCTGCTCGATTCCGCGCCATGAGGTGGAAAGGCAACGGCTTGCCTTGAAAGCCCCTCAACACGGATGGATGAGACACCCCTGCTTTTGACGGCCTCCTCTTCTTTCACTCTACCTCAAAACTGACTTTCAAGTTGACACGGAAGGATTTGACCTTGCCGTTTTCCACCGTGACACTCTGACTTTGGACAAAGGCCGAGCGAATGTTTCGCACGGATTCGGAGGCCTTTTCGACACCCTTGCGGGTAGCGTCTTCCCAGCTTTGGCTGGAGTCGCTCATAATTTCGAGCACTTTCAATACTGCCATAATCGAGTTTGTTTTGAGTGTGAAAAAATCGGGTTTAGCAGTCAAAAGTAGTTTGTTTATTCGGAAAAAACATTGTTCATCGGCTTAAATCCACCGTTCAACCGCTGTTTTCAAATTTTTACCCAAATCCGCTTGCATTTTATAAACACTGTTCACTAACTTTGCACTGTTTATTTTTCAAGCATGGGAATAGTGTCCAGAAAAGAGCGCGAAAAGGAAGAAATGCGTCGGTTGATACTCGAGGCAGCACTCCGGCTTTTCCGCGAAAAAGGCTACGATGGCGTGAGCATCCGCAACATCGCCGAAGCCATCGAGTACAGCCCGGCGACGATTTATCTCTACTACAAAGACAAGAGCGAAATCTTCTTCGCGCTGCAATACGAGGCTGCCGCCGTGAAACGCGACCACTTGATGCCGGTGGCTTCAATCGAGAACCCGTGGGAACGGCTCGTCGAGTTTGGCCGCCGCTATGTTGACTTCGGCATGAAACACCCTGACCTCTACGACCTGTTGTTCATCACCCTGACCCCCATGGATTCCATTGAGAATCAGGAGTGTTGGCAGTTGGGCATTGCCATCCATGCTTTCTTCGCGGAGACGGTGCAGGCTTGTGTGGATGCCCGCTACTTCAAAAGCACTGACACAGAGACGATTGCTTACACGCTTTGGTGCCATGCACACGGTCTTGTGTCGCTCTTCATACGAGAGCGGATGCGGATGTACCCGGAAGAAAAAAGAGAGGAGCTGGCAAAAAAATCCTTCGCGATGATGGTGAAAATGGCGGAAAGCCTGTAGGGATGATGAGTTGCGAGTCGGGAATGATTTCCTGCTCAGAGTTGACCTTGCGGTGTTTGAAAAACGCATAACTCATCTCTCACAACGCTATTTATACCTCGCGCCACCAAGTTTTGGGCATGGCTGCAATCGCAATCTGCTCAAAATCAGGTGCATCAATCATGCTCATCCGACAAATCCTAGCGAATCAAGGTATAAACACTTCTTTAAGTTTAAGTGTCAATTTCAACCTCCGAAACCTTGTCGTTTAGCAAGTCGTGGCGTGTGAAGACATCGTAGTCCTCGGCGTTGCGAAACACATAAACGGATTTGAGGTCAGGGAAAACGAGCCAATAAGATTGGACACCGGCGGCAAAAATACTGCTTGCGTTTTTTCTCCAATTCTTCATGGCTTTGGGTGAGCGAAAGAATTTCGACGACACCGAGCGCGATTTCGGTCATTTTGATTTCCTCCTCGCCGTAGTCCATCGGGCAGTAGATGACTAAGTCGGGAACGCGGTCGCGGACAGGCAAATCGAGACTGATTTCGGGGAGCACTCTGAATTTTTCGCCGAATTGAAGGCGCAACAAGAAAAGAATGTTTCCTTGAATGATTGCGTGGTGTTTGCTCGGCGTAGGCTTGTCCCGTTCGATTTCGTACTCGGATAGGCTCGTCTCGACAATTTCTTCGCTGTGCATACGCGATATTTTTTACAATGGTAAACGAATTTTCAACGATAAACTGCGACCTTTTAAAACCGATTTCAGTCCATTCACCCTCAAAAAACGACCACTCAAAGGTTTGACCTTTCGCCGCCGTTCGACACGGCCTTTTTTTGTGGCAACAACTAAACGCTGTTCAGAAAATAAAAACTGTTTTTTTACCATGAGGCAATCACTTCCTTTATACCTAATCTTTATGCTGTCAAGCGCATGCTTGTCAGGCGTTTACGCCCAACAATCCGTCATTTTGGAGCGATACATCCAAACGGGACTGGACAACAACCTTGCCTTGCAAACGCAAACGCTCGACATCAGAAAGGCGCAGGAGGCCATTCGGCAATCGAAGGCGCTTTTTTACCCCACGCTGCAATTCAACGCCAACTACACCCGTGCCGCCGGAGGCCGACGCATCGCGTTCCCGGTTGGCGACTTGGTGAACCCGATTTACGCCAATCTCAACCAACTCAACGAGTTCGTGCAGCCCGGCGCACCTGACTACCCCACGAATGTGCCCAACGTGAACGAGCAGTTTCTGCCCGACGATTTCCACGAGACCAAACTGACTTTCGCCTATCCGCTGTTCAATTCAGATTTGAAATACAATCGCCAAATTCAGGAACAGCTGTACCAAAGCAAGTCGGCACAAAAGGCAGCATATCAACACGAACTGCGCTACCAAATCACGGAGGCATATCTGCAATACCTGCAAACGTTGGAGGCTGAGAAAATCTGGCAAAACAGCAAGACCGTGCTGACCGAATTGCGCCGCTTCAATGAATCCCTGGTCAACAACAACGTCGCCACACGCGACGTGGTGGCCACCGCCGACTACGAACTCAGCAAGGCCGACAACGAGATTTTCAGACTCCGCAGCAGCCAGAACACCGCCCGCGCTTATTTCAACTTTCTGCTCAACAAGGATTTGCAAAGCGAGGTCACGGTGGACACCGCACTGCTCCGCTCGCAAGCAGCCGCCTATCAGCCTTCCGACTTGATTCAAAACGCGCTCGCCAATCGCCAAGAGTTCAACGCCCTGCGAGCGGGCATGAGCGCCGCCGAGATGGATGTGAAACGCAACGATGCCAACCTGAAGATTCCAGATTTCTACATCGGGGGAGAGACCGGGTTTCAAGGGTTTGGCTACAAGTTCAACAACGAGCAAGCATATATCCTCGCTCGCGTGGGCCTCACCTACGACATATTCGACGGCGGCATGCGCAAAAGCAAAACACAGGAAGCCCGATTGGAGGCCGAGAAAATACGCGCACGATACTCAGAGGCGCAGCAACAGGTCTCCCTGCAGGTCACGCAGGCCTGGAACGAATTTCAGGCCGCTCAAAATTCGTACACGACTACTCAGGCGGGCTTGAAAGCCGCCGAAGAGACGTTTCGCATTGTCACTAATAAATACCGGGCGAGCCAAGCCTTGCTCATCGAATTTCTCGATGCCGAAAATCGCGTGACGACGGCGCGCCTGCAACAACTTCTGGCTTGGTCGGATGTGTTGTTGAAAGAGGCGGCGCTAAGAAAGGCAGCGGGGATTTGATGCCTTAAGGCTCAAAAAAACGGTCGAAACCTTTGGCAATCAGGCCGTTTTTAAGTTCGAGGTCGCCTGTCCAGAGTTAGCCGTCAAGTTCGAGCGTAAGGGCGACATAGAGAAAACCTTTGGGGTCAACATCTTTACAAAGCACATAACCTGCTATCAAGTTGCGGAGAGAAATGGTTTTTGAAGAAAGAAAAGTGATGTGCTCAATGGTGAGAGAACGCAGTTCTACAAGTTCATTATTGTCAAATTCGGTGGCTTTCAACAGTTTTTCTTTGTGTGTAAGCAGCTCGACAAAAGCAAAACTGGGCGTTGTGAAATTGTATTCGCCAGTGATGATGATTTTACGAATAGCAGAGTTTGTCTTGGCCATTGCCGAAAAAATTCTATTCGCATCAACGATGACGACCGATGGATTCATAAGCCAAGTTCTTTGAGCATTTTTTCACCGCTGCGCTTCCACCATTCTTGCCGGGCGTCGTCGGCAAGTTCGACAGCAGCAGACTCGGAGAGATGGCTTTTTCGCGCCAAACGTTCAGCCCTAAGCCATTTGGCCGCCCGTGCGATGTAGTCTTCATTGAAGTCTTTTTGACTGACGCTCAGGATAAACTCTATCTGGTCGCCCGAATTTCTCACATTGAAATCGCTCATTGTTGTAAAATTTTCCACAAAAATAAACCAAACAACCCGCACAGCCAAGCCTTAGTTTCAATCTTGAAATTCGACACAACATGAAAAAAATAACACTTGAAACAGTAGCCCTCCCCTCAATGGCCACCATCGCCGTTGTGGGTCTCTTTTGCCTCACAGGCGGCTGCGGCGAGAATGCCAACGCCAATTCCAATGCCCAAACTTCGAACTCGGTGGTGGACGAGCGCATCCCCGTTCAAACTGCCCTCGTGGAGCAAAAAAACATCGCCTTGCCCATCCACGCGAGCGGCACGCTGACCTCGTCGGCAGAGCAGCGCCTCTCGTTCAAAGTCGGCGGCGTCATTCGCAAAATCTATGTGAAAGAGGGCGATGTGGTGCGTCCCGGCCAGTTGCTCGCTATTTTGGACAAAACCGAAATAGACGCGCAAGTGGCGCAAGCCCAGCAGGCGCTCACAAAAGCCGAGCGCGACCTCGCCCGCGTGGAGGGCCTCTACCGCGACAGCAGCGCCACGCTCGAACTCCTGCAAAACGCCACCACCGCCCGCGACGTAGCGAAAGAAACCGCCCGCATCGCGCAGTTCAACCAGCAGTACGCCGAAATCCGCTCTGCCAAAGGCGGAAAAATCATCAAGAAACTGATGAACGAAGGCGAAATCACCGGTCCCGGCACCCCCGTCTTCGTCCTTTTCCAAACGGGCGTGGACGACTGGGTGGTGAAAATCAACGTCAGCGACCGCGACTGGGCGCGGCTCAGCCTCGGCATGGGCGCCAAAATCGTCATGGACGCTTACCCCGACGCGCCGTTCAACGGCAAAGTGAGCGACCTCGCCCCTGCCGCCGACCCTGCGAGCGGCCTCTACCCGGTGGAAATCAAGGTGGCTCCGCAGGGCAAGCGTTTCGCGCCCGGCTTGTTCGCACAAGTGGACATCGTGCCGTCGAAATCGAGAACCTACACCACCGTGCCGATTGAAGCCATCGTGGAAGGCGACGGAAAATCGGCGTTCGTGTTCGCCCTGCAAGCCGATGGGGAAAGCGTGAAAAAAGTACCCATTCAAATCGCGTTTTTGGAAGGCAATCGGGCGGTCATCGCGTCGGGGCTGGAAGGCGTGGCGGAGGTGGTGACGAGCGGCGCGCCGTATTTGAGCGAGAAGAAGAAGGTCAAAAAATACTAAGCCAGCTTACTCAACAATCTTTTCTGCCATGAAAATTTTAGCCTTTTTCAACGCCCTGCTCTACGCCCTCATCGCCGGTCAGGGATTCTACATGCTGCTCGGCGGCTCGCAGGCGCTCAAGCAACTTTCCGTCGGCGCGTTCATCGAGCAGCGGCAATCAGTGGACAAGGCCATCGCCCGGAACCTTAGCGCCTCCTACTTGCTCACGCTGATTTACAGCGCCTCGTACATTGTTCTTTTAGTCTGGAACGGGGGGGCGACTCAACTACAAGTGGCAGCCACCATAATGGCTTTCCTGCTGCTGGTGGCCGATGTGCTTATCGCCACCAGAGGAAATGCGCCGTTGAACAAGGAAATCAACACATGGCAGGCACACGCATACCCGATGGATTGGACCACGCACCGCGACTTGTGGATTAGGCACATGACTTGGCGCAATTGGTTGGCCATTTTTGCGCTCGTCGCATTTTTGTTCGGCGATGCGATGTAAAACAATTTATGCCGCCAATTGAAAATCCAATTTCAACTCGGTCAAAAGTTGGAAAAGGTCTTTCGTGAATCGGTCTTTCAATTCTTGGAATTGTTCGATGGCCTCATCATCAGGTTCAGGGTATGACCTGTGGCGTTCGATAGCCCGATTGGTTTGGTCAATCAACTCGTACAGGCGAGCGATTTCTAATTTTTTACCTTCTAGCTTTTTCATCTTCAAAACTTTAGTTCAAGAATGCCTTTGTCAAACCCCTTTCGGTCGTAACAATAAAGCTTGAGCCAATAATCCCGGTCGTCCAATGTTTTTGAACGAAGCGGATGAAGTTCTGGATGTTCAGGCTCAAAAAAGACATCAAGAGTCTTGGCATATTTTCTACGCAAGAGCCACCGAGTCTTTTTCGTCTTGTTGTAAATCTCAAAAGCTACAAACACCACGAGGTCAATGCCTTTGGGATATTTTTTCAAAGTCGTGAAACTGCCATTTACCCAAACGTACAACGGCTTTATTTCAGCCATACTCAACTCCTTTAAAAACGCCTTGAACGACGCATATAAAGTCTCCCGTCGGGTATTGAAAACAAAATGCCTTTCAATATCCTCAAGCGAAGCGGGTATTGCCTCATAAGGTTTCAAGTAGCCAAACTCATCAAAGTTCAACATTGCAAAACCGAAGTGCTGCAAAAATAAACAGTCTGCCATGAAAATCGCCGAATTTTCCGTCCGCAACCCCCAATTCACCTTCATCATTTTTTGCTTTGTCATGGCGCTCGGCATCGGGGCCTTGCTCAATATGCCCCGCGCCGAAGACCCCAAGTTCGCGCCGCCCGGCTACAACATCGTCATCGTGTATCCCGGCGCCGGGCCTGCCGAAATCGAGAACAAAATCACCGACAAGGTGGAAGCCCGCCTCGGCGCGCTCGAAAACATAGACAGGATGCCCTCGCTCTCGCTCAACGGCCTCATGATTCTGACCATCGAGTTCAAGCACGGCGAGGATGCCGACAAAAAGTACGAAGAGGTGGTGCGCGAAATCAACGCCCTCCGCCCCGAACTTCCGCAGGACATTTACCGCATCACCATTCAGCGATTTACGTCGTCGGACGTGGCGATTCTGCAAAGCGCGATTGTTTCTGAAAACGCCTCCTACGCCGACCTCCGCCGCGAGGCCGAACGTCTGGAAGAATCTTTGGAAAAAATAAGCGGCATCAAGGCCGCCGACACTTGGGGCTTCCCCAAACGCGAAGCCCGCATCAGCCTCAACTTGCCGAAAATGGCCGCCGAAGGCATCCCCGTAAGCCGCGTGCTGGGCGCTTTGCAAAGCGAAAACGTGTCCATCCCCGGCGGCGCGGTCAACGTCGGCGAGCGCCAGTTTTTTGTGGAAACCAGCGGCGACTACGAGGACATCGAGGAAATCAAAAACACCGTCATCAATGGCAACAACGGCCAAATCGTCTATCTCAAAGACCTCGCCGAGGTGGAATGGGCTTACGAAGAGCCGCGCCACTTGGCCCGCATCAACGGCGTGCGCAGCGTGTGGGTCACCGCCCGCATGAA
The DNA here is from genome assembly GCA_026129545.1 of Saprospiraceae bacterium. NCBI lineage: Bacteria > Pseudomonadati > Bacteroidota > Saprospiria > Saprospirales > Saprospiraceae > Saprospiraceae bacterium. The sequence goes on from JAHCHX010000002.1 coordinate 404,291, forward strand.
GGACGAGCAAAACATCTTCAACGTCGGCAAAGAAGTGGAGCAAAAAGTGGCCGAATGGCGCAGCGCCTTGCCCGCCAGCATGGACTATGTGAAGGTGTTCGACCAGAATGACTCGGTGCGCAAAAGGCTAGGGCGCTTCGCCAAAGACTTCGGCATCGCCATCACGCTCGTGCTGCTCACACTGCTGCCCCTCGGCTGGCGCGCCGCGCTCGTGGTGATGATTTCCATCCCGCTCAGCATCTCCATCGGCCTTTTTGCCCTCGACCAAATGGGCTACTCTTTGAACCAACTTAGCATCGTCGGCCTCATCATCGCGCTCGGCATTTTGGTGGACGACAGCATCGTGGTGGTGGAAAACATAGAGCGATGGCTGCGCGAAGGACACAGCCGCGTGGAGGCGGCCATTCTCGCCACCAAACAAATCGGCCTCGCGGTGCTGGGCTGCACGGCCACGCTCGTTTTGGCCTTCCTGCCGCTCGTTTTTTTGCCCGAAGCGTCGGGCGATTTCATTCGCTCGCTGCCTTTGGCCGTCGTGCTCACGGTGTTGGCCTCGCTGTTCGTGTCGCTCACCATTGTGCCGTTTTTGAGCAGCCGCCTTTTGGCAGAACACCACGACCCACGCGGCAACATCTTCCTGCGTGGCCTCAAATGGCTCATTTCCGGCACCTATGCCAAAGTACTGCACCTCGCGCTCGCGTGGCCGCGCCTGACGATGGTGGCCGCCACCGTCCTCTTCTTCGCCATCGTGAGTTTGGCCGGAAAAGCGGGGTTCGCCCTCTTCCCCGCCAGCGAGCGCCCGATGTTTTACATTGACGTGGAAATGGCCGCCGGAACGAGTTTGGAACAAACCAACCGCACGGTGCAAATGGTTGATTCCGTGTTGAATGAATACACCGCGCCGGGTTTTCGCAGTTCCGAATTTGGAATGAAAAACGCCCTGCTGACTTCCTTAAAAGCAGGTGAACAACCAACAACGAACAACAAACAACAAACAACAAAGTATTCCGGGGGTAAAGCCAAAATCACTTGGTACGCCTCCAACGTCGGTCGCGGCAACCCGCGCATTTATTACAACGTGATTCGGGAAAAAGAGGCCGCCGACTACGGGCAGGTGTTTGTTCAATTGGAAGACCGCACGCCACCGCCCGTGAAAATCGAGTTGCTCGACGAGTTGAGGGAAAAATTTAAAAACACGCCCGGCGCGGTCATCAACGTCAAGAACTTCGAGCAGGGGCCGCCCATCGAAGCGCCCATCGTGATTCGGGTTTTTGGTGAAAACTTGGACACCCTGCGCCGTTTGGCCGCCCAAGTCGAGACCCTCATCAGCGAGACGGAAGGAACGATGTATGTGGACAACCCGATTGCGACCATCAAGACCGATTTGCAGGTCATCACCAACAAGGAAAAAGCCGCCACGCTCGGCGTGCCGGTGGTGGAAGTGGACCGCATGGTGCGGCTCGCCATCGCGGGGCTGAACGCCGGCAGTTTCACCTACAAGACCGACGGCGAGGAGTACAACATGACCGTCACCGTGCCGAAGGAAGGCGCGTTCGCCACCCTCGACGCGCTCAAAAACCTGTACGTCAACAACGTGTTCGGCAAGGCCGTGCCGCTCAACCAAGTCGCGGAAATGCAATTCAAGCCCTCGCCCAACTTCATCCAGCACTACGACAAAGACCGTTTTACCGCTGTCACGGCTTTTGTGAAAAGCGGCTACTACGCCGCCGAAATCAACGGTAAAATCAAGGAAAAACTGAAAGCCATGACCTTCCCCGCAGGTTATCGCTACGTCGTGGCGGGCGAGGAGGAGAGCGCGCAGCGTTCGTTCGGCGGCATGGGCACCATCGTTCTGCTGACGATTTTTGGCCTGCTGGCCGTGCTGATTTTGGAATTCAAGACCTTCCGAAGCACCCTCATCGTGCTGTCGGTCATTCCGCTCGGCATCATCGGTGCTGTGCTGATTTTGCTGGCGACGGGCTACCCGTTCTCGTTCACGGTGGTGGTCGGTCTCATCGCGCTCATGGGCATCGAGGTGAAAAACTCGATTCTGCTCGTGGATTTCACCAACCAACTCCGCGCCGAAGGTCGAAGTCTAGACGACGCGATTCAGGAGGCGGGCGAGATTCGCTTCGTGCCGATTTTGCTGACCTCGCTCACGGCCATCGGTGGCCTCACGCCCATCGCAATCGAGGAAAATCCGCTCTATTCGCCGCTGGCCTATGTCCTCATCGGCGGCCTTATTTCCTCGACTTTGCTCTCGCGCATCGTGACGCCGGTGCTGTACAAGTTGCTGGCGCCGAGGGTGGTGTGAGGCTATAAGTCGGTAAACAGGTCTAAATATTTCAAGCCGGGAACGCGCCTGAAATCAAAGTCATTTCGAGAGAGAAGTGTAAAATCGCAAACGAGTGCCGTAGAAGCAATCACAGCATCCGGCAATTTGATTTTGAGCGAGCGCCGGATTTCGATTGTTTTGTTCACGATGCGGTCGTCGAGCGGCAAAACGATGCTTCGTCAATGAAGTTTTCTACTTGTTTTGCTGCTGCGGCGGTAGGTGCTTGCCAACCCAACAATTCGATTTTTGAAATGACGGAGAGGAAACTGCCAGATTCGTTCATTGCCTTTTCGAGAAAGTCCATCCCTTTCTCAGGCAAAAGTTCGTCCAAGTAGTAGATGGCTGTATTCATGTCAATCAGATAGGCCGTTCCCATTCGTCGCGGAGGTTTTGAAGTTGTTTGTCAATCGTCTCGCGCGATAGGCCGGTTTTCAGAACGCCTCTGTATTTTGACATATTTTTCTTGGTTTTGGGCATTGCGGGAGCCGATTCAGAAGGCAGGACAATCACCTCGACTTCCGTGCCCGCGAAGGCCTCTGGCAGTTGGACAACCACTTGTCCTTCTTCTACTTTGGCGTGTGTGCGATATGCTTGCATTGGAAAAAGATGTTTGAATTGCTGACAAAGATGCTTTATCTACCGCAAAAACCCCAAACGTCCTCATCGGCGGCCTGATTTCCCCCCACCCTGCTCTCGCGGATTGTGACGCCGGTGCTGTACGAGTTGCTGGCGCCAAGGGTGGTGTGAGATTTTTGCCAGCTGCGTTTTTCTGTCATCCTGCAAGGATTTGCAACTTACCCCTTTGGTATATTTCCTCCCTCGATAATTTTCAGCAACGACGCATTTTCATTTTGCAAGGACAGTATTAATGATTCTAAAAAAGCGAAACGTTTGTTGATTTCGTTCATGGCTTCTTTGTCAAAAGAAATGGTGCCGCTATTTAGAATGCAAGTCTCTCCTTCTTGCTGATTGTTGTTGAAACTACTTTGACTGAATTCGGGTCTAACCCAAGTAGCTTAGCCATTGGCATCTCCAATACTTCAGCAATTTTCATGATTTTCCCCACAGGAGGATCCGATTGCCCATTCTCCCATTTTGCTAAAGTTCGGAAATGAACATTTAAGCGGTCTGCCAAATCCTCACGGGTGATTTTTTTGGTCTCGCGTGCTTCTCGAAGATTGAAGCCAAGTTGTTTTATCTGGTTTTTCATAATAAAAAGCACTTTTTTTTACATTTATGTAAATTTTAGTGCAAAGATAAGTGTTTTTTCGCGCTTTTTATGGTAATTGATTTTTTTGGAAAGGTGCTCGCAAAGAGGAAAGATTGAGCCTTTATTATACAACTCTACATAGAGAGATTACAACTTGTTGCACTTAAACCATAGAACCAAGTATGCTTGCGGGAGTTTCGTATTTACAAAAGTCAAATCGTTATTGAAGCACTGGCTTGCTCCCTAAAAAATACGAGTGCGAATAACTTTAAATCTTCCAGGAGATGAAAAACTTCATTTTTCTTACCTTGTTTTCATTACTGTTTTTTGGATTTTTGGCCTGTGAAAAATATTATCAAACAGACCAACCCAAGATTGACACTCCTAATAAACCCGTTCAAGAACGCATAAGAATTTATACCGCCTGTTGGGATGAGTGGGGGAGGAAAAGCAAGAACTGCGGTGGGTGGGGGTTGTGTAACTTCGAAGACTGCTGGGGCTGGCAAGAGCCTTGTTGTGGTACATCTGCTTATAGTGGGGTCATCGCCTTCGATTACACAGCAAATGAATATTTTTTGACAATCACATTGAGCAACACGGATACGTTGCAAATCGCAGCTACGCAATCTCAACTGCCGCTTTATGTAGATGAAGACATAATTGAAGATTCAATTGATGAAGAATGGGATTTTGTAAAAATTGAGGCTGGTGAATACCCATTTCTTTCGAGTATCGGAAGTTATGGAGGGTATAAATTACCTGTGATTTTTTATTAGCCTTTGATCCCTCTATGGTATTTTCAAGTAGCTCATGTTCAAAATTGACTGAAGTGAGAAAAAAAGTCGTTCTCTAAGTCAACAGGTTGTTTTTTAGTCATTTTGAACATGGGCTTGAATTTGGATTTAAAAAGGTTTACTTATGTGCAATATAAAAGCATCAATGGTTGTAATGGCCTTGTTATGGTTAAGCATTCTGATTTTCAATATGATAGCAATCTCAGGATGTAGCATTAAGGGATCTTTTCAGGGTCTATACAGTTATCAAGACAGAACTAGCAAAGTTGCTCCTAGTTTGATTCAAAAGCCAACTACATTGATTTGCAACCTTGTTCAGCCTGATTCCCCTGTTGTGTATCTTGTCAATGGCGTGGAATTGAAAAAGTGCTTGGAGCAGCATGAAAAGTCTTTAGTGTACTTATGGAGGCCAAAGTGTTCAAGCGACGTATGTATCTCACCTGGCCTCATTCAGTCACTCTGTCAGAAAAATGGAATCGAGTTGTTTATCGTAGCGGAATATTATGACTTTGAGATAATGTCTCTTAATCATCCTATTAAACGACCCATCTTAGGCATTGATTGCAATTACTATTCAAGTCACTTAACTAAAAAGTATGTTTCGATGTTTATGGCTGATTTGTTAGAACCGGGAAACACGTCACCGGGCAATTATTTTTTTCGGTTCAATTATGGTTGTCTTGTCAGTATGTCGGAGAATATAAAAAATCTAAAAATGTAAATCGGTGCTGAAGTTGGCTTATATCTACACATTTCGTCGTTCAACTTGGTGAAGACACTAGAACGCGACAAAGACCGTCTCCTCATCTTTTTCAATTTACATCTTCACCCCGTTCTCGTTCACGGTGGTGGTCGGCCTCATCGCGCTCATGGGCATCGAGGTGAAGAACTCGATTTTGCTCGTGGATTTCACCAACCAACTCCGCGCCGAGGGGCGAAGTCTCGACGACGCGATTCAGGAAGCGGGCGAGATTCGTTTCGTGCCGATTTTGCTGACCTCGCTGACGGCTATCGGCGGCCTCACGCCCATCGCAATCGAGGAAAATCCGCTCTACTCACCGCTGGCCTACGTCCTCATCGGCGGCCTGATTTCTTCGACTTTGCTCTCGCGGATTGTGACGCCGGTGCTGTACAAGTTGTTGGCGCCGAGGGTGGTGTGAAGTGGTGATTGGGGATTGATTGATATGCTACAATGGCAACCGCACCGTTGCGTTTTTTGTCATTCTACAGGAATCCGTCCGCTCTAAAAGCGCAACCTCGTGGTGTACGCGCACTTAGAGCGGGCGGATTCCAACAGAATGACAAACGTAGAGTGCTCGCTTTTGCACTCGGGATGACAAAATCGTGGGAAAAAACCATGCGCAGCGCGAGAAAATGAAAAATACAGACTAGCTTCCCACCAAAATTTAGAGCAAACACGCCAGCCCCGGAAAGTCGTCGTCCATTTTTTCGTTCACGATTTAAAAGCGGCATTATGAAAACACTTTGTTGGGGTGCGATTCCCATTTGATGTACTTTTCTGTGTCTTTTCAGTCCGCAGACACGGACATCTTACCCCAAAGGTTAGCCAACTACGTCAATTCCACGAAAATGGCTTTAAAAACTTTCAAAAGCTCTGATTTTTCTAAAAAAATCAATCTTGCAAGTTACATCAAATGAGAATCACACCACATTGATGATCCGCACGCTCTGCTGTTTTTCACCGACCGCCCATTCGCTCAGAAAATCCATCGCCCCCAGCCCTCATTGATACCATTCGGGGGCAGCAATTCTTCAAATACCCGTTTGATTCAGGGTTTCTTTGGGTTGCGATACAAACTCAGTTTGGCCTCGATATAAAGCCCGTGGGCGCGATGCCTGCCGATTTTTTCAGCCTGGTTTTTCAGATAGGCATAGAACAAGCGAAAACCCCAAGCCTGATGCGTCCGCCGCACTTTTTTCATCATTTCCGTGATATAAGCGGATGAGCGCGTGCGCTAGCTCCCATCATTGGTGCCGGGCGGCACCACAATTGGGATGATATGGGTGGCAGCGCCATTGGCCGCATTTGCCGAGGCTGCCTCGGTGCCTACTGGCAGGCTGACGTTCACCGTCTTGGCAAAAGTGGCATTGGTGAACAACGGCGTGTAATTTGTGCTCTGCGTGCGCGACGAATTCGCCCACAGAAGGGAAGCGTTGAATCGGTGAAAGGACTGGGGTTGAATATCATTTGCTTGATGCAAACACCCCGCTATGTTAAATTTTTAAAAGAATACCCGCGGGTACCGTGGATTTTCTGGCGAAGCGGAAAATCCGCAATATGCCTTAACTTGCTGCCCCATAACGCAATGCTTGTAAAACTTCTGATTCGATGAACGAGCCACCCGTGCCCAACGTGCAGATAGAGGAGTCTTGGAAAAAGGTCTTGGCAGATGAATTCAGCCAGCCCTATTTCGCCGCCATCAAAGCCTTTTTGGTGAATGAAAAAAAGGCGGGCAAGACCATATATCCACCCGGGCCGCTCATCTTCAACGCATTCAACAAGACCCCCTTCGATGCGGTGAAAGTCGTCATACTCGGGCAAGACCCCTACCACAACCCCGGCGAGGCGATGGGGCTTTGCTTTTCTGTGCCGAAGGGGGTGAAAGTGCCGCCCTCGCTCGTCAATATATACAAGGAAATCAACACAGACCTCGGCCTGCCCATCCCGGGCCACGGCGACCTGACGCACTGGGCAGAGCAAGGCGTGCTGCTGCTCAATGCCATGCTCACCGTCGAAGCCCGCTCACCTGCCTCCCATCAGAAAATCGGCTGGCAAACATTCACCGACGGAGTGATTCGGCATATCTCCAATGAGAAAGAAGGCGTGGTGTTTTTGCTGTGGGGCAACTTCGCCAAAGGCAAAAAACCATTGATAGACCAGACGAGACACTATGTGCTGGAAGCCGCCCATCCCTCGCCCCTCGCCGGCGACGCATTTATGGGGTGTCGGCATTTCTCGCACACCAACGAAATTTTGGGAAAACAGGGCAAAACGCCCATTGATTGGAGTGTTGACACATGATGCAGTCCATTGCAGAAGTTATAGCCCGGCTCGAACAAATAGTGGCATGGTCGAAGGAACAAGGGTCTCCGCTCGGCTATTTCGCGGCAGTATATCTGCAAATAACGCTGGCCGTGCGCGACGGCATCGAAGCGGGCGTGTTTGAAAACGGCTCGCGCATGGAACAACTCGACGTGCGTTTTGCCAGCCGCTATTTCGATGCCTTCGACGCTTGGCAAGCAGGCAAACCCTGCTCCCAATCGTGGAAGACCGCCTTTGAATCTGCCAGCAACGAACACCTCACCGCCCTCCAGCACGTCCTCTTGGGCATCAACGCGCATATCAACCTCGACCTCGGCATCGCTGCCGCACAGACCCGTTCGGGCGACGCTATATTTGGCCTCCGCAAAGACTTCGACCGCATCAACGACATCATCGCAGCGCTGACCGACCGGATGCAGGAGCGATTGGCCGACATCTGGCTGCCCTTCCGACTGCTCGACTGGTTCTTGCGCACCGACGACGAGGGGTGGATTCATTTCAGCATAAAAGTAGCCAGAGGCACGGCATGGAAAGCAGCTGTCGCGCTGGCCTTTGCCCGACAACTCGAAACAGAAAAAGCCCTCATCCAAGAATTGGATACAAGCGTCGCTTTTTTTGCCCAAAAAATCGTCGCGCCGGGTTTGGGTGTCGGCATCGGCCTACGCCTCATGCGGCGCGGCGAGCGCGGCGAGGTACGGGAAAAAATCGAAACATTGATGCAGATTTAAGGTTAAGAAGACATGACTTCGACAGCAAATAACCATAACGAAAAAATAAGCGCTGCCCGTCGCTTGCTCGACGCAGTGTGCGACCCTGAAATTCCCGTGCTGACGGTATCCGACCTCGGCATCGTGCGCGACGTTCGGCTCCTCGACGACGACACGGTGGAAGTGGTCATCACCCCCACTTATAGCGGCTGCCCGGCTATGGGTGTCATTGAGGTCAACATCAAGGCTGCTTTGCAGGAAGGCGGCTTTGAGCGCGTACGCGTCACCACAGTGCTCAGCCCGGCATGGACCACTGACTGGCTCAGCGACGAAGGCCGCCGCAAACTGCGAGCATTCGGCATAGCCCCGCCCGCCGAGGCTACTGCCGACAAAAAAGCACTGTTGGGAGAGCGGCGTGCGTTGCAATGTCCCCATTGCGGCAGCAACAACACCGAGATGCTCGCACAGTTTGGCTCCACTGCCTGCAAGGCCCTATTCCGATGCCTCGACTGCCTCGAGCCTTTCGACTATTTCAAATGCCACTAATCGGGTAAAGGCGGCCTTAGGTTAAATCCTTCATATTTTTCAAGGCAAGTTTTGCCATGTCAACATTCGTCGTCTTCCCGACGAATCGCCCAAAAACCTTACCTGCCTCACGGTAAAATCCGCGCAGAGCAGCCAGTAGTCCCAAATCTGGCATTTTATTTCGGATAGCGGTTTGTGTCCCCCTTAATCAACGTCCATAACCTAAATGCCGCCAGATATGCGCTATTTAATATCTCTTCTTCTCCTGATTACGCTCGCAGCCTCCAGCACCGCTCAAGGTCGCCGCATCTATGTGGATGCGTATGCCTCTGGCAACGGCAATGGCACCTCTTGGCATAATGCCTTCACCGATTTGCAAGCCGCACTTTTCGCCGCCCAACCCGGCGACCATGTGTGGGTGGCAATTGGCATCTACAAGCCAACGAAAGGCTACAACCGCGAGATTTCCTTCAAACTGAAAGGTGGCGTGCAACTTTACGGGGGCTTTTCTGGCGTAGAGACGGAGCTCGAGCAGCGCAACTGGGAGCGTTTCAAAACCATCCTGAGCGGCAACATCGGCCTGCCCAACGACGACACCGACAACTCATACACCATACTCTTCGTCGAAAAATCGGATAAAGTCAGCGTCGTGGACGGCTTCACCTTCGTGGGTGGCCGCGCCGACGAAAGCGACCCCTACGTCTCTGCCTATTCCAGCAGCAAAAGTGGTGGCGCCATTTACGTCATGGCCGAAGGCAATGCGGCACACCCCGTCGTCCGCAACTGCAACTTCGAAAACAACTACGCCCGCGACTTCGGCGGCGCTGTCTATCTCTTCACCGGAGAGGGCAAAGACGAAATGTTGCCTTTTGAAAATTGCTGGTTCGTCAACAATCGGGCGGACGGGCTTCAAAAAAAAAGTGAAGCCGCAAGCGGAGCCAACTTTCGAGTCTATCCCAACCCCACCACCAGCAGCGTCACCGTGGAAGGAGAAGTGAAAAACGTCAGTTTCCCGCTTCATTGGTCGCTTTTCGATGCCGCAGGCCGACAAGTGCAAACACTCGAAATCCAAGAGACCACCGAACACGTCAGCACCCAAATCAGCTTGCACGAACTCTCAGCCGGATGGTACAACTATCGCATCGCCGATGCCGCCACTGTGGTGCTACACACTGGGAAACTCTGGAAGCAATAGTGAAATCTGTTTTGGAAAATTTTGAGGTGAATAAAGCAAGCCGTCGCGGGATGTTTCCCCGACGGCTTCGTTTTTAGACCTTGGTTCGCCGGGATTTGTCAGATGGCCATGATTGATTTCCTTGACTGCGCATTTGACCACGCTCAAAATTTAGCAGCGCGAGGCACATTTCCTTGATTTTGAAAATCATGTTCAAAACTTGGCGGCGCGAGACATGTAAGCTCATTCTTGCCCCCACATCAGCCGCGCCAACACAGGCAGATGGTCGGAGGGATAATGACAATTGCGCGAATCGCTCAACACCGCATACTGCCGCACCGCCCAGTGTTCGCTCACAAAAACATAGTCAATGCGCCGCCTCACCGGGTCGTGAAAATTGAAGGCATTGAACGTGCCGTCTGGACCAAAAGGCGGTTCCTGCGTGGCAGCCCGCGCATCGCGGAATTTTTGGAGCAATACAGCCACCGGTGCCTCATGAGGTTCCACATTGAAGTCGCCCATGAGCACCACAGGCTCCCCCAGTATGTTCTTTTTTGCGATTTCAGATAAAATGAGCTCGGCGGAGCGGCGGCGTGCCTCTTGCCCGATGTGGTCGAAATGCGTGTTGAACACCCACAGATTTTTTCCAGAAAGACTATCGTGCAATCGGGCAAACGTGCAGATGCGCGGCAACGCGGCATCCCACCCTTTCGAGACACTGTCGGGCGTTTCGGAAAGCCAAAAAGTGCCGGAATCCAGCAAGCCAAAACGCCGCGTCAAAAAGTAGAGTGCCGAGTATTCGCCTCCTTCCCGACCGTCGTCGCGCCCCACGCCCACACGCGAGTAAGCGGGCAATTGCCCGCTCAGATACTCGAGTTGTCGGTGCAAACCTTCTTGGATTCCGAAAATATCAGGGGCATGGAAACGCAACTGGCCCGCTAGAAAATCGCGCCGAAGGGGCCAAGCATCCGCGCCGTCTTGGGGATTGTCGAAGCGGATATTGTAGGTGAGCACCGCGAGTTCGCGCTGCGCCGAGGCAGACACGGCCACCAACATCAAAAGAAGAATGCGTATCATCGTTCGTGTTTAGTCCAAACGTCAGTCAATGTGTTGCCGAAAATAATGCGCCGCCCGCTCTTCCAACTTTTTTGCCGTAACATCGTCGTCAGGGTATTTGCTGCGCAAATAATCGGCAAAAATTTTGTCCAAACGGTCGAATTGGCTAGCCTCGATACCCCTTACAAAAGAGGTGTCGCTGTGTGTTTTGCGTCTTGGTATCAGCTGAAAGGCATCGGGGAAAATCTGTCGGAGGCGCAAGTTGCCCAGTTCGAGCGTTTGCTCGGGACGGATGTCGTTGAAAAGCAGCGTGACGATGGCGTTGCGAGTGTCGTGTTCCGAAATAAACTTTTCCAGACTTGCCTCTATCTCGGCGACGGAACACGCATGGCATTCGTTCATCTCCCACCGCAGCCACGAGCGAGTTGGGATAGCTTCAAAAACAGCCTTGGACGCACTGCCGTCCGGTTCAATGTCCAACACGATAAAGCCTTTTTCCGTGCCCACCTCCGTATCGCTCAGCCGCTCTGTGCTGCCCGAATACCAAGCATTCGAGTGCAAGCCTATTTTCTGGAAATTGTGCCAATGACCGAGCGCGACATATTGGAACCCGTCCAGTTTGGCTTCAAATTCATCGGGAAATACCTGCTCGCCGTATTCTTCCATCAAAAACCGTTTGCCCAGCGAGGTGTGCAGCATCAAGATATTGAACTTGCCTTCCACAGGCCGCATCCTACCCAGCTGTTCATACAGTATCCGGCTGTCGTTGATGTGTGGCACACCATGCACCACCACGCCATCGAATTCAAAGTATTCCCACTTTTCGCCAAAAATGGGATAGATACAGTCGAGACTGCGCAATGCCCGCAGGATAGGACTGTTGTAAATCGTTTTGGGTGTCTCGTGATTGCCCGCTATGATGACCACGGGAATGGCCGCGTCGCAGATGCGGCGAAGTTGCTCCAAGCCAAAAGTGAGTGCCCGGTTGGAAGGACTGGGGCGATGAAAAAAATCGCCGCTATGGATGACCACGTCTGGCTTCAAGGCCAAGAGCCTTTCCACCACGCGCTCAAATGCGTCGTAAACGTCCTGTTCGCGAGCGTTGATGCCCTCAGCGCTGACGCGGTCGAAAGCCTGATAGCCAAGATGAGTGTCGGAAAAATGAAGAACTTTCATGGGTTTGATAAGTTGAAGGGGGTTTAAAAGGGGGGGGAAGGGCTTGGCCGGGCAAGCCCTTCAACTCATTCAACCTTATGGTGCAAGCGGACATACCTGATATAATCCGTCTGAGGCGGGTCGGTCAGCCCCAAATTGCGAGCGATGGTGACAATCTGGCCTCGATGGTAGGTGCTGTGATTGAGGCAATGGTGTATCATTTGATGGCGTGGCCGATGGTCTTCGGAGCCGTTCAGGAGGCGGAAATGACAAATTTCGTGAAACGACACGTCTGGAAGTGAGTGGACATACCCCTCGAACTGTTCTGAGGCCCGCAACAAGCCGTCGAAAACATCATCCGTCGAGCCATTGAAATTTTGGGCCAAAAATGGTTCAGGTGACACTTGTTGCAAGCGTTCGAGCCACACTTTTTCCGCACTCCAGATGTGCAGCAACGTGCCGTGCAAGTGCGGAAAACTGGAAGGCACCTCACGGGTCATCAGTTCGGAGGGCTTTTCGCGGAGCCACTCCACCACAAGGCGGTTGGCCCAGCGGTTGTAGGTTACATAATCTTTGAGCAGCGTCTCAAGCGTCATGGTAGTCGTGTAGCAATTTTGAAAGACAGAAAAGGACTGCCAAATGTAAATGTGTTTAATGAGCGCCACAAAAATTAAAATTTTCCGGCAGCACGTGTGCAGGAAGCAAATGGCACATCTTTTGGAGCAATCAAATTGTCTCCCGTACACATTATCTCATCATCCTGTATCACTCTCAAAGGTCTCCCGGACTGGCTCATACTTTGAGAAAACCAGCCAGCGGAAGCCAATTTAATCACCATGATTGCTTCACAGTTTAGCGTTCAAGCAGGCCACACGAAGGCCGAAGGGGGAGTAGAATTGTTTCAAAATTCGCCTAATCCGTTCATCGAAATGACGTTGCTCTGGTTCCGCTTGCCCGCCGTGGCAAGCATCGTGCTGCGAATTTTTGATGCCAAGGGAAAAGAAGTAAGCGCCAAGCAAGGCACTTACGAAGCAGGCGAAAATCATGTGGTCTTGCACCGCGCCGATTTGCAGGAACCGGGGCTTTATACTTGTCGCCTCGAAACACCGTTTGGTGCCGCCAGCCGCAAATTGATGATGTACTGACCTTTTCTAATCCTATCCCATGAGTGAGCCGCCCCCGCCAGTTTTGGCGGGGGCGGTTTTTCGTTTCGGAAGAAGGGCTTTTCAAATTGTCGCTTATGTACGCCGAAACGCTGTTCCGGCATGTATCGGAACAGCGTTCCGATTTGCTTGCTACAATTTGAAATCCACCTTTTAAAAAGAGATTGAACCTACTGAAAATCAGGCCATTCAGACAAGCGGTGTTAAACTTTTGCAAACCAAAATAGCCGCGTCTCGAAAGCCGTAATTTTGCCCCATCGAAAATTCCGACGCATCATTTCAATCTTTCACCATCTCATATTTTTGAAAAAATGGAAAGAAACAAGCAAATTCAAATAGGCCTATTGGCCTTGCTGGCGCTCCTGCTCATCGCCAACCTTTTCGGCGGCGGCTTCAAAAACTGGTTCAAATCGGAAAACGACAAAATCCGTGAATCAGCCATCGCATCCACCTCGCTTAACAGCAACAACCTCTCGGCAGCCGAGCCTACCGCGATGGAAGGCAACATCCCCGGCACGAACCTGAACGCTACCGTGTCGAACCTGCCCACCACCACCATCCAATACGAAAATGAAAAGTACAATTTCGGCGTGATTGACGAAGGCGAAATTGTGAAATACACCTACAAATTCAAGAACACCGGCAGCGAGCCGCTCATCATCAGCAACGCCAAAGGCTCCTGCGGTTGTACCGTGCCGACTTGGCCGAAAGAACCCGTCCCACCGGGCGGCAGCGGAGAACTCAAAGTCGAGTTCAACTCAAAAGGCAAACCCGGCCCACAAAGCAAGCGCGTGACCGTGACGGCTAATACCACTCCTACCGAAACATATCTCGAAATCGCTGGCGAAGTGCGGGTCAAAGAACAACCTGCTGCCAAAGGCGCTAGCGCCAACTAACACCATAATGAAAATGATTTGTGTGATTTCCCAGATTCGATTTGTCTGATTTAGAAGGGTTTGAGATTTCACCTACACAACAAAATCATTTCATTTCAAGACAATTCAGAAAAAACAAAAATCCCTGACAGAGCAATTCTGCCAGGGATTTTTGTTTGGGCGAAGCAAAGCACCCTATCACCAGAAAACAATGTACAGCGCCGCCAATGCACCCACTATCAACAAGGCACCGATGGCGAACGAAGTCGTGGTACGAAACTCGGACGGGTCCACTTCGATGGTGCGCACCCGCTGTTGGCCGCGCTTGTCAATCAGGCTAACGACTACCATCAGGCTGACCAATATCAAAAAGACCCAGCCCATGCGGTGCAGGAATGGCATCCCGACAAACATTTTTTCGAGCCACAACCCAGTAGGGATGGTTGCTAACGCACCCGCCAAAGCCGCGGAGGCCGTCGCACGTCTCCAAAACATGCCAAGCACAAAAATGGCTACCACGCCCGGCGAAATCAACCCGGTAAAGTCTTGGATAAACTGGAACGCCTGACCAAAATTGGACAGGGCAGGTGCCACCACCGCGCCAATAGCAATGGCAATGACAATGGCGATGCGGCCCGTGCGGACCAACTTGGCCTCATCGGCCTCACGGTTGAAATACTTTTTGTACAGATCCAGCGTGAAAATGGTGCCGATACTGTTGGCCTTGCCCGCCAATGAAGCCACGATAGCCGCTGTGAGCGCCGCGAAAGAAAGCCCTTTCAAGCCAGTCGGAAGCAATTCGAGCAACACCGGATAGGCTCGGTCGGGCTTGAGTGCCGTTTCTGCCGAGCCGGGTGTCACCACATCGAGCATTTCTTTTTGAAAATAACCATTCTGATGCAGCAGATACGCCGCAATGCCGGGCAACACCACGATGACCGGCATGAGCAACTTTAAGAATGCGGCAAAAAGCAGCCCCGCGCGAGCCGTCGGCAAGTCAGCGCCCAAAGCCCGTTGCGTGATATACTGGTTGAAGCCCCAATAGTTGAGGTTGGCAATCCACATCGCGCCGATAAGTACCGCGATGCCGGGTAGTTTTTCGTAGGCATCCTCTAAGCCTCCCTTGCCATCGGGCATGAGCATCTGGCCTTTGTTCAGAATCATGTGGAAATGCGAGTCGGCTTTTTCGCGCATCAGCGCCAAACCCGACCAAGCGCCTTGCTGGCCGAAATGCTCCGCCACGAGATTGAGCGCCAGATAGGTGGTGGCCAAGCCCCCCAGAATCAGCACCAGCACCTGTATCACATCGGTGTAGCCAATGACCTTCATCCCGCCGAGCGTGATGAAAATTGCAAACAAAGACAACCCAAAGATGCAGACGCTGAAGCTGATGCCAGAAATGGTGCTGACAGCCAACGCGCCCAGATAAAGAATGGATGTCAGGTTGACGAATACATAGACCAACAGCCAAAACACCGCCATGATGGTGGCGACCAATGGACTGAACCGCTGCGCGAGAAACTGCGGCATGGTGTAGATTTTGTTGCGCAAGTAGATTGGCAGCAAGAATACCGCCACCACCAGCAGCGTGGCTGCCGCCATCCATTCATAAGAGGCGATGGCCAAGCCCATCGCGAAGCCCGAACCAGACATCCCGATAAACTGCTCCGCGCTGATGTTCGAGGCGATGAGCGAAGCGCCGATTGCCCACCATGTGAGTGCCCCTTCGGCAAGAAAAAAGTCCTTGGAGCTGGCTTCGGCGGCTTTTTTGCGGTGATATATCCAGTAGCCGTAACCTGCCACGACGACAAAATAGATGAGGAAAATGACGTAGTCGTAAGGGTGAAGTCGCTGACCCATGTTGATTTTTACAATTTTTGCAGTGAAGAGAAACGGTTGGCGAAATAAAAAAATGGCGTTGGTTAAGGCGCCCAAATGTATGCAAAGCCGCACAGTTGCGCCGTTCGCTCCAAATAAAATTCATGTTTGGAGAAATTTGTGCGGTTTGAGAAAAAAGTATTTTCTTTGTGCCCGCTTTAAGCCTCGCCCCCCCCCATCGGAGAGAGATGAGCGTTAAGGTATCGTGGCCGAGTGGTTAGGCACAGGTCTGCAAAACCTGCTACAGCGGTTCGAATCCGCTCGATACCTCAAAAAAGAAACCGCCGCAACCCACTCTCATGCGTTGCGGCGGTTTTGTTTTACATGAAAAAACTTCTTCTTTTTCTTATTGCCGATTGACGACCTTAAAGCCTTTGGCCTCATTGCCGCGTTCTTATAGTCAATGCAAATCAACCCTCTGAGCGCAGGGTCCGATAAGGTGGTTTTGAACGAACAACGCTCGCAATCCTTCAAAAATCGAAAAAACTTAGGCAGAGGGTAGATGGCCAGGCAAACGCATCAAAATACAACGACCTCGGAGAGGTCAAATGTTGGTAGAAATGGTGTGTTTTTGTGATAATTACCATGACCTCGGAGAGGTCAAATGTCTATCGCAGCCAACAGGTCACCGACATTCGCCCCCGCTGGGGTCGTAAACACCGCGAAAACGGGGCGTTTCTACCAACATTTTACCTCTACGAGGTTTGTGCCATTTTGATGCGTTTGCCCTGAGGGCAGAGGGCAGAGAGATATGCTTCAGGGTTGCACACTGTTTCAATGGAGATGAAATCAGCCTTCTAACTTCTATCCTCAATCTTCTACCCAAGTTTTTACGATTTTTCCTCAAAAGTATACCTTGATTCGCTAGGATTTGTCAGATGGCCGTGATTGATGCCCCTGATTTTGAGCAGATTGCGATTGTGACCATGCTCAAAACCTAGCGGCGCGAGGTATAAACCTACTACTGTGAGTGTGTTCATGTTAGAGTGAACTATTTTTCGCCCATGTCCACAAAAAAAATTGTCCTTGTTTCCCCTGCTCATCCGTTGCGTGGTGGCATCGCGGCCTCGTCCGAACGCCTTGCGCAGGCACTACAAGAAGCTGGGAAGGAGGTGGTGGTTTACTCTTTTTCGCTGCAATACCCCGCTTTTTTGTTTCCGGGAAAAACACAGTACACCGACGATGCGCCACCCGCAAACCTGAACATCAAAACCCGGCTCAACTCCGTCAATCCTTTCAATTGGCTCGCGGTCGGGTACCAAATCACGCGGGAAAATCCCGACCAAATCATCGTGCGTTTTTGGCTGCCGTTCATGGGGCCATGCTTAGGCACAGTGCTGCGCGTGGCTCGTTTTTTTTCAAAAAAGAAAATCCGCATCACGGCGTTGGTGGACAACATCATTCCACATGAAAAACGAATGGGCGACAGAGGGTTTGCCCGTTATTTCGTGCGCAGCTGCGACGATTATGTGGTGATGTCACATTCGGTGGGCAAACAAATCGAGCAGTTTTTGAAAGCGCCCGCATCAGGCAAGCGCCCGCCAATCCGCTATGCCCCGCACCCTATCTACGATGTCTATGGCACGCCGTTGGGAAAAAACGCCGCTCGCGGGCTGCTCGACGTGCCGCCGGATGCGCCGGTGGTGCTTTTTTTTGGCCTCATCAGAAAATACAAAGGACTTGATTTGTTGCTCAAGGCATTGAGCCAAACGCCCGGTATCAGAGCAATCGTAGCGGGAGAATGTTACGACGATTGGGCGTTTTATCAAGACATAATCGAAGCCAACGGTCTTGCGGAAAGGGTACACTTGCACTTGGGCTTCGTCCCGACGGAGCAGGTGCGGGTGTTTTTCTCGGCGGCCGACTTGGTGGTGCAACCTTACAGAACGGCGACCCAAAGCGGCATTTCGCAAATCGCTTATCAGTTTGAAAAGCCAATGGTTGTGACCGATGTGGGCGGACTGCCGGAAATCGTGAAAAACGAGGTGTCGGGTTATGTGGTGCCACCAAAGCCAGCGGCCATTGCAGCGGCCATGCGCGACTTTTTTGAGCACGAAAGAGCCTCAGCCATGCAGCAGGGCGTGCGCGAGGAAAAGAAGCGATTCGCGTGGGAACATCTGGTGAAGCAACTGGAGGCATGAAAAAAGCCCGACTGCGCATCATGCGACAATCAGGCTTTTCTTCTTGTGATCCCGACAGGGCTCGAACCTGTAACCTACTGCTTAGAAGGCAGTTGCTCTATCCGTTGAGCTACGGGACCCAACTTTTTTAGAGGGGCAAAAGTATGAATAATTTGCCAACGCCAACTGCTTCCTCAGCGAATAAGTTCCGATATTGACTGTCTGCTAATTGCATACCTTCGCCCCATGCACACGATACGAAGCAACCCTCGTCTGGCTCAGCTGATATGGCTGTTCACGGCTGCCGTTTTTGCAGCAGACTTGTTGCTGCCTAATCATTTCGACATCGTGTTCGCCTATTTGCTGGCGCATTTTCTGGCCATCTATTTTCGAGAAAAAAGCGACGTGATACTGCTCGCGGTCATCACCACCACTTTGACGGTGGTTGCGATTGCGCTCAAGCCCCACGAGGCACCTTTTGAACAAGTGCTCATGCGTCGGCTTCCACCCATTGTCAGTTTTTGGGCAGCTGCTTTTTTTGTGGTGCGGTTCATCTCACTGCGCGAAATAGAGCGGCAACAAGAAGGCAAGTTCGAGGCACTGTTTCAATATGCCTCAAACGGCATCCTGCTGACCAACAAAGAAGGCCACATCATCATGGCCAATCCAGCTGTGGAACAGCTGTTTGGCTACGCCTCGGGCGAGATGCTGGGCGAGACCGTCGAGGTGCTCATCCCGCACCGGCTCGCCCAAAAACACGAGGCGCACCGGCAGCATTTTCACCAGCGCCCCCAACCGCGCTCCATGGGCATCGGGTTGGATTTGTTTGGTTTGAAAAAAGATGGCACCGAGTTTCCGATTGAGGTCAGCCTTAGCCCTTTTTCCACCGCAGAAGGCGAGTTGGTGGTGGCGTTCGTGGTGGACAACACGTTTCGGAAAAATTATGAGCAATCTATTTTGCAGAAAAAGCAGGAACTCGCCGATATGACTGCCGCCCTTCGAGAACTGAATGAAAATCTTGAAAGCAAAGTAGCCGAACGAACCGAAGAGTTGGAGCAAGCGAAAAACGAGTTGTCCGCTGCGCTCGAAAAAGAACGTGAATTGGGCGAGTTGAAAAGTCGCTTTGTCAGCATGGCCTCACACGAATTTCGCACCCCGCTCACGGCTGTCCTTTCTTCGGCGGGGCTTATCATGCAATATGCCGACAAAGACGACTGCGCCAACGTGAAAAAACACGCCGAACGCATCAAAAACGCCGTGAATAGCCTGAACACCATCCTTACTGAGTTTCTCTCGCTGGGTCGTTTGGAAGAAGGACACATCAAACCCCAATCGGCACCGCTCGACCTTCCTGCCTGTGTCGAGAATGTGCATCAGGAACTGAAAAACCTGTTCAAAAACGGGCAAACGCTTCAGTATTCGCATACTGGTTCAACATCTGTCCGTTTGGATGGTGGATTGCTGAAAAACATCCTCATCAATTTGATTTCCAACGCCATCAAATACTCGCCCGAAAACACCGCCATCATCGTGCAGAGCACCGCCAATGAATCGGAGGCTCGCATCAGTGTGCGCGACAAAGGTATCGGCATACCCAAATCAGAACAGAAACACCTCTTCGACCGTTTCTTCCGCGCCACCAACGCCACTAATTACCAAGGCACAGGGCTGGGGCTTTACATCGTGCAGCGTTACGCAGAAATGATGAACGGCAAGGTCGGGTTTGAAAGCGACGTGGACGAAGGCAGCACGTTTTGGGTAGCGTTCAAGTTTTGACACAGCATGAAAGAGACCAAATTCATCGAGCAAAACAAGGAAAAATGGGCTGACTTCGAGGAGTCGCTCCGCGAGCGCCAGCACGACCCCGCTCGGCTGAACGAACTTTTCGTGCAAATCACCGACGACCTGTCATACGCCCGCACTTTCTACCCGAACCGCTCGGTACGAATGTATCTCAACACGCTGGCGCAGCGCATTTTCCACAACATCTACCAAGGCAAACGCCTCCCGGTGGAACGACTGCGGCGCTTCTGGACGGACGAGTTGCCACAACTTTTCTGGCTGGAGCGACGGGCGTTTTTTCTGTCTTTTTGCGTGTTCGCCCTAGCCTTTTCGATTGGGGTGGTGTCGAGCGTCATCAACCCCGATTTTGCCCGCATCATACTCGGCGACGAGTATGTGGAAATGACCGTGCGCAACATCGAGGGAGGCGACCCCATGGCCGTATATAAGCGCGAGGCGCCGGGGGGCATGACGGTCAGCATCGCCGCTCGCAATCTTTTCGTTGCTTTTCAAACGGCCATTTTGGGTGTGTTGGCCTCCATCGGCACCGTGTTCATCTTGCTCATCAATGGCATCATGGTAGGTGCTTTTCAATATTTTTTTGTCGAAAAGGGCGTGTTTTGGGATTCCTTTCTCACCATCTGGATTCACGGCACTTTAGAGATTAGCGCCATCATCATCGCTGGTGCCTCCGGGCTGGTGGCTGGGTCGGGGTTGTTGTTTCCGGGCACCTACACGCGCGGGCAAGCCTTTCAAATCAGCATACGGCGCGGGCTAAAAATGTTTTTTGGCATCGTGCCCATCATCTTGCTGGCAGCTTTTTTTGAGGGCTTTTTCACGCGCTACACCCAAACGCCCGATGCGCTGCGGGCGGCGTTCATCCTCACCTCGCTGGCTTTTGTACTTTGGTACTTTGTGTGGCTCCCCCGCCACAAGGCAACAACTGGCGGTTTCCATGAGCCGCCACACGACAAAGAGATTCCGCCCGACCGCGCACATGCCATTGACTTCAATGCCATCAAAAGCGCCGGGGAGATTTTTTCCGATACTTTCACCTTGCTGCGTCGCCACCCTAAAACCACTTTGTGGGGGCTTTTTGGCACGGCGGCTCTTTTTGTGGCTTTTGCGTTCGGCCTTTCGCACCAAGACCCGGCCAGCACTTTTTACCTCGACAATCAGGCCCGATGGCCTTTCAACACCTTAGTCGGCACCGCGCAGTTTTTTCAAAATGACCCGGTCCCGTTTTTATTCTATTTCCAAATCATGCTCCTCGCCATGCTGACAATAGCGGCGTTTCGCGCATTGGAACAAGAAATGGCGGCAGAAATGCGAGTGCCTTTTTCCCGAAAAAGGATGTTGCTCGCGGTCTTGCCGATATTGCTGCCAATGTTGGGCTTTGTCTTCGTATTCCAGCTTTGGGAGGAAGGCGCCGCGTTTTTGTGGGGCATGGCAGCCTATCCTTTTTTGGCGCTTTGGAGTGCCGCTATCTATTTTGAGACACTCAACCCTTTGGCGGCATTGCTTCGGGCTTTTCGGCTGATGCGCTGGGGGCAGGGGCTGACGCTAGGCTTTCTCGTGGTGATGTTGCAAGTGCTGCTTTTCATGTTTATTGACACCCCTGTTTGGAGCCTCGCCCTGCAACTATTTAGCTGGCTGGTGCCGCAGCAGGCTGGCGCGATGGCTGCCTACACGACCATCGCCACTTGCGGCGCCGCGAGCGTGTTGCTCTATTTTGCTTTCTTGATGATTGCGCTCTGCGGTGGCCTACAGTATTTCTCGAGCCGCGAAATCACCGATGCCACCAGCCTTTTTGAGGGCATCGAGCAAGTGGGTAGCGGACGACAGATTAGGGGGTTGGCACGCGAATGACGCTAGGCGGGTACAAGGGGTACAAGGGTTATACCCAGATTAAAAGAGTTGTTGCGGAGGAGGGCTTTCCTTCGCCAAGGGCCTCCACCGCAACAACTCTAACGAGGATTTCAGGATTCACTCGATTGATTTGCTTGATTTTTCAAAGGATTGCAAGTGTCGTTCGTTCAAAATCACCTTGCGTTGACTAAATTCGTTTAAAAAAACAGCCTCGTCTGACCTTGTGCTTAGGGGTTGATTTGTGTTGACAACAAAACTTTGATTTAGTGAAAATTAAAAACATCCTGCTCTTCATGTCGCTCCCGCTTGCCGCAGCCGCGCAAGAGGTGGACACGCTCTGGAACGACGGGCAAGAATACCCCTACTATTACGAGGAACCCAAGGAGGACTACATCGTCAACAATCCCCCACCCTATCAGCCTGCGCCGTTGGCACCGATGGCCGTGCGCAGCATCAAGGGCGAACGATGGGACGAAGCCACACAAGGGTTGGACTACAGTAAAGACCGCCCCAAGCCACCCCGCGAGAAAAAACAACGCGACCCGAACGTAGGCAACAGCAATATAGATTGGACTTCGGCAACGCAGTGGCTGGGCAATTTGCTCCAGACAATAGCCATTCTGGCTGCGGCGGTAGCCATCGCGTTCGGTATTTGGCGAATGTTGCGTGCACCTCGCAACCGGCAGATTGCACGCGATGGCGTGGAAATCACGCTCGACAATCTTGACACCTACCTCCACGAGAGCGACCTCGACCGTTTTTTGCGCGAAGCGCTGGGGCGGGGCAACTATACCCTCGCGGTGCGAATCAGTTATTTGCGCATCATCAAAAACCTGTCGGAGCAAAACGCCCTCAAGTGGTCGCCTGAAAAAACGAACCGCGACTACCTGCGAGAGATGAGAGGGCATTCGTCGGCTGAGCTTTTCCGCGAGGCCACACGCATCTATGAGCAGGTTTGGTACGGCAATCAGCCGTTGTCCGCAGCGGAATATGAACGATTGGCACCTAGGCTGGGGGTGTTTCAGTGAAACCACGCAGGAGAGACCATCATGACAGATGGTTGATGTTGTTTGTAATCAACAGCTATGCTTTTTCAAGTAGGTGATGCGCCGCATTGTTTCTTGAAGGGGCAGCGCCCCGAAATGTGTTTTGGGGCGCTGCCTCCGCCTAAGCGGTTACGACATTTTTCAAAAATCCCCCAAACTCGTCTCCGCCAGTTGTTTCATCGCACTTTCAAACTGCTCTTGGTTCGGCGCTTTGCCGTGCCATTTGTGCGTGCCTTGCATGAAATCCACGCCGTAGCCCATCTCTGTTTTCATCAGAATCACCACTGGCTTGCCCTTGCCCGTGCGACGCTTGGCGCGGCGCAGCGCGCCGACGACAGCCTCCAAGTCGTTGCCGTTCTCCAACACCAACACATCCCACCCAAACGCCTTCCATTTGGCCGGCAAGTTGCCCAACCCGATTACCGCGTCGTTCGGGCCATCAATCTGCTGGCCGTTCCAGTCCACCGTCACGATGAGATTGTCCACTTTATGATGCGCGGCAAAAAGAAGTGCCTCCCAACATTGCCCCTCCTGCAATTCGCCGTCGCCAGTCAGGCAAAACACCCAACGCGGGTCGCCGTCGAGCCGTTTGGCGAGCGCCGCACCGATGGCGACCGACAGCCCCTGCCCCAACGAGCCGGAGGCCACGCGCACGCCCGGCAGCCCTTCGTGGGTGGCGGGGTGGCCTTGCAGTCGGGAATTTATTTTTCGGAAAGTATTGAGTTCCTTCACGTCGAAATAGCCTGTGCGCGCCAGCACAGAGTACCAAACAGGCGAAATGTGCCCGTTTGACAAAAAAAACAAATCTTGCCCCTTGCCCTCCATCTTGAAGGGTTTGGGCTTGTGTTTGAGCACGCTGCCGTAAAGTGCCACAAAAAACTCTGTGCACCCGAGCGACCCGCCGGGATGCCCGCTTTGACAATTGAACACCATGCGCACGATGTCGCGGCGTACTTGCGCGGCGAGTTCTTTCAACTGGGTTATGTCTGCCATGTAGTGAGGGTTAAGAGGTTGAGAGGGGTTGAGCGGTTGGGTTATGTGAAGGAAACGCGGCAAAGGTAGAGATTTCGGCAAAATCACTTTCTGCGTAGCCTGCGAATGTGGGTTTTTCGGACATTGCCGAGACAAACGCCAAATGGGATGCGCCATAAAGCATGAAGGCGACACCCTTTCATTCGGCATGGCTGCGGGGCATCGCTGGCTTTCCTCGAACATTTGTGGCAGCCATTTTTGACCTTTGTTCGCCTTTTATGCCTTGAACAAAATTTGCGCGACGGCTCATAATACGTTGAAAAACAACCTACTGCCACAAAGTGCTGCAACCTCAACAGGACGGCGCTTGTCAAAATCAGGTTAACATTCCAAACCCGGCATATCCGCAATTAACTTCCTTTTTACTTTTGCCACCCGAACAAAGACCCGGCATCACCACTATCGGCACATTCGTTCACCTAAAATCATGTCGCTTATGCTGGAACTTTTACCCGTTGACCGCCGCACTGGCCTCACCCGCGAGACTTTTGCCGCTGAATATCTAACCCCCATGAAGCCAGTCGTCTTTACTGACCTCACCGCTTCTTGGCCAGCTCGGCAACGCTGGACAATAGAACACTTCAAAGCCCAATACGGCCACCTCCGCGTGCCGGTGGTGTCCAACAACTACTCCAAACCCGGGCGAGGCTATATGACCCCCGACCGCGTGATATCATTCAAGGAATACCTTGAAATCCTCGAAAGCGGGCCTAACGACCTGCGCATTTTCCTGTGGAACATTTTCCGCGTGGCGCCCGAACTACGCCACGATTTTAGCATCCCGACCATCATGGATGGTTTTGTGGACGAGCTGCCCTTCATGTTCTTTGGCGGCGAGAGCTCCAAGGTGGCGCTGCACTACGACATTGACATGAGCCATGTTTTTCTCAATCAAATACATGGCCGCAAACGGGTCATCCTCTTTGCGCCCGACCAAGGGGTCAATCTCTACCATCACCCCTTCACGGTGGCCAGCTATGTGGATTTGAACCATCCCGACTACGAAAAATACCCGGCGCTGGCACAAGCCAAAGGCTACGAGGTGATGCTCCAGCCGGGCGAGACGCTTTTCATGCCCTCCGGTTATTGGCACTACATCGAGTACACCGACGGTGGCTATTCCATCAGCCTGCGCTCATTTGGCTCGTTGCCCGCACGCGTGCGTGGTTTGGCGAACATCGCCACGCACTACGTCGTGGACAAAGGCATGAACAAGTTGATGGGGCCGAGCTGGCGCAAGCTGAAAGAACGCTTGGCCGAAAAACGTGCCGAGTCGGTGTTGTAATGGTCGTTTCCGAAGCACTCGCTCCATGTGAACGGCAGTCATCAGATAAAGGGGCTGCCTAAAATTTCAAGATGATGCGCCCGGAATTGTTCGAGTGGCGTCCGTCCTCGATGGGGATATAGAGCCGCTCAAGCGTTTTTTCGTTGAGCAAAAAAAACTCCTCGCGACGCTCGCGGCGGAATTGGCCCCCGCTACATTGCCCGGCAGCGGCGCTCAAATCCATTTCAAACCATTCGCCGTCGAAGCAGGCGGCACTCCAAGCGTGATTTGGCTCCACCATGGCAGGGTCCACTTTTCTGCCGTCGAAGCGGGCGTAGCCTTCGCGAGTGGTCGCGTAAACGCCTGCCAAGCGGCACATGGTTTTGAACATGAACGCATAGCCTTCGCAGCGCGTGCGGCGGCGCTTGAGGATGAGCCCGACTTGTTGGTGAGCGTAATAGTGCGGGTGGGCAGCCGCTTCCGGCTCGGCTTCGAGGCGGTTTTGCTGGCCGCAGTCGTAGGCGATGTGCTCGGTGAGCCAAGTGAAAATGGCGCGGCCTTTTTCCAGGTCAGTTTCAAAACGGTTGGTCAGCGAATCGGTGATTCGCACGAGGTCTTTTTCGCCGTGAAAGGGGAGGGAGCGGGCGTGGGCATCTATGGCTGAGAAATCCGATTGAGCAAAATTGGGAGCAACCAATAGTTGGAAAAAAATCGCGCAAGCGAGCGGTTTTGCATTCATGGCGAAGCCGATTGAGGCTTCAAAAATAAGGACTACTGTTCACTTTTCCGAAAGTTCCAGCCACCGCATCTCCTTGCCGTCCAAGTCGTCCTGCAACTTTCCCAATTCGGCGGAAAGCCGCGTCGCCTCTTCCGCGCCCAAGTCGGCGGCGTTGAATTTTTCCAGAATCTCCTTCTTGCGGCTTTCCAACGCGGCGAGTTCTTTTTCGAGTTTTTTCATCTCGTTGCGCTCGGTGTTTGTGAGACCAGGGGCAGGCTTGGCTTGTGCAGTTTCCGCCTTCGGCGGAATGACAGTAGCGGCGGAATTTTCGCTTCGTTTCAAAGCGCGGTACTCGGCATAGGTGCCGTTGAAGTCCTTGATTTTTCCGTTGCCTTCAAAAACAAAAAGATGGTCAACGAGACGGTCCATGAAATAGCGGTCGTGCGTGACCACCACGAGGCAGCCGGGGAAATCTTCGAGAAAATCCTCCAGAACTTGTAAGGTCAACACGTCGAGGTCGTTCGTCGGTTCGTCGAGAATGAGGAAGTTGGGGTTTTTCATCAGCACTGTCAGCAGGTAGAGTCTGCGCCGCTCGCCGCCTGAAAGTTGGCTCACATACACCTGTTGCTGAGGTCGGGTGAATAGGAAACGTTCGAGCAATTGCGCTGCTGAAAGTTCCTTGCCTTTTTCGAGCGGGATATAGTCAGCGATGTCGCGCACGGCATCAATCACGCGCTTGTCCGCTTTGAGTTGGATGCCCTCCTGCCGGTAGTGGCCAAAGATAATCGTGTCGCCGATGACGACCTTGCCCGTGTCGGGCGGCAGGGCGCCGGTGAGAATTTGCAGGAACGTGGATTTGCCGGAACCGTTCGGCCCCACGATGCCGATGCGCTCCTTGCGCTTGAATTTGTAGGTGAAATTTTCGAGCAACTTCTTTTCTCCGAACGACTTGCTGATGTTGTGCAGCTCCACCACCTTGCTGCCGAGCCAGTTTTCCTTGATGGCAAGCCGCAGTTCTTCCGGCTTTTTTTTCAGCGCGTCGTTTGCCTCTTTTTTGTTGAAATAAGCATCCACGCGCGCCTTCGCTTTCGTTGTGCGGGCTTGGGGCGAACGACGCACCCATTCGAGTTCGCGTTTAAGGAGTTTGTTCTGGCGTTCGTAGGTCGTGGCTTCCACCTCCTCGCGCAAGGCTTTTTTTTCCAAATAATCCGAGTATGAGCCGGAGTAACGGCGCAGTTGCCCACCTTCGAGTTCGATGATGCTGTCGCACACGTTTTCAAGAAAATAGCGGTCGTGTGTCACCATGAAAAGGGTGATGCCCGGCTGTTGCAAATACTCTTCGAGCCATTCTATCATCTCTATGTCGAGGTGGTTGGTCGGTTCGTCGAGGATGAGGAAATCAGGTTCTTCGAGCAGGATTTTGACCAAAGCCAGCCGCTTTTGCTGGCCACCGGAAAGGTTTTTCACCTTTTGCTCAAAATCCTCCATGCGAAAGCGGAACAGCGTCTCTTTCACTTTTGCCTCGAACGACCAAGCGTCGTTCAAGTCCATCAGAGCGATGGCCTCCTGCAACTCGGCAGTTTTCTCCGGGTGAGCCAGCGCATGTTCGTAACGTTCCACCACGCGCACGAGCGGGTTGCTGGGGTCGAGCACCGCGCCGAGCACATCGAGTTCGGGGCTGAAGTAGGGTTCCTGGTCGAGCCAACCGATACGGATGTCCTTGCGCAGCAGGATTTTAGCGCTCTCGCCCTCGGCGCCTTCCTTGCCTGCGATGACGCGCATGAGCGTGGTTTTGCCAGTGCCGTTTTTGGCGATGAGACCGATTTTTTGGCCCTTGTCAATGCGCAGGCTGATGTTCTGAAAAAGAACTTTCTCGCCGTAGGACTTGGTGATATTTTCGAGAGTGAGGAAATTCACTACGTGGATGTTGGATTGTTGGACGTTAGACGTTGGACTTTTCGGGCGGCGAAGGTAGCGTTTTCACACCTACAAGGTTCGCAAGCCGTGTCTCGTGAATTCGTCCGACGATTTTTTGTTCGTCGGACGAATCGCAGACGCACCTCCAAACCATCTTCGTTTACCCCGTCCGATTTTTTCTTTTTCAAAAATTATATTCGGTCAAAATTGTGAAGAAGTGGCTTTGCCCCGCTTTGCCCGCGAAAGTTTGTTTACTTTTGCCCCCACATTTTTCCTGACCAAAACAACAAGAACACATCATGCAATCAAACGGCTCCACCGCCTCCGCACATAAAATCTCCCAACGCGAAGACCGCTACCAACACCACGACTACTACGGCGTGGACGAACTGCTCTCCGCCGAACACCTGCTCGCCCGCGACGCGGTGCGCGATTGGGTGAAAGCAGAGGTCAGCCCCATCATCGAGGACTATGCCAACCGCGCCGAGTGCCCCACGCACCTGTTCAAAGGTTTGGCCGAAATCGGCGCTTATGGCCCCTCTTTGCCAGCAGAATATGGCTGCGGCGGCATGGACGAAATCGCCTACGGCGTCATCATGCAGGAGCTCGAGCGCGGCGACTCTGGCGTTCGCTCCATGGCCTCTGTGCAAGGCTCGCTCGTGATGTACCCGATTTACAAATTCGGCAGCGAAGAACAGCGCCGCCACTACTTGCCCAAATTGGCCAAAGGCGAGTTCATCGGCTGCTTTGGCCTCACCGAACCCGACGCCGGCTCCAACCCCGGCGGCATGATTACCAACGTGAAAGACGACGGCGACACCTACATCCTGAACGGCGCGAAAATGTGGATTACCAACTCGCCCGTCGCCGACATCGCTGTCGTGTGGGCAAAAAGAGAGGACGGCAAAATCATCGGCCTCATCGTTGAAAAAGGCATGAAAGGCTTCTCCGCGCCGGAGATTCACGGCAAATGGAGCCTCCGCGCCAGCATCACCGGCGAGCTTGTTTTTGAAGATGTGCGGGTGCCGAAGAAGAATGTGTTGCCCAACGTCGTCGGTCTCAAAGGCCCGCTTTCCTGCCTGACGAAGGCTCGCTACGGCATCGCATGGGGCGCGATTGGCGCGGCGCTTGATTGCTACGACTCGGCTTTGCGCTACTCGCAAGAGCGCGTCCAGTTCGGTAAGCCCATCGGCGCCTTCCAATTGACGCAAAAGAAACTGGCCGAAATGATTACCGAAATCACGAAGGCTCAATTGCTCGCGTGGCGGCTCGGCACTTTGGCAAACGAGGGCAAACACACGCCCGCCCAAGTCTCCATGGCAAAACGCAACAACGTCAACATGGCGCTCGAAATCGCCCGTGAAGCCCGCCAGATTCACGGCGGCATGGGCATCACCAACGAATACCCCGTGATGCGCCACATGATGAACCTCGAAACGGTGCTGACCTACGAAGGGACGCACGACATTCACCTGCTCATCACCGGCCACGACGTGACGGGGTTTGATGCCTTCAAATAAGATACCGACAGGCAACTCAGCGACAGCGCAATTTTTCTTCAAAAAAATTCGCCCCGCATACCAAACAACGTGTCAAGAACATGAAAATCAACGAAATAACAAGCACCGCCGCTCGCGCCACTCGCGAAGGTTTCGGGGCGGGGCTGCTCGAGCTGGGCCGCCAAAATCCCAACGTGGTGGGGCTGACCGCCGACTTGATGGAATCGCTGCAAATGCAGCATTTCCAGAAAGAATTTCCCGAACGCTTTTATCAATGCGGCATCTCGGAAGCCAACATGATGGGCATTGCGGCAGGGTTGGCCACGGGCGGCAAAATCCCCTACACAGGCACCTTTGCCAACTTCAGCACCGGGCGCGTCTATGACCAAATCCGCCAAAGCATCGCCTACTCGCACAAAAACGTCAAAATCTGCGCCTCTCACGCGGGCGTGACTTTGGGAGAAGACGGCGCCACCCACCAAATACTCGAAGACATCGGCATGATGCGGATGCTGCCCGGCATGGTCGTCATCAATCCTTGCGATTTCAACCAGACGAAGGCCGCCACCATCGCCATAGCCGAGCATCACGGCCCGGTCTATCTGCGTTTTGGCCGCCCAGCTTGGCCGATATTCACGGCTGAAAATCAGAAATTCAAAATCGGGAAAGCCCTTCATCTCGCATCTGGAAAAGACGTGACCATTTTCGCCACCGGCCACCTTGTCTGGACGAGCATCGAGGCCGCCAAAGAACTCGCGGCCGATGGCATTTCCTGCGAGGTCATCAATATCCACACCATCAAGCCGCTCGACGAAGAGGCGATTTTGGATTCGGCGAGCAAGACGCGCGCCGTGGTGGTGGCCGAGGAACACCAGCGCAATGGCGGCCTCGGCGATGCCATCGCCAACCTGCTCGTCCACCGCCTGCCCGTGCCGATGGAGTACGTCGGCGTGAACGATTCGTTCGGCGAGAGCGGCAAACCAGCCGAACTTTTAGAGAAATACGGGCTTGGCAAAAAAGACGTGGCGTGGGCGGTGAAGGATGTATTGGATAGAAAGAAGTAGCGCCAACCTTTGGGTCGGCCGATAAATCGCCTTGTCATTCATTTTCATCTAACCATGTCTTTTCTCGACAAACTCCGCCTGAAAGCGCGTGCCGACAAATATCGCCGCCGTACTGACCCGGGTGGCATTCGCTTCATTTTGGAAACGTTGCGTCCTGGCGACACGGCGCTTGATGTCGGAGCGCACAAAGGGGGATATGCCTTTTGGATGCTGAAACAAGTTGGCGAGCGAGGAAGGGTCATTGGTTTCGAGCCACAACGGTCCCTTTTTGAGTATTTGAACAAAATAAAAAAAAGCCTGCGCTGGGAAAATTTCTCGGTGGAGCATTTGGCGCTGTCCGACCACGAGGGCAGTGTCGAGTTGCGCATTCCGGTGAAAAAGGACAAAAAATCATCGCCGGGGGCCAGCATCGTCAAAACGGTTTTTGAGGAAGGCGATGTCCGAACGGAATCCGTGATGGCGAACACGTTGGACCATTTTTGCTCCCAACATTCGGTTGTGCCTCACCTGCTCAAAATAGACGTGGAAGGCAACGAATTGGCCGTTCTGCAAGGTGGCAAACAAGTGTTGCAGCGATATCATCCGGCTATCCTGCTGGAATGCGAGGCGCGACATGTGGGGACGGAGCGGGTTTGGGAAACTTTCCGTTTTTTGGAAAAACTGGGTTATCAAGGCTTTTTTATCGAAGGCTCCTTGTTTCGCCCGCTCGCCGAGTTTGATTTTTCCAAACATCAGTCGGAAGACCAGAAGCCGTATTGCAACAATTTTGTTTTTCAAAAAAATTAGTGCCGTGTGCTCAGCCCTTCATTTCTCCCACTGCTTGAGCGCCTCTGGCAACTGTCGAAGCGCTGCCAACTCCCTGTATTTATCCCGCGCATCATCTGCCGGAATGCCAAAATAAGCCTTGCCGCCTTCAAGCGATTTGGACACGCCCGCTTTGGCCGACACCACCGCGCCTTTCCCAATGCGGATGGCTTGCGAAACGCCTACCTGACCGTATAGCACCACATTGTCTTCAAGGATGGTCTTGCCGCCGATGCCCACCTGAGCGGCCAAAAGGCAGTTTTTCCCGATGACAGCTCCGTGCCCGATGTGGATTTGGCAGTCCAGTTTGCTGCCAGCACCGATGATGGTGTCGCCACTCACGCCTTTGTTGATGGTGCAACCTGCGCCAATGTCCACGTTGTCCTCGATGACGACACGGCCACCGGAGCGCCATTTCCGATATGAGCCGTCGGCTAATTTTTTGAAATAAAAAGCATCAGAGCCAATAATGCAATTGGGGCCGATGGTCACATCTTCGCCGATAACGGAGTATTCGCCGATGTATGTGTTGGCTTGGATGTGGCAACGCGCGCTGATACGAACATTGGCCGCGATGACGACCCCTGGCTCGATAATCGCAGTCGGGTGAATGTCGGCGCGATGGCTGACGGGCATCGTGATTGGTTCGAAGGGGCGATGTTCGCGCACCAGCGAATCGTAAGCCTCGAAGGGATTTTCGACGACGAGAATCACCTTGCCGGGCGGGCACTCGGCTGGCTCATTGAGCAAAATGATGGTGGCAGCGCTGCGCAGTGTTTTTTCAAAATATTTTTTCACATCGGAGAACGCGATGTCGCCGGGTTCCACTTTGTGAATTTCATTGATGCCGGAAGCGGAGAGGGTGTCGTCGCCGATGATTTGGCGAGCGTTGAGTCGCGCAGCCAGCGCGGAGACAGGGATGGGTTGTGCAAATTTCATGTTCGGGGAAACGTGGGTACTTCTGGATTTCCACGCAAAAGTCAAAAAAAAATGGATGCATTTATCTCAAACCTGTAATCTTGCCACACCCAATTTATTTCAAGGATGTACGGATTGTCGTCAGCAAAACCAAGAATGAACAATCCGAACATCACGAGCATCTAATTCCCTACATTTGCCGCCAAACCAACTTGTTATGAAGCCTCTTTTTCGTTTTTTTGCCTTCTTCCTGCTGCTACTCGCCTTTGTGCAAAACACAGATGCTCAGCCACCCAACGTCGAGATGCGCGGCACTTGGATTGCTACCGTGGCCAACATTGATTGGCCCTCGCAGCCCGGCCTACCGGTAGAGCGTCAAAAGGCGGAATTCGATAGCCTGCTCGACGTGTTGAAGGCGATGAACATGAACGCGGTGTTTGTGCAGGTGCGCCCCTCTGGCGATGCTTTCTACAACTCGAACGCTGTGCCCTGGAGCAAATTCCTGACAGGCGAACAAGGGCTTCCGCCAGCCGATTCCAGCTACGACCCCTTGCGCTACATGATAAAGGCAGCGCACGACCGGCGCATGGAGTTCCACGCCTGGCTCAATCCCTATCGCGCCACTTGGGACCTCGACACAGCAAGCCTTTCGCTCATCCACCCCATGCGAACCCTGCCACCCAACCTCAAGGAACAGTGGTTTTTCCGCTACGGGCGGCGCTATTATTTCAACCCAGCCAACCCTTTTGTGCGCCAGCATCTGACCAATGTCGTGCGCGACATCATTGTCCGATACGACGTGGACGGCATTCATTTCGACGACTATTTTTATCCCTACAAAGAACCCGGAGAAAACCTCAACGACTACAACGAGTTCGCATCTAACCCGCGAGGGTTCACCAACATAGAGGATTGGCGGCGCGACAACGTGAACAAACTGATTCAAGAGGTCTCGCAGGTCATCAAAAGATTCAAGCCTTATGTCCGATTCGGCATTGGCTCCTTTGGGGTATGGCGCAATTCCGACCGAGACCCTCTCAACGGCTCCGACACCCGCGCAGGTATTTCGAGCTACGACGACCTCTACGCCGACATCTTGCTGTGGCTGAAAAGCGGCTGGATTGACTATGTGGCCCCTCAGCTGTACTGGAGCATCGGGTTCCCGCCCTCCGATTATCAGAAATTGCTCGACTGGTGGAGCAAACACACCTACGGCAAACACCTTTACATAGGGCACGCGGCCTATAAAATCGGGAACAGCCCCAACGACCCCAATTGGAACAACCCAGAGGAAATCAGCAAGCAAGTCGCCATGGCACGCGCCAACCCCAACGTGCAAGGAAGTATTTATTTTTCAGCAAAATCACTCCTGCGCAACTCGCTTGGTGTGCAGGATACGCTCGTCAACGAATTATATGCCTCGCCTGCCATCATGCCGCCTATGCCCGGCCTCTTGAAAGCCCCACCCGCCACGCCGCAAATATGCCGGATGCAAGGCACGCCCAGCACCGTCAAACTTGCTTGGCACGTCTGCGACGTGCTGACGGGCGACGAGGTGCCGCACTACTTCGCCATCTATCGCTTCGACGGGGAAGGAGTGGGCAATTTTAAAGACCCCTACAACCTGCTCGTCACCACCCCATTTTATTCGGAAGAGTACATCTACGAAGACCAAACGGCTCAGGAGGGTCGCCACTATACCTACGTCGTGGTGGCTTACAACCGCGCCAACGTGGAGAGTTACAGCAGCGAGCCTATCTATGTGAAAAAGACAAAAAAGGGAGCAAAAAAGAAAAAGAAGTTTTGGGGGTACATGTTTTAAAAACACTCAAATCCCCTCAGGAAATCGCTCCGCAAACTCCTTCGCAAAATAGGTCAGAATAACATCTGCTCCCGCCCTGCGAATGCTCAGCAATGTCTCAGGCATCGCCCGGTCGAAGTCGAGCCAGCCGTTGCCGCACGCCGCCCGGAGCATGGCACACTCACCACTCACATGATAAGCCGCGATGGGCAAATGGCTTTTTTCTTTCAGCAGATGAATCACGTCAAGGTAGTGCAGCGCGGGTTTCACCATCAGCATATCCGCGCCTTCGGCGGTGTCGAGTTCGGCCTCGATAAGAGCCTCCCGTTTGTTCGCCGGGTTCATCTGGTACGATTTCTTATCCCCACTTTTTGGCGCGGAATCCAGCGCGTCGCGGAAAGGGCCATACATCGCACTGGCGTATTTGGCCGTGTAGGCCAGTATGCCCGTTTTCGTAAAACCCTGTTCGTCAAGAGCCTCACGGATATATCCTACCCTACCGTCCATCATATCGGAAGGACCAAGCATATCGAATCCCGCTGCCGCCTGAGCCACCGACATCTGAGCCAAAATCGGCAATGTCTCGTCATTTGCTATCTCACCGTCAATCACCATCCCGTCATGTCCGTCACTCGAATACGGGTCCATTGCCACGTCGCTGAT
Organism: Saprospiraceae bacterium; assembly: GCA_026129545.1. Lineage (NCBI taxonomy): Bacteria > Pseudomonadati > Bacteroidota > Saprospiria > Saprospirales > Saprospiraceae > Saprospiraceae bacterium. The sequence goes on from JAHCHX010000002.1 coordinate 438,721, forward strand.
AAGACAGCATTCCGGGAAACGACGCTTGATTTCGCGAGCGGTTTTTAAGTAGAAGTTTTCTGGCGACCAGCTATATGTAGCGGTTTTATCCTTCAGTTGGTCGGCTACCGCCGGGAACAGGATAAAATTGGAAAGTCCCAAGTGCATGCAACTTTCGATTTCACGAAGCAGGGTATCTGGTGAAAGCCGATATATGCCGGGCAGCGAACGAATCTCGCTGCGCATCTTTTGACCATCCAACACAAACATCGGGAACACGAGGTGCTGAACGCTTAGGTGGGTTTCTGTAGCCATACCGCGAAGGGCGGCAGATTGGCGGTTGCGACGCGGGCGACGAAATATCATTTTGATGAAATGAATGAAATAAGTGGCGCAAAACTATAGCTATAAATAGTGGATTTGTTGCGGTGGAGCGAAATGAAGGCATGCATCTCAGCAACTAGTTCTCAAATTGTCACGCTCGCAAAGGCTTTGTTGCATGAACATTTTTTCTTTGGAGAATTGGCGATCTGAGTTTTTAAAATTTTTCAATAGGCTGTTATTTTGAAATTTATTTGGAAAAAATCAATCTGGCCAAATTTTATTTATTCATGCAACAAAGCCGCTCGCAAACCGAAATGATACTCCGGGGGGCACGAAACGCCATTCCGTGATACATTACACGACCACACTACTGGACATTATTTTTGTGCTGCAAAGACACAACAGCACAAAATGCGGCAAATCAATGAGTATTTTGCTTTGTGTCTTTGTGACTTCGTGGCAAATTTGAAAACGTCCAATAGTGTGTTCCGCGACAATTTGAAATGCACCCGAAGTGAAACAATAAACAAATCTTGAAAAATAGTAAAAGGCGATAGAGATTTTACAAAAAAGATAGAGAATAGAAAAGCACATAAAAAAAACAGGGCACCAACTGATTACTCAGTAGCACCCTGTATAACCCCAAAAAACCAAATGAAAACAATCTTTAAGTTTGAACCTTTATCGTACTAAAGGCGACTTTTTTCTAAGAAAAGATTGAAAAAAAATCAATCTAAAATGGCGAGTAGAGCAATTTTAATTTCCAACAAAATTTCCAGAAATTTTTCAGCAAACCTGAAATATTATCATGGACAGAACAGTTGCTTTACTTAACCTTATCTTTGACGCGGCCTTTAACCGCTTCAATAATGATACAAATATCGCTCATATTGCATAAGGTGATAAATTCCGGCGCTTTTCCGCCAAAAATATATGTTTTGCTAGCAATTTTCTGTCTTCCATCTTGCAAAGGAGAACGGATGAAATCCGTCATAGAAAGCAGGGTGGCCGAAAGAGTTATCTCTTTCCGTGAGAAAAGTGAGCGAGAGTGTTTTGTTAATCTCCTAAATGAGGCCGAAAAAACAGTGGATTCGCTGCTTTTGGCCGATGCCATGATGGCTCTAAGCGATTCTCTCTTGCGGTTGCGACCCGAAAAACCGTTGCAACCGCCACGCCTTCCCCCGCTCGACACGCTACCCGTCGGCCCTATTTTCAAGGCGGATTCTGCCAAGACGGACAATCGTTAAAACCAGATTTGTGTTCTGAAAATGCTCAAATAAGCAACCATCCTCTGCCGAAGCGCACCAATGTTCGTGCCTCGATTCCTCCATAAATTGCCCGCCGCATCAACTTAAAGCGATTGTATCATAGCACGAATGGTCTGGTATTGATTCTCCGCCGTTTTTGTTGGGTGGCGATACTGTCATGCCTATCTCTCAACACGATGGCGCAGTACAACCAAGACTTTTCCAACCTGAAAACGCGCATCATAGATGCCCGCTTGCCAGCACAGCAATTAGACTCGCTCACCGTAGTCGCCCCATTGGTGGCTGCCACTGATTCCTCCTCTGGGCAGGTCATTGAGCTTGAGTATTTTTCTATCGCAAACAATTGGCTGCACATTGATACCGCACGGCTTAGGGGCACATTCCCCAATTGTGAAAGGATAAGCATAACCTATCGCGTGCTGCCTTTTGATTTGGGCGCAAGCGTGAGTCGTTTGGACACCGCCGCGATTAGGCGTAGCGCCCGCCCCGATGCCATAGAATTCGACTATTCGCCATACCAACCAACCACCAAACCATGGGAAACGGGCAGCCTCATCTCCACGGGTGCCTACACACGCGGGTTTTCATTGGGCAACAGCCAGAATTTGGTGTTCAACTCAAATCTGAACCTCCAATTGAATGGCAAACTTGGCAACGACCTTGAAATCCTCGCTGCCCTGTCAGACAACTCTATCCCGCTTCAACCTGACGGCACCACCCGCCAATTGCAAGAGTTTGACCGCATTTTTATTCAACTAAAAAGAAAAAACACCACACTCACGGCAGGGGATTACGACCTCACTCGCCCGCCCTACGGCGGGTATTTCTCCAATTACTTCAAAAGGCTGCAAGGGGCTATGGTACAGTCGAGCATCAGTCATCCCAAATCAGGCGACACCTTGCAAATCCGAGCAGCGGCGGCCGTGTCGCGTGGAAAGTTTGCCCGGCAAATCATCTTGGGTCAAGAAGGAAACCAAGGCCCGTATCGGTTGCAAGGCACGGAGGGAGAACAGTTTATCATCGTGCTGGCAGGAACGGAGAAAGTTTTTCTCGATGGGCAACTATTGCGCCGAGGTTTGAACGACGACTACATCGTGGATTACAATCTTGGAGAGGTGACTTTCACGCCGCGAAGGCTTATCACGAAAGACAGCCGCGTCATAGTGGAATTTGAATATGCCGTGCAGTCATACCTGCGCTCCACGATGGCTGCCAACGCTGGCTGGAGCAACCGACGCGGGCGAGCCTATTTCAACTTTTACTCGGAACAGGACTCGCGCAACAACGGCGCACAGGAAATCTCGCCCACCGAACGCCGGGCGCTTGCCCAAGTCGGCGACAATTTGCGAAACGCTTTTGCTCCCGGAATAGACACGCTCGCCGAATTTGACCCCAACAGGGTGCTCTACCGCAGCGTGGACACGGTGGTGTGCGGCCTGCCGACGACCATATTGGTGTACAGCACCAACCCTGATTCGGCCCGGTTTGCCGCGCGTTTTACGCAAGTACCGTCAGGGCAGGGAAATTATGTGCTGGCACCTTCCGCTGCCAACGGCAGGGTGTTCAGTTGGTCGCCCCCCGACCCAATCAGCTGCCAGCCGACTGGCAACTACGAGCCAGTGGTAAAATTGATTGCGCCGGAGCTTCGGCATCTGTACGCCGTTGGCGGCGATTTTCAACCTTTCAAAGGCGGACAGGTGCAGGCTGAATTGGCCTTGAGCAACAGAGACTTCAACCGCTTTTCACCGCTCAACAATGACGACAACTATGGCTTGGCTGGTTTTGTGGGCTTTCAGCAACAAGCCACATTCGGCGAGCAGAAGAATTGGAGACTGACGGCTTACACCAATTATGAACGCACGGCACCCACTTTTTTCCCGCTCAACCCTTATCGCCCGCCCGAATTCGTGCGTGACTGGAACACCGACAACAGCCGTGACACGGTGGGTGAGCAAATCGCAAGGGGTGGTTTGATGCTGGAAAAAAAGGAATGGGGCAGCAGTCGCTATGAATTCGGCTCTTTCCGACGGCAGGGCGTGTACGATGGCCAACGGCATTTTGGCCAAGCCAGTTTCCAACGGAACGGGCATTCCCTTTTTGGCGAGCTAAATCTGCTGACGACAGCGGGCACAGCGGAAGCGACACGTTTTTCCAGACCCAAATTTGACATTTCAAAAACTTTTTTCACAAAAGACTCGACTTCGCAAAAGGCGTTCCTCAAGGTGGGCATTTACGGGGAAAGGGAAAAAAACGAGCGCCGAGGAACTGGCGCCGACACGTTGAGCCACGTCTCTTTTTGGTACGACCTCTACCGCCTCTATTTTCAAACCCCAGAGAATCAGGGCGCTTGGCAGTTTGGTGGTTTTCTCGCTCAACGCAACGACTTTTTCCCGACTGGCAGTTTTTTCAAAAACAACACCATCGCAAACGAAGCCAACCTGAACGGTAGCTGGCGCAACCATCAAAAAGCCCCCCAACCGACCAACCAGCAAATCTCTTGGACTTTCACCTACCGCACTTTGCGCATCCTTGATGCCGAACTGACCACGTTGGAGCCGCAAGAAACCTATCTCGGACGCGCCGATTACAACTTGACGGCTTGGAAAAACGCGCTCAACTTCACCACTGGCTATGAAATCGGCTCCGGGCAAAGCCCCAAGGTGGAGTTCACCTATCTCGCCGTGAACCCCGGAGAAGGCCAATACACTTGGGTGGACCGCAACCGCGACAGCATCATCCAGATTGACGAAATGGAAATCGCGGTATTTCAGGACCAAGCCAACTATGTGCGCATAGCGGTGACTACCCCTGAATACATCCGAACCAACAACGTGCTTTTCAACCAAAACCTAAGGCTCGAACCACGCCTGCTATGGGCCAACTCTAAACGAAAATGGCTCAAAACCCTAAGTCGTTTTTCTACTCAAAGCACCCTGCAAATCAATCGCCGCACCTTCGCCGGGGCAGCCGGAGTGTCGCCGTGGAACCCATTCCAGTTCGCCATTGCTGACTCTGCTTTGGTGACGGTGACAGCCTCCGTGCGCAATGTCTTGTTTGTCAATCGCGCCAACCCGCGATGGGATGCCAGCATCGCGCAGGGCGACAACCGAAGTCAGGTGGTGCTCACCACCGGCTACGAACAGCGCCGCAACGCCGACCAAACCCTGCACGGACGGCTCAATCTTGGCAAGCAATGGAGCGCCGAGGCCGATATCGTGCGCAGCGAAAAAACCAGTGACAATGAGGCTTTCGATAGTCGGGATTTCCGCATTTTGGGCTGGCGGGCAGGGCCAAAATTGACTTGGCTGCCCAACCGGATGTTCCGCGTCGTGTTCAACCTCAACTGGCAGACAGGCCGCAACACGCTCGCAGGGGGCGAGCAGTCCGACCAGACCAACTGGAATACCGAACTGACTTGGAACCCCACAGGCCGCGCCAACGCGCAAGGCTTCAGAGCATCCACCTCCATGCGAGCCAGAGGCACTTTTGCCAACATCCGATTCGACGGAGAACCGAACTCGGCTGTGGCCTTCACGATGCTGGAGGGCTTGCAAGACGGAAAAAACTACTTGTGGGGATTGAACCTCGACCGACAGTTCTCGCGCACATTGCAACTAAGCCTGAACTATGAAGGCCGGAAAACAGGAACAAACCGGGTGATACATGTGGCAAGGGCGCAGGTGCGGGCCGTGTTTTAAGGAGCCAAGTCTGCTTCCGTTCCGAGAGAAGCAGGGAACCAGCACAATTTGTCGAGCATCTCCCAGCCGCCAGGAAAAACGTTCAAATCCACTCGTCTGGAAATGCCGTCCACGCAGCCTTCGCTGGAATACTGCCAGATGTCCCATTTTTTGCCAGTAGTCAAAAGTGGGCGCTCGCTGGAATAGCGAGCAATCCAAAGCGGATAATCCTCAAAATGGCCAGCCAAATAACGTTCGTAGAAATACTGGTTGGTGTAGATGATGGGCCGAATGCCCAACGTGCTTTCGACGATATCGAGCCAAATGCGAGCCTCTTGAAGCATAATTTCGGTAGCGATGCCATCCGTTCGCTCAATGTCGAGCACCGGCGCAAGGTCGCCGGGCAGCATTTCCACAAATTGGAGAAAATTGCTCGCCTGTTCGTCGCCACAGCCAAAAGCGCGAAAAAAATGATAGGCACCCCGCCGAATGCCCAACCGTCGAAGACTCTCCCAATTGCGGCAAAACAAACTGTCGCGGTAATCGTGGCCTTCGGTAGCTTTCACAAAAGCAAAATCAACTGCCTGACGCTCCGTTACCATTTCCCAATCAATCACTTTCTGATAATGAGAGACATCCACGCCCTGTAGCTCCATGACGGGCGACAATACCGGCGCCACAGTGTTGCGACTTCCCACAAAGGGGACAAGAATGAACAAGAGAAATGTAGAGTGTCTCATCATGAGTCAAAACGTTCGATAGCTGCGAAAGTAGTGCGAGTAGTCCGTATTCACGTCAGATTAACCGTTTGTTTAGTCGTTGGCCGACAATTTTTCGGCGGGCATAATTCATGCCGGAATTTATACCCTGCAACCAACGCCCTGTCTTTCAGAGGCTTAAAAAATGTCGCGCACACACCAAAAAATCTGCCGCCCGCATCTTGCATTTCAGAAGGTTCACAAGCCTATATTTTTTCCAAACCCTTTCGTGAAAAACAGCACTATGCTCAGTGTCGCAGCACACTGCGCCATGTACCGCATTCTTCAAAACCAACATCAAGCATTATGGCAGGCTTTCCAGATTCCAGCAACGGCACGAGCAGAACAACGCCCGGCAACATTCGTTCAAAAAAACGCTCCACCCGCGTTGACCTGACACCCATGGTGGATTTGGCTTTTTTGCTCATCACCTTCTTCATGCTCGCCACCACATTGGCCAAACCCCATGTCATGGCTTTGGTCATGCCCGACAATGAAAGGGATGCCTCTATCGAGTTGCCACAGTCCAAAGTGCTCACGATTCTACTCGGCGCTGACAACAAAGTGTATTGGTATGAAGGTATTGAAAACGCCGCGCTTGACTCCACCGACTACTCAGCATCGGGGCTACGTCAGGTGATTTTGGGAAAAATGAAACGTGTGCAGGCCAAATGGGGCTCGGATACATACACCAACGTTAAAAGTCTGGAGGAAAAAACAGGCTCGCATCTGAACGTCATCATCAAGCCGACTCGCGCATCCAGCTTCCAAAACCTCGTGGATGCTTTGGATAAAATGGCCGTATGCCGGGTGCGCTACTATGTGTTGCTCGATGTTTCCCCACAGGAAGAAGCGTTCATCGCTGCACCGTCTGAAGGATTGCGCTTCACCACAAAACAACAGCTCGAAGCGGCTCTTCGCTAACCGCTTCTCCATTTCTTCACTCAATCACTTTCATATCATGAACACTCCACAATTCGTGTCGCCAAAGGACGCGCTGGACATCGTTTTCGCCGACAGAAACAAAAATTACGGGGCCTACCAACTGCGCCGCGCCTATCCGCGCCACCTCCGCAGCGCCCTGAGCATCGGCTTTTTGCTCCTTGCGCTGGGCATCGGGCTTCCCGACCTATTGAGCGCCATTTCCAGCAAGTTCCCCGAACCGCCCGCCCGCGAAGTGATAGCCGAACCGGGGCCACCACCCGACATTGATGCCGACAATCCACCGCCCCCCCCACCCCCTCCGCCGCCTACACCACCACCGCCAGTACGCGCGACGATTCGTTTTGTGCCGCCCTCCCCCACTCCCGATGAACTTGTGCAGGATGAACAGCCTCCCACTCAAGAGGATGTGCTCAATGCAGCCGCCGAAGTAGGTGCGACCACTCGTGCCTCGGAAGGGGACGCGCCGCCCACACTGCGAGACGTGCCTGACTTTCCGCGAGAAGTGGAAAACTCGAAAAAAGCACGAGATGACGGCGAGTACAATATGGTGACGGTGCAAAAACCACCGACTTTCCCCGGAGGGGAGCAAGATTTGTTGAGATATCTGGCTGAAAACATCAACTATCCCGCACTTGCCCGAGAGGCGGGCATAGAAGGGACGGTGGCGCTCAGCTTTGTGGTCAATAAGGACGGCAGCGTGACCGATGTGAGCATCCTGAAAGATATTGGCGGCGGATGCGGCAAGGAAGCCGTGCGAGTCGTGCAGTCCATGCCCCGCTGGACTCCCGGGGAAGCCAACGGGCATCCAGTGAAAGTGCGATTCACGCTGCCCGTCCGATTCAGGTTGCAGTAAAGAGAATTGGCAACCGAGTTACAAAGCCCCTCTTTTGATGACCCAAACTACCAAGCATGCCACTGCCAACAAAGCAATGAGGCCGGCAATGCCGAAGTTAAAAAACGAAAGCACAATGGCGATGCCCAAACCAAAAAGCCCAAACCAGAGCCATTGTTCCACAGGGTCGCTGAAATCCACTTGCATTCCTTGTTTGGCGGCTTTGCGCTCTATTTTTTTGGAAAGCCGATGGAGGCGCTTTTCCGCTTTTTTATCCAACGTTTTGGAATGAAGCGCGGGTGCCTCGCTCAATTTTTCAACAAAACCCGCACGCATTTCATCTTTGGAAATCGCGGTAGCTGCATACGTCGAGGAAGGCGCAAGGCCGAGCAGGCAAAGCAGGGAAACGAAAAGCAGGGTGAGTGTCAGTTTATCCATACGAGAGAGGGTTTGATTATGAATTGCGGCGGCGAAAATAATAGCAAGCATATCGAAACAGCGATGCCCGGCAGAATTTTAACTGCCGGGCATCGCCCCAAAAACCCGAGCCTGAAAATCAGGCAAAATCCTGCTCTGAAAGTTCGGATACCTCTTGGCGCTCCTTGCGCCGATTGCTCCACCACCAATAGCCGATGCCAAACACCAGCAGGTAAGGCAGCATCAACATATAAAGGATGCCGGCGTTCAGCCCGCGCGGGTCGCCTCCCCCGTTTTTCAGATTGGCTTCGGCGGAGGCCTTGCACATGGCGCACTGGGCCGCTGAAGGCTCCACAAGGCAAAGCACCAGCAATGCCACAAGCACCACGAACCCGATTTTTGAAAGTATATTTTTCATAACACACTCATTTTTATGTTGGGTAATAAGGCCGCAGCATCAGGTAGCAAATCGGCCCGGTCACTGCCACATACAACCAAAGCGGGAACACCCACCGCGCCATTTTTTTGTGGCGCTCGAATTGGTTGGTGTAAGCACGGGTAAAGGTAAGCAGAATGAAAGGCAATATCACCGCAGCCAGTACGACATGGGTGATGAGAAAGAAGAAGTAAATCGTCCGCATCACCCCTTCCCCTCCGTAGCGGGTCTCAGGAGTGGTAAAATGGTAAAGCACATACGAGACGAGGAATAGCGCCGAGCAAGCCATCGCCGCGTAAATAGCGCGACGGTGATTTTCCACCTGCTTGTTTTTGATGAAGTAGAGTGCCAACAGGAGTATCGCTGCCGCCAGCGCATTCAACGACGCATGTATGGGCGGCAAAAAACTAAAGTCAACACCAAGGTCAATCTTATACCGCCGCATCAATCCGACCAATAGCAATACCACGCCGGAAATGATGTATGCCAATACGTTGAGCCTTTTTTCCAACTGAATATCGGGAGCTGCTGCTGCCATCGGGTTGTGTTGTTTTTGTTTTTTCAAAAAAATCAATTTTTCACAGGCAACAGCAACGCAATGTGCTGCACCATGCGGTCCACCTGTTTTTGGTTGGTGGCATCGTAGAAGCGACGGATGGTGCCGGCAGTGTCGGCCAGGGCGAAGTACCGGGGTACAGGTTTAATGCCCTCCGCCAGGCAAAACGACTCATAGCCGTTTTCAATCGCAGTCCGCCACGACCCGAGGCCACCCGACCAAGCCCATGTGGCATGGTCGGCGCTCGGCATTTTCTGAGCATGAGAGCGGAACTCTGCCGTTCCACCATTGGCTATCATTGCCAGCCTGAATTCGTTTGTGCTGCCAAACTGGTCAAACAGTTTTTCAGCCGTGTCGAGAATCTGCCGATTGGTTTCCGTCAGGTCAGGATTGTCGCCAAAAATGTGCACCACTGTCACTTTTCCTTTGAGTTGGTCCTCCCAAGTGCCGTCCGGCCAAATGATAGGAGCCTTGGCTATTTTTCCATAATCGGCCAGTTCGGCCACCGCGGCCTTGCGCCAGTTAAGCCCACTGCGCAAATAAAACCAAGAAACAGCAGGAAGTCCCACGAGTATGAGGAACAAGGCCGCCGCGATATAAACCTTTCGCCCCATGGAGGGCTTTTTTGCTTCGTTTTCCATCTGTCAAAGTTCTGATTATCAACAAAAAAGGCGAGGTTTTGTTTCCCCGCCTTTTTTGTTTGAGCGAATAACAACGTCAACCTTTCATGGTGCCGGGCAGGATGTACCCCTGTGGCTTGCCCACCGGAGCTGGGCTGACAACTTCCTCGTTTTTTTCCTGAATCAATTCGCGGCGCGCGCCCCAAGAGTTGCCTTCTTGGAAGAAGGCGATAATCGCCCAAATCAAAAGCGTGGTGGGAAGCAGCACGCTCATGACCAAACCGCGCACTTCATACGCCATGTGCATGAAGTAAAAAATAATGAAATAGGCTTTGAACAGGGAGAAGCCAATCATAAGGAGCATATAAAGGTAATGCCCAAACCCCTCCGTGAATCGGATGCTGGGCACGATATGTCCTTTGGCAAAAAGGGCGATGACAACTTCCACAATCGTCACCACGCCGAGTATCATCAGCCCGCGAAAGACGAGGGCTTTTTGTTCTTCATAAGTTTGATGTCCAGCCATTTCTTTGAAATGTTGATTTGTTGAACAGTTAGTTGACAGACAAAGCGAGGCTCGAGTTTGAGTCAAATTTTTGCCTCACACGGACTTGAGTTTTAGAGGAGGTAGAACACAAGAAACACAAACACCCACACCAAGTCCACAAAGTGCCAATAAAGCCCGATTTTCTCCACCATCTCGTAGCCGTTGCGTCGAGCGGCGTACACGCCTCCCGCAGCATTGATGGCAATGATGGCGAGAAACAGCACCCCAGAAAAAACGTGGAAACCGTGGAAACCCGTGATGAAAAAGAAAAGTGCTCCAAACGCTTTCGGCCCCATTTCCTGCACGCCCGTTTGCCCCGCATAAGGCCCCGTGGTGTACTTTATTTTGCGCTGGATGAACTCATCTTTCATCGTGCCGTCAGCCTGACGCACAGGGTGCATGTGCAGCAGATATGAGTCCCCTTTCTGGAAAACATCAGGCGAGCCATCCGTTTTTTTTGCTTCCGTGCCGTCGTCATTCAGATAAATGCCGTCCGCGATGTGGCGACCAAATGGGTTTTGCTTCACGGTCATGTTCTCGCCCGCAATCAGCGTCGTCCATTCATAGGCCTGACAACCCAAAAAAGTGGCGCCGCCCAATATGGTCAAAAACATCCAATACACCACTCCGCGCTGGTTCTCGCGGTGTCCTTCCTGCACGGCGCGTACCATTGTGACCGAACTAAATATGAGGACAAAAGTCATGAACGTCACGAAGACCAATGGCCAATGTGCCTTGACGAAAGGAAAAGAGGCGAACACAAAGTCAGGTTCTGGCCAAGAGGGCATGCTGAAACGAAGCGCCCCGTATGCAATAAGGAAGCCCGCAAACGTGAATGCGTCGGAAACGAGAAAATACCACATCATCAGCTTGCCATAACTCGCCTTAAGTGGCTCCTTACCACCCTCCCAGAGGTGAGCATCGTCTGCGTGTTCGTGCGTGTCGTGCGCGTGTGTAACAGATGTTTCTGCCATGATAATCAGTCAGTTAATATGTCAAAATTAAAAGTGGTTCAAGATTGCAACATGAAAAACACAATCAAATAGAGCCAAAGCACATCCACGAAATGCCAGTAATTGACCACCAATTCAAAGCGCAATCTCCGACGTTCCGTTGGTCTGTACGGCAGCACAAATGCGTAAATCATTGCCACAATCAGTGCCGCGATACCACCCAGCACGTGCGCCGCATGCAACCCGGAAATCACATACACGAACGAACTGGAAGGGTTGATGGTGAAAGTCGCACCGATAGCTGTCATCGCCACCCAACCTTGATATTGCAGCACCACAAAAAGAATTCCCAGCACAAAAGTCGCCACCAGCAGTCCCTTGTACAGTTGCTCATTGCCTTTTTTAAAAGCGGTGTAAGAAACGTGAAGGGTCAAACTGCTGAGTAAAATCACCACCGTGTTGAGAAAAAAGATATCTGGCAATTTGAACTCAAACCAATTGCCAGCAGCTCTCCGCACCACATATGCACTCGTGATGGCCCCGAACATCATCACGATGCTCGCAATGCCGACCCAAAGCGCAAGCTTCTGTGGCGGTATTTTGCTTCGGCTATATTCAGGAGATGAAATGGCTCCCATTCTTTTTGAATTTAGAGGACTTAGAGGATTTACAGGGGGTTTAGAGAGATTTAGAAAGATATTTTTCTACCCCCCCCTAAATCCTCTAAATTATTTTATCAATCAAAATCACAATCAACGATACTGGCAGATGCACAAACGACATGAACATCTGCTTGCGAGCTGCCGCTCTCGAACACTCTTTGAAAAGCCTCCAACAAAGCAAGGCCCAATAGGCATTTAGCCCAACAAGGAGCATCGTGGCCCATGTTCCAACGTATCCTAGCGACCATCCCAGCAGCGCGTTGCCCACCATAAGAATACAAAAAGCAAAGGAGAGCAACCCGGTCGTGGAATCTTTCACGCCATTTTTCGACGGCAGAAGATAGAACCCGGCTTTTTTGTAGTCGTCATCCGCCAACCATGCCACCGCCCAGAAATGAGGAAATTGCCACAAGAACTGGAGCGTGAACAGCATGAAGGCCATTGGCGAAATAAATCCCTCGTGCACCACGCAGCCGATGATGAGCGGAAGTGCCCCGGGCACTGCACCCACCACCACCGAAAGCGGCGTGGAGCGTTTGAGTGGCGTGTAAACAAAGGCATAACTCATCAACGACAAGGTGCCGAGAAACCCGGCGAGCGGGTTGAAAAACGAAAGCACCGTGATGCCAGCCATCGCCATCAATCCTGCCCACAAGACAGCTTTCGACACGCTCATGCGCCCAGTAGCGATAGGACGGTTGGCCGTTCGAGGCATCAACTTGTCGTAATCGCGCTCAAGCACCTGATTCAACGCATTGGCCGCCCCCGTCACCATGAAACCACCAAACGCCAGTAGCCCCATCACCGTCCAATCCACGTCGCCTCCACACACAATCGCGTAGGACATTACCGCAGAAAAAAGAACTAACAAGGTCAACTTGAATTTTACCAACAGACCAAAATCGGTGACTGATTGAGTCAAGCCTTCCCAAATTGATACTTGCTTTACAGAGTTGCGCTCCATTTTATTTGTTTATGAAGGTTGATAATGAGTTTATAAGGTTGATATTTTGATTCGAAGAATTGACTTTTATCAACATTCATAAACCCTTTATCAACTTTTATCAACCTCGAATCAATGCCCGTGGTCATGCTCGCCTTCTTTCAAAGGCACAAACTGTGCGATGAACTCCTCGCCGCCTTTGCCGTAGTCGTAAGCCCAGCGTTGGGTGGTCGGGATGTTGCCTGGCCAGTTGCCGTGGCCCGGTTTAATCGGCGTGGTCCATTCCAGCGTGTTGGAGCCCCATGGGTTTTTCACCGTCAACTTGCGACCACTAAAAACAGAATAGAAGAAATTGATGATGAACAACACTTGAAGGAAAAACACCACAATGGCCGCAATTGTGATAAACTGGTTCAAACTCACAAAATGCTTGAAAGAGTCGAAATTGTCAATGGCGTAGTAACGACGCGGCACACCCGCCATGCCCGTGTAGTGCATGGGCCAGAAAATCAGGTAAGCACCAATCAAAGTGCCCCAAAAGTGAATCTTGCCAAGCGTCTCATTCATGAAACGGCTAAACATTTTCGGGAACCAGTGATACACGCCCGCGAACATCCCAAAGAATGCCGCGATACCCATCACAATGTGGAAGTGAGCCACCACGAAATAGGTGTCGTGCAATTGAATGTCAATCGCTGAGTTGCCAAGGAAAATACCTGTCAAACCACCAGAAATGAACATGGACACGAAGCCGAGTGCAAACAAACTGGCCGAATTGAAGCGGAAGTTTGAGCCATACACCGTCGAAATCCAGTTGAACACCTTGATAGCCGACGGCACGGCGATAATCAGTGTAAACACCACAAAGAAGTTACTGATGAATGGATTAACACCTGACATAAACATGTGGTGCGCCCACACGATGAACGAAAGGAATCCAATCGCCAGAATCGAATATACCATCGCACGGTAGCCGAAAATCGGCTTGCGAGCGTGCACCGACAGCACTTCCGACACGATACCCATCGCCGGAAGGATGATGATATACACCTCCGGGTGACCGAGGAACCAAAACAAGTGCTGATACAAAATCGGGCTACCACCGATGCGGTCGAGAATTTGACCACCCACAATAATCTCGCTCAGATAGAAAGACGTGCCCATGCTGCGGTCGAACACCAACAACAACAGACCGGAAAACAGCACCGGGAACGACAACACGCCGAGGATGGCCGTGATAAGTATTGCCCAAATCGTCAGCGGCATACGCCACATCGTCATGCCTTTCGTGCGCAGGTTCAGGATGGTCGTGATATAGTTGATACCACCCAAGAGCGACGACACCACAAAGAGCGACATGGCTACTATCCACATCGTCATGCCCGCCTTGGAGCCGTCAGATGCTTGACCCAAGGCGCTCAATGGCGGATAGGCCGTCCATCCACCGGAGAAAGGCCCTGTGCTCAAGAACAACGACAGGAACATCACGACCCCGGCGAGGAAGAAGAACCAATACGACATGGCGTTGAGCAGCGGCGAAGCCATATCGCGTGCGCCGATTTGCAACGGTATAAGCAGGTTGGCAAACGTGCCGCTCAACCCGGCCGTGAGCACGAAGAACACGAGAATCGTGCCGTGCATGGTCACCAATGCGTAATAGAACTCAGGGTCGAGTTTGCCGATGCCCGCGTCGTTCACCTGAATCCACTTTCCCAAAAGCGGCTTGAGCCAAGCCAAGTCGGCTTCAGGAAAGCCCAGCTGCAAACGAAAAACGATGGACATCGCAGCGCCGATGAAAGCCCAAAAAATCCCCGTGATAAGGAACTGACGGGCAATGATTTTGTGGTCGGTGCTAAAAATGTACGTCGTCAGAAAATTCGACTGAAACTTGTCGCCGTGATGATGCTCATGAAAATGGTCATCATAACCCAGTTCTTGGGTGAGTTTTTCTTCCAAAGTGTCGGCGGCGGTTACTGCGTGAGCCATAGCCAGAAATTTTGAGAATTTTTTTATTGAGAAAAACGCCGGGTTCGGTGTTTGCTTTTTAATCAGGATGCCGGTGACAAAATCGTAAATTCAGTCCTCCGGTTCTTAGCCCTGTTTTCATCCGAATCGTTCGGAACAAGCGGCTTGGTGTCGCCATAACCGCGAGGGCGCAGACGGCTTTCCGAGATGCCCCTGTCTGTCAGATACTTGACCACCGATGCAGCCCGCATCTGAGAAAGCAGGCGATTCTGCAACGGGTCGCCCACATCATCCGTGTGGCCCGCCACTTCAATCACCAAACTGGGATAAGTGTTCATGGCCGTCACCAAATTATCCAGTTCATAGCGGCTATCGGCGGTGAGGGTGGCCGAGCCGGTTTCAAAATTGACGTATTGGAGTGGAAGTGTCTTGTCAGCCGCATTGGTGGATTCCACCGCGTTTTTCATGCTTTCGCTAAACTGCTTAGCACGCTGCCGGACCTCGATGTCCAGCACTTTGCCCTTGTTCGGGTCTTCGTCTTTACCGCGAATTTGCGACAGGTAAAACGACTCTTGCTGTCTGTACCATGCATCGTATTCTTCTTGTGTCACCACCTTGAAAATACGTTTCATCGAATAGTGTCCCTTGCCGCACAACTCCGCGCAGGCCAATTCATACTCGAATGCCTCCCACCGTTTTTTGCCGTTCGGCTCGGTGGGGTCGTTCGGGAGGTTGAAGTCGTCGTATTTGCGCAGTTCGTTGCGATATTCAGTGGTCGTCTTGATGGGGGTGAACACGAAATAGGTAGGCATACCTGGCACTGCGTCCATCTTCACGCGGAAGTGCGGCAAGTAAAAGTTGTGGAGTACATCCTTGGCAAGGATGCGCACTCGCACCTTTTTCCCTACGGGCAGCAACAATTCCTGACCCGGCACCACGTCGTCCCACGATTTTGGGTCATTAAAGTCAATACCCAACTGATTGTTGGCCGTTGTCAGTTTGTAATCGCGCGTTCCGATTTTCCCGTCGGGGCCTGGGTAGCGGATAATCCAGTTGAACTGTTGGCCAGTGGCTTCTATCTCCAAGTAGTCCTCATCAGGATTCACGTCAGCCATCACCGTGTTCCAAGCATTGAGGCCGCGCACCACAAGAATCGTCATCACCACTGCTGGGATGGCTGTCCAGATGAGCTCAAGGCGGTTGTCGTGGGCAATGAACTGCGCCTTCCGACCCTCCTGCCACCGATATTTGTAAGCAAACCAAAACAATGCGATATGCGTAATCACAAACACGATACCCGTGAGTATCAACGTGATATTGAACATACTGTCCAGAATATCGCCATGCGCAGAAGCCGCTTTGTGTGGGCCATAGCCCATCATCTCATTTTTGTATTCCCATGCGGAAATAAACACACCGACGAGAAACACAATCATGAAGCCGACCGAGAGCCAGCCATTCCATTTGCTGTTGTCGCGCAACACCTCACGCTCGCCTTTTATTTGGGCGGTGAGCTCGGTGACTCTACCGATTTGTACCAACACGATGGAGATGAGTATGACGCAGAGTAATATGATAAGCGCAGTCATTGAAATGTTTTTTTGCTTTAACCCAAAGGTAAAAAAGTTGTTCGGAGCGTATCAAAACACCATTCTTGATTAGAACGGCTATAAATATCATCAGTGATGAGCGTGGCCTTTTGCCTCCAACTCGGTTTCGATGAGTGCCCCTGTTTCGTGATGAAGGCTCTCTTCCAAGAATGGGTCTTTATGCGGCACCAAGGAAACACGCTCAAGCTGGCGGAAGAAAAAGAAGAGGAAGAGGCTCAAAAAGCCAATCATCGTCCCAATATCTTCCAAGCCCGGAATAGTGAAGCCAAGACGGAACCCGCTCGGCTCGCCCCCCCCTGTTCCGTGCCCATGTCCGTCGTCGTGTCCGCCACCGCCGCCGTGGTCGGCGTGGTCTGCTGGCGAAGGCGCGGGAGCGGCGGCCACCGCTGTTTCGGCACTCTTCGAGGCCGCGTTGTCCGACTGGTGGTCGGCAGCAGCATGTGAAACAGCAGCGTCCTCATGTTGAGGAGCGTCGTGGGAGGCATCGTCGTGATGCGCAGCGGCATCCGAGATGGGTGCAGCCTCGCGCGATTTGCTGCTATGGTGCCCGCCTTCTGCCAGTTCCTTCGCTTCAAAGGCGGCGATGCGAGCGCCGGGCTTTATCATGTAGAAATAATCCCACCAGTGGCCGAAGAAAACGATGAGCGCCACAAAGAACATAGTACCCAATTTGCGCTTCGTGTCGTTGCGCATGAGGATAAAGAACGGAGCCACGAAGTTCATCAGGAGATTGCCCCAGAACAACACGGGATAGTGTGTCATGCGCTCGTTGAAGTAAATCGTCTCCTCACCGTTGTTGGCATACCAAATCAGCATGAACTGGTCGAACCACAGATAAGTCCAGAATACGCTGATGCCAAACATGAACTTGCCCATGTCGTGCAAGTGGTCTGGGCCGACATATTCCATGTAGCCCCTCGATTTCAAGAAAATGATGAGCAAGATGGTAAGCGCGATGGAGCCAAGCCAGACCGAGGCGGTGGAATACCAAGCAAACATGGTGCTGTACCAATGCGGGTCAATGGACATCATCACCAGCCATATAAAGACCGGACTGAGAAATCCACCGATGGGCAAGAATGAGGCTGACCACCTGCGGATTTTTTTATAGTAGTCGAAAGAGGCGGTCTCCTCCGTATCCTGAGCGATGGAGAGTTTGCGCACATTGCGATACCAGAAATACCACAATCCGAGAAAACCCATAGCGGCGATGGTGTAGAAAACAGGGTTCAAAAAACCCTTTTTGCCCGCGATGATTCGGTCGTAATGCGGGGCGGCTGGGTCCGTCACGTTGACATTGGGGTCATTCCAATGATAAAGGTGATGGAAGTGCCCCCAGACACCCAGCGTGATGATGGCCATGAGAATCAGGCCGACCCCCATGAACCCACCCATTGCCTCATAGACCCGACGGATGACGGTGTTCCATCCCGCAAACGCAGTAATCTGCGCGCACATGAAGAACATGGCCAAAAAAGCGATGCCGGTGAAATAGACCGAATTGTGCAGGATATTGGTCCAAAAACGGGTGTGGTATTCATCATCATTGATGAACGTGAGCAAAAGGCAAAGCACACCCAGCGCCATCCCGCCGAAGAGGACGCGCTTGGTTTTGCCTTCAAATACAAATTGCGTATTGGTCAGATTCATATCGCAAAATCAGGCTTGGCCCGATAAATTTTGTTTCTTGAATAGTTTTCAACATGGCGTTTTATTCGCCGTAGGCCAAATTTTTACTTTGTCTGAAGCGAGCGGATGTAGTGAATCACCTGCCAGCGTTCCTCGTAGGAAAGTTTGTCCGCATAGCTGCCCATCACGTTTTTGCCATACATGATGGAGAAATAGAAGCGGCCTTCCTTGGCCTCGACCATGTCTGGACCGACAAGATTTTTGGGCTGAGCGGGATACTTGCTATCGGGCATGGTCACCAGCCATCCCTCACCGTTGCCTTTTTCTCCATGACAGATGGCACACTGCACATCGTAGAGTGCCTTGCCACGCTCAAGACCACTTTTAGTAACTGGGAAGGGGTTGGTCGTGATTTCCTGCTCGCAGCGAAGGCGGTCGTCCTCCGTGTTTTCGTAGTAGAATGGCACTTGGCCGTTCACTGGCGCTGCAATGGCGTTGGGCGCATTTTTGCCGCGCACCACATCAATAGCCGAAGCGTCGCCATAGTGCACCGCTGTGTAGCCACGAGGGATGGTACCGTTCACGCTGCCACGCGGCTGCGACAGCTCTGCCTTGGTGAAGACGCTCTTGTCTCCGTCCCAGTGGTTCCAAGAGTAAGCATTGTACTGATTGGCCTCGTAGCCGACAGAGTGATACATATCGGGCATATATTCATGGCCCGTCTTGTTGATGCCTGCTGGAGAGCACACAGAAAAAAGCCAAGCAAACAAGGCTATTCCGACTATTGCGCCAAGTGCGTATTTCATCTTTTTGTTAATTCGTTGAATTTGTTGGTTTGCTGATTTGCAATTGCTCGGAGCGGCGAAATGTCAATTCGTGATTTTCAAATCAACCAATCAACATCTCTACAAATCACCACTTAAATCGTTTTCACGTTCACCTCCGCCGCGCCGGTTTTGGTGAAAAAGCCTTGCAAGTTTTTGACATCGCCTTCCGGGGCTTCCGTCACGTCGAATGCAAGGCAAAACTTGTCGTCCGTGATGCGATTGTCCAAAATCTTGGCTTTCACGCCCGGCCACATTCCGCAAATCGTGTAGAAGGTGATGGTCATGCCCCAAGCGGAATACAAGACCGTGTTTTCAAAAATGATGGGAATAAATGCCGGCACCGACCAATATGGCTTGCCGCCAAAAACGATGGGCCAATCGCTGGTGAAAATCCATGTCATGGCCAAGAAAGCGAACAAGGCACCGATAGAGCCATAGATAAAGCCCATGATGTGCAAGCGGCTTTCTTTCAGACCAAGAATAGGGTCGAGGCCATGCACAGGAAAGGGTGTGTAGACATCCATGATGTCCAAATGCTGCGCATGTGCCGCCTTGACAGCGCTTTTCAGTTCTTCTTCGTCGTTGTAAAGCCCGTAGAGGACTTTTTTGCTTTGAGCAGCCATTTATTCTTGAGTATTAAGAGTTTAGCGATAATTGATGAATGAGCGTCGAAATCAAGAGCGTCAACCTTTTATCAACCCTCATCCACTTTTTTCGATACTGGCTCGGTTTGCGATGCGTGGCCGTGCGCCTTTTTAGCCTTGGGGCCGATGTATTGGTCGCCTGCCACCTTCAGGATGGCTTTCACTTCCGCCACCGCCACCACTGGGGCCACGCGGCAGAAGACCAAATAGCAGAAGAAGAAAACGCCCATAGTGCCGAGGAACATGGAGATTTCCACCCAAGTGGGGCTGTAAAGGCTCCAAGAAGAGGGCAAGAAATCACGCGCCAGCGTCGTGGGGATGATGACGAAACGCTCAAACCACATACCGATGTTGATGATGATGGACATGAAGAACGTCCACCACACGCTGCGGCGAATCCTGCGCGACCAGAACAACTGCGGGCTAACGACATTGCAGAACATCATGCCGAAGTATGACCACCAATAGGGGCCAAACACGCGGTTGTAAAAAGCGAATTGTTCGTAGATGTAACCCGAGTACCACGCCACGAACAGCTCCGTGAGGTATGCCACACCGACTATCGTACCCGTGAGCACGATGATTTTGTTCATGGATTCGATGTGGTTGATAGTGATGTATTCTTGCAAACCCAGCACTTTGCGGGTGATAATCATCAGCGTTTGCACCATGGCAAACCCAGAGAACACTGCGCCCGCAACAAAGTACGGCGGGAAGATGGTGGTGTGCCAGCCCGGCAACACCGATGTGGCAAAGTCGAACGACACGATGGTGTGTACCGAAAGCACCAGTGGGGTGGAAAGACCAGCCAACACGAGCGAGAGCGATTCGTGGCGCTGCCAGTGCTTGGCGCTACCTGTCCAGCCAAATGAGAATATCTCGTACATCCGGCGACGAAAGCCACTGGCGCGGTCGCGGATGGTGGCAAGGTCAGGCACAAGGCCCGTGTACCAGAACAGTATGGAAACGGAGAAATAAGTCGAGATAGCGAAAATGTCCCAGAGCAGCGGCGAGTTGAAGTTCGTCCAGAGCGGGCCGCGCGTATTCGGGAATGGAATGGTGAAAAACGCCATCCATACGCGCCCCATGTGGAAGATGGGGAACTGGCCTGCGCATATCACCGCGAAGATGGTCATGGCCTCGGCGGCGCGGTTCACACCGGTGCGCCAACGCTGGCGGAAGAGCAGCAAAATGGCCGAGATGAGCGTGCCTGCGTGACCGATACCAATCCACCACACGAAGTTGGTGATGTCCCAACCCCAGTTGACGGTGCGGTTCAGGTTCCAAGAGCCAATGCCCTTCCAGACCGTCCACACGATGGCAAAGACATAGAGGCCAACTAAGGCGGTTGACAAGGCAAAGACGACAATCCACTCCCTCGAAGGAGTCTTCTCGGTAGGCGAGCACAAGTCTTCCGTGATTTGGTGGTAAGACTTGTTGCCTTCAATCAAAACGTGCCGTACAGGTGCGACTGGTTGAGACATAATTTTTTAAAATTATGAACGATGAATGCAGAATGATGAATTTGCACGTCGTGGCGCCAGTTATTCATCGTTTGTCATTCATCATTTGTCATTCATGAATAAAGTTCTTCGTTGCTGTTGTTGACTTTGGCCGAGTAGCTCACTCCCGGACGAACGTTGATTTCCTCCAACACTTGGTAGGCAAGAGGGGCAGTGCCTTTGGTCAGTTTGCTCACTTCGCTTTGCGGGTTGTTGAGGTTGCCAAACACAATAGCTCCCGTCGGGCAAGCGGTCTGGCAAGCGGTGCGCACGTCGTTGTCCATGATGGCACGGCTTTCACGCTTGGCGGTGAGTTTGCCTTCCTGTATGCGTTGGATGCAGAAGGTGCATTTTTCGATGACCCCACGCGAACGTACTGTCACGTCGGGATTGAGTACCATGCGCACGAGGTTGTCGGCGTAGAACGGCTTGTCGTCACCTTCCAAGCGGAATACTTTTTCCTCGTTGCCGGGGAAAGTGTCTGCGGTGGTGTAGTCGAGCCAGTTGAAGCGGCGCACTTTGTAAGGGCAGTTGTTGGCGCAATAACGAGTACCGATGCAGCGGTTGTAAGCCATTTGATTGATGCCCTCCATAGAGTGGTTGGTGGCGTTCACAGGGCAAACGTTCTCGCAAGGAGCGTTGTCGCAGTGTTGGCACATCATGGGTTGATACACCACTTTCGGGTTTTCAAAATCGCCGTAGAAGTAGCGGTCAATGCGCAGCCACGTCATCTCGTGGTGGCGATGCACCTCTTTTTTGCCGACGACTGGCACGTTGTTCTCGCTCACACAAGCCACTTGGCAAGCGCCGCAGCCCACGCAAGCGTTCATGTCCACATACATGCCCCATTTGACGCCCGTGCCAAAAAAGTCGGAGCGGTCGGGGTAGAGAGTTTGTTCATTTAAGTGAGAGGCCTCTTCATGGAAAGCCTCCATTTTGTCGGCAAACTTGGGCAAATCCTTGACGTGTGTGTGGAAAATGATGGAGCGGTCGGTCAACGCGCCTTGGAAACCTTTCCAGCCCAATGCCTTCTCGTCCACGTTGATAACCTTGCCTTCCTCCTTGCCCTCGGCTGCCACACCCATCGTGTGGTGGAATTGAACAGTGGGGAAATGTTTATCGGCACCCACTTTGCCCGACACGTTCACATTGCCCGCGAAATACTGAATGAAGCCGCCTGCTATCGGAAGTGCGGGGTTCACGTTCACGCCATAGCCCACGCCACATCCGCCTGCCTCTCGACCGCCGCCCAAAGCAATGGCTACCGTGCCTGTTGGTTGGCCAAAGGTACGGACGACCGTGCAGGTGATTTTCTGGCCGTTGACTTCCACATCCACCATGTCGCCGTCCTGCAAGCCATTCCAACCCTTTATCTTGTTCACGCCATCCCACTCGACCGGAATGCTGAGGTAGTTGCCCCAGACAGTGCGATGAACCGGGTCGGGCATTTCTTGCAACCAAGGATTGTGGGCATATTGACCGCCACCGATGTTGACCGTTTCGTAGAAAGAAACCTCGATATCGCTGCCCGAAGGCTTGGTCACGGCATCAGGATTGAGGGCAATGTCGTTGACAGAAACCGTCGTGCCTGTGGCCGGTATTTCCAACACTCCATCATGCAGGCTCATGTCCCAGAAAGCGGTGGGTGTGCTGTATCTCGACTGGCGCTTGAACATTTCATTCGCCCAGTGCGATTTCAGATATTGATAATAAGGCTGTTCGTCCTGACGATTAAGGTTGGGGCTGTCTGCCCATTCCAGCAGGCTGTGTTCAGCTTGGCGTGTGTTGAACAGGGGGGCAATCGTCGGCTGGATGAGGCTGAAATGGCCTGCTTTCGGCTCAGCGTCGCCCCATGATTCGAGAAAATGGTGGGTTGGTGCTGAATGTGTGCAAAGCAGCGTCGTTTCGTCGAGCACGCCATTGAAGGAGATACGGGTTCCTACTTTGGCGAAAGCCTCGCTGAACTTGGATGCGTTCGGCAAGTCCCAAGCAGGATTGGCTCCCCATACGATGGCTACCGCGACTTGACCGGCGTTCATCTCGTCAATGAGGCGCATCATTTCGCGCTCGTCGCCCTGACGCATGTACGAAACAGCATTGAAATCAACGGTTGAGTTGATATTGCCGAGCAATTCATTGATTTTGTTGACGTAGAGCTGCTCCATCACGTTGTTGGAGCCACACACGACGAGGGTTTTGCCTTTGCGGCTGGTGAGGTCTTTTGCCATTTTTTTGATGGCAGCCACCGATTTTTCATTGCTTAGTTTTGGCCCTCCGCTGCCGCCCGTCAGCTCGTTGTAGAGCGCCACGATGGCGGCTCCCATTTCGCTGGGCTTGATAAGGATACGGTTGTCGGCATTTGAGCCAGTGAGCGACATGTGGCTCTCGATTTGATAGTGGCGCGACATTTTTGCGCCTTTCACGTCACGAATCTTGCGCTTTTTGGCGTATTCGCGGGCGTATTCGACTGGGCTAATCCATGTGCCCAGAAAGTCAGCACCGAAAGAAACGATGACATCTGCTGCCCCGAACTTGTAGTCAGGAATGACACGCTGCCCAAAGGACTGCTGGTTGGCAGCCAAGAGCGCTGCCGCGGAAACGGGGTCGTAGGTAATGACACGACTGTTCGGGTACTTCGACTGAAACTCCGCGAGGGCTTTTTTGGCGGTAGGGCTGATGATGGTGTTAGCGATGATGCGAATGTTGCCGCCCGCGGCGAGTTTGGCTTTGACCTCGCGGTCGAAGGCAACCCATTCCATCTTGGTCACATTGCCTTCCTTGACGGTGCCCGGATGCTGGATGCGGCGGGTATCGTAAAGGCTCAGCACGGATGCCTGCGCACGGGCGCTAGTGCCGCCTTTCGTGACGCTGCTCAATGTGTTGCCCTCGATTTTGATGGGGCGACCTTCGCGTGTTTTCACCAAGACGGCGCAGTAGTCGCCACCGTTGACAAAAGAGGAGGCATAATAATTGGCCACGCCCGGCACGATTTCGTCGGGCTTAGTGACGTAGGGAATTGCCTTCTTGACGGGAATTTCGCAAGAAGCAGCCAGCGTGGCTGCTCCCAAGCCAAAGCCGAGCAGTTTTAGAAAGTCGCGGCGATTGGTCTCCCATTTGCCATCGGTTTGGTCCATGTTTTCGACGGAAAACTCTTTTCCAGCCGATTGCAGGAACGATTCTTCCCGCGTCAAATCTTCAGTGCTGACCCAGATACCGTTATCGTGATGCATATTTTTCAATGTGCTAATTTGCGAATGTGCTATTGAGGCTTAGAGGGGGAGAATGAGCAATGTGGTTGGCAACGCAATCAATAATGGCATTTTTGGCACTCCAAGCCACCGATGTCTTCCACCGTGACTTTGTCGCGGGTGCCTGCTTTGAGTTCATTGTGGTAGCGTGCGTATTGCTCGTAGTAAGCGTTGTCTTTGAATTTCACCTCCGTCTCGCGGTGGCAATTGATGCACCAGCCCATGCCGAGCGTGGAATACTGATGCACCACCTCCATTTCCTCGATGGGGCCGTGACATTTTTGGCAAGCTATCTGACCGACCGCGACGTGTTGTGCGTGACTGAAATAAGCATGGTCGGCCAGGTTGTGGATGCGTACCCATTCGATGGGGCCTTGAATCTTGCCGTTGGAATCATTTTTCAGCGCCTTCACGATGCCTTCCCACTGATTTTCCACGACCATGCGACCGTTTTCGTCCAAGGCAGTGAGTGATTTTTCCGACATATACTCTTGACCCACCCACTTTTTGTAGAGGTCTTCGATTTGTTTTTCGCTCCAGAATTCGTAGTCGGGAATGTATTTGTTCTGCATCGGGTCGAAACCGATGGAGGCGTATATCTTGGTGATTTCGGCAGTGCCGGAAATGCTGCCTTTTTTGACTGCGGAGTGGCAGTTCATGCAAGTGTTGGCGGCAGGGATGGAGGCGTGCTTGGAACGGCGCGCGGTGTCGTGGCAATACTGGCAATCAATTTTGTTGGTGCCCGCATGGAGCTTGTGGCTGAATGCGATGGGCTGGTCGGGTTTGTAGCCCTGCTGCCGCCCCAATTTGGTCGCGTTGTCCACCGTCTTGTAGCCAAAAATGAGTGTGACAGCAAAAACGAGGAACGCAATAGCCCCTTTGCTGGTGAGCGTCTGCGCCAAAGTCCTTTGTATCGGTGCTTGCCCTTCCTGCACCCGTGCTATGTTGCCGAGGTTGTTGATGATGCGCATCAAGGCGAAGGCCAACAAGCCAAGAATGACGGCAAGGCCAACGAAAAGCCACGGCGTGCCTGATTCTTTCTTGCCAGTTCCCTGCGGGCTTGTTGGCCCAGCCGTGGTAGGCACCTTGTTGTACTCTTGATTGACGTACAGGATGACGCTCTCGATTTGCTCGTCGGTCAAGCCCGTAAAATTGTTCATCAGCACGGGCTTCCACTCGTTCCACAACTGGTTGGCATAAGGATGCCCCGTGGCGATGAGTGCCTGCGAGTTGCGAATCCATGCATACAAATCCTTGCGAGGGTAGGGTGCCCAGCGTTCCTCCATGCCTCCCAGCGCGGGGCCGGTGAGCTTGTCTTTCATGTTTTTATTGTGACAGGAGGCGCAGTTGTTCGTGAAAAGGGCTTTACCTTCTTCGACGTTGGGGGCTGCGTAAAGCGACAGCGAGGCAGTAAATGCAAGCGCGATGACCCAACAAATGCGTTTCAGCAACATATCGTGTATGGTTGTTTTTCTCAAATCAGGGCAAAAAGGTGTTTTTCGTCGAAATTTTCAAAGTTGGCGTTTCGTCAGCGTTTCGTCACCGCAAAGGTAAAAACGGTCTTTTTTCCACCAAACGAAGTGTTAAGAAACACGTTTATTTAGATACGCTATAAATCCACCCAGCCAGCTCGAAACTTAACAAAGCGTTAAAACGAAGTGGCGCAAAGGTAGAAAAGGTGTTCACGTTTGCAATAATCTCCATTTTTTTTCGAGCAATTATACTTTTCGCGAACAGCGGTTGTTAGCCGGACAGAATGCCTGTTTTCAAAAAATGTGGAAAATGCGGGCTGGCACCCTGCGATGCCTGTGAAATAGCTTTTTATCCTTCGCGCCGCCAGGTTTTGGGCATAGCCAAAAGCGCCTTTTGTTCAAAATCAGGGACATCAATCGTGAGCATCTGACAAATCCTGGCGAATCAAGGTATAAAACAGCCTCTTGAAAAAAACGCAGCCCGACGGGCAAAATGCCATCGGGCTGCGGATGTCCTTCAAATTTGTCTGAACGGACTATTTCCAACCACCAATCACCCCTGCGATGATGTCGCAACATTCTTCCAGTTGCTCTCGCGTCATCACGAGCGGGGGAGCGAAGCGAATGATGTTGCCGTGTGTGGGCTTGGCGAGCAAGCCATGCTCCGCCAAGGCGAGGCAGATATTCCATGCCGTGTCGCTGTCTTCCGCGTCGTTGATGACGATGGCGTTCAACAGACCTCTGCCGCGCACCGAGGTCACGAGGTCTGGGCGTTTCTGCTTCAAATCTTCCATGCGAGCGCGGAAGATTTTGCCCAATGTTTCGGCGTTGGCGGCCAGGTTCTCATCGGCCACGACCTTTAGTGCCTCCATCGCAACGGCACAAGCAAGCGGGTTGCCGCCAAACGTAGAGCCATGTTCGCCGGGTTTGAGCGTGAGCATCACCTCATCGCTCGCAAGCACGGCGCTGACCGGCAGCACGCCGCCGGAAAGCGCCTTTCCCAAAATCAAAACATCGGGTTTGAATCCAAAATGGTCGCAGCACAGAAGTTTGCCCGTGCGGGCGATGCCAGTCTGCACTTCATCGGCAACGAAGAGGACGTTGCTACGACGACACATTTTGTAAGCGGTCGGCAGATAATTGTCGTCTGGGACATACACGCCAGCCTCGCCCTGTATCGGCTCCACAAGAAACCCTGCTACCGTGGGGTCTTGCAGAGCCTTTTCCAATGCCGCGAGGTCGTTGTACGGAATCACCACATAGCCGCTCATGTATGGGCCGAAGCCCTTGCGGCTGCTGGGGTCGGTCGAGGCAGAAATGGCTCCCAACGTGCGTCCGTGAAAGTTGCCTTCCACGAAGACGATTTTGGCCTGCCCTTCCGGCACACCTTTTATATTATATGCCCATTTGCGGGCGAGCTTTATGGCGGTCTCCACGCCTTCCACGCCGGTGTTCATGGGCAGCACTCGGTCGTAGCCAAAATAATGGGTTATGAATTCGGCGTATTCCCCAAGCAGGTTGTTGTAAAAGGCGCGGGAGGTGAGGGTCAGTTTTTGAGCCTGTTCCGTCAATGCACTGATGATGCGCGGGTGACAGTGACCTTGGTTTACGGCGCTGTAAGCCGACAAAAAATCATAGTAACGCTTGCCTTCCACGTCCCATACAAAGATGCCTCGTCCTCGTTCCAACACTACCGGAATAGGATGATAGTTGTGCGCGTTGTAGCGGTCTTCAAGTTCCATGAGGTCGGCAGAGGATACGGGAGAGGTGGTCAGGACTTCCATGCGAGTGTGCTAATTTGAGAATGGTAGATTTAGGGGCAAAATTAGCGGTTTTTGGACGCAAGGGACGTGGATGAGACAATTGTTTTCAATCAGTTCGCCACTGCCTAACAAACAAGCGGCTCGCAGGTTTCGCCTGCGAGCCGCTCACTCGTCTGATGTTTGTTAGGGAAGATGCCGCGCTTAGTCTTCGTAGTTTTTCTTGTAGTCAGGCTTTTTGCAGTAACGCCCCCACGACATGCCGAATTTGAGGGTAGCCCGTCCGAAAGGCCCCGAAAGGTCGCGGTCGGTGATGCTGGCGTAGTTGGAACCGTTGACAAAGCGATAACCGCCTTCCAAACCGAAACGGAACCAACGGAACACATTGATTTCCACTCCCGCAGAGGGTTGTATCGTGAGCGTGTTGTCGCGTCCTTCCACGCTGTGCCGCACTCTCCCCTGCCCTATTTCCACGTTGAGCGTGGGGTGGATGGCCTTGTATGGGATGAAGGCATAGCCAATGAAGCCGCCGTTGTAGTTGAAATCAAGTCTTTGGGTCTCGCCGGGTACGAGCAGGATGTCGTCAATCATGCGAAAGTGCGACCAGCCGAGTTGAAGCGAACGGCCAAACTCAAAACCGAAGAAGCCTCGCCGGTTGGTTGCTTCTATGTTTTTATATTGCGTGTAATCCCACGAGACACCGCCCCATAGGCCGGAAAGACCCCAACCCCGAGTGCCGAGCAGGGTTTCTTCGCGTTGGCCGATAACAGATAAGGAAGAGAGAAGGAAAGCAAGGACGAACAAGAAAGATTTGTTGCGCATAGCAGAGTGGTTGATTCGTTAAATGAAAAATAGCACGAGGAAAATTGGAGGCCGCTTGGGTCTTACGACACTTGGAACGAACGCTTCGTCTCGACTGCCTTCCCAGCGACGCTCAAACGGACAACAAGGTTACATGGGTGGTTGCAACATTGCGAACAAAAAAGAGGCGCTACAGGCAATCTTTACGTTTTTCTAACGGGTTTTAACCTGTTTTAACTAAAAAACACACCCACTGTTTTCACTTCTGTGCCATGCTATCAACACCTATTCTCCTTTTTTTCGCCGCAGCAAAAACGATGTGGCAAGCGTCACCAGCAGACCCACAGGCAATGGCTCGATAAATGTCAGCGCCGCACGGGTAAATGGGTTTTTATACATGGTTTTGTAGCCCTCCATTTTGGCAGCTTCTTGGCTGATTTGCTCTTCCGTCGCGCCCTTGCTCTTCATTTGCGCCAACACCTGTTCTATGTACTTGTCCATAAAATCAGGCATGAGCGTCTGATAGACGACCATCCATGCCGCCACATAGCACAGGCACGAAATCAGCATGATGGCCAAACCCACTTTGAACGCTTTTCCAAAGCCCCAGGCATCCCCTGCGAATTGCTCCCGATAGGTGCGCACGCCAAAATAGACGAATAGCATGCTGAGCAAAATGCCGGCATAGCCTATGACCTCTCCGTTTTGGTGGTCTGCCGCATTTTTGAAATAAAGCGCGGAGCCTGTCATCATAACGGCGGCTACTGCGCCGGAAATCAATCCGTATTTGAGAACTATCTTGTTCATGTCGTTAGGTGTTTTAAATGTGAAAAAGTGCCACAAATGACGGCCTCTCATGCCACAGTCGCCTCACCCGTTCGGGTGATTCGTGGCCCGGCACCTCAAAATCATGCTTTCGTGGGAGTGCATCAGAGGAGTAGGCCGAGTGCTTTTGCCTTCTGAATGGCTTGGGTGCGGCGTTGCGCGTCCAATTTGGCGAACACGTTGGAAGTGTGTGTCTTGATGGTATTCAGCGAAACAAAAAGCCGGTCGGCGATTTCTTGGTTGGTCAAGCCTTGAGCGATGAGTTGCAACACTTCCATCTCGCGTGGCGTGATACCGAGTTTTTCCAAAACCTTTTCTTGTGGAGCCAGAGCGGGGGCAGCAGCCAGCACCTGTGTGATGTGTGTTGGCATTTTTCTGCGCGTCAGTTTTTTGCCAGCCCAAATGCCCAATGCCGTGAACAGGATAGCCACCAAGCCAACGTACCACTCCTCGGCGTGTTCCAACACCAGCAAACGGTATTGGAAAAAATGCAGCGCCGCCAACAACAGCCCCAACGCAAGGCCATAGAGGAAAATGGTCGTCCATTTCATGTCGCAAAAATCGGAAAAGTCGCCTGAAAATCCCCCTTGATTTGCTGGGATTTGTCAGGTGTCCCCGAGTGATGGCCATGATTTTGAACAGATTGCGCTTTAAACTATACCGAAAACTTGGCGGCGCGAGATTTAAGAAGGCGTTGTTCGGGGAGGCAAACAAAACGAGGGCGCGGCCAAAAGCCCGCGCCCTCGTGCAAACAAGTGGACTGGTTGTGCGACCTGCCCACCCGCCAATCCGCAAGACCTACTACTTCTTGGGATAAACGTACTGCTCCACGTCGGCCTCGCTCACCGTTTGGTCGCAAAGGATAAATAGCCGTTCGATGACGTTCGCCAGTTCACGGATGTTGCCCGTCCAGTTGTAATCCTGCAAGGACTTGATGGCACCGGGCGTGAAAGTCTTGGGCGGGTGGCCGTAGTCGTCGGCGATACGGCGGTTGAAGTGCTCCACAAGGAGCGGGATGTCGTCGCGGCGCTCATTGAGGGAGGGTACTTTGACGACGATGACTGCCAAGCGGTGATAGAGGTCTTCACGGAAGCGGCCAGCAGCGATTTCAGCGCGAAGGTCTTTGTTCGTGGCCGCCAACACCCGCACATCCACCTTGATTTCCTTGGAGTCGCCCACACGGACGATTTTGCTTTCTTGCAGGGCGCGGAGCACTTTGGCTTGCGCGTCGAGACTCATGTCGCCAATCTCATCGAGAAAAAGAGTGCCGCCGTTGGCTGCCTCGAACTTGCCGGGGCGGTCGGCAATCGCGCCGGTGAACGAGCCTTTTTTGTGGCCGAACAACTCGCTTTCAATCAGTTCAGCCGGAATCGCCGCGCAGTTCACCTCCACAAGTGGACCGTCGGCGCGATTGCTTTTTTCGTGAATCCAACGCGCCACCAATTCTTTGCCAGTGCCATTTTGGCCAGTGATGAGCACTCGGCTTTCGGTAGGCGCCACCTTTTCCAGCATTTTTTTGATTTCCAGAATCGGCCCGCTCTCGCCAATCATCGTCACGCCCTTGCTGCTTTTCACCTGTTTGCGCAGCACTTGGGTCGTGTTCACGAGGTCGGCGCGTTCGATGGCGTTGCGCACGGTGATGAGCATTCGGTTCAGGTCGGGCGGCTTGGAAATGAAGTCGAACGCGCCCTTTTTCACCGCTTCCACGGCGGTGTCAATGGTGCCGTGACCACTCACCATGATGACGGGTATTTCAGGCGATAGGATTTGCAGGCGCTCCAGCGCCTCGATACCGTCCATTTTGGGCATTTTGATGTCCGTGATGACAACATCGTACTTTTCTTTCTGCACTTTTGCGATGCACTCCAGCCCATCGGATGCTTCGTCCACATCATATCCCTCAAATTCGAGAATGTCGCGCAAAGTGCGGCGGATGGGCATTTCGTCGTCCACAATCAGGATTTTGGCCATAACTAATTAGAGTGGTTCTGGGTTTTTTGATGAAGAAAGGAAGGAGGCACAAAGAAAAATTCTTTCCCTCGATTCGACCGCATAACAACCGTTTTTTTCTGTGCGATTTTTCTTTTTTCAACTTTACCTTTGTTACAAATGCCAATTCCCACCTCACAACAAAATTTCACGATTATGCAATTCAAAACTATTCTACCGCTCCTGTTCGTGCTGCTCGGCACGGCCCTGCTTCCCGCACAGAACAACGTCGTCAGAGAAACCGAAAGGATGATGTCCTTCGGCAGCCGACCGGGTTTCCGGCTCGAGTTCCCAAACGCCACGACTGACATGGTGGAAAACGAGTGGAAAAACTGGACAAAAAAACATTTCAACGCCAAATTGAAAAAGAAAGGCAACGAATGGTCGGCCAACGACCTGAAATCCTCAATGTTGGGAGCCGACCCCTTCTCGCTGTATTCCAACATCGAAAAAACCTCGTCGGGCGCTGCCCTGACGGCGTGGTTCGACACAGGCTCCTCGTTTCTCAACAGCCGCGACAACCCGTCGCGAGCCACAGAGGTATCGAGCGCCCTTCGACAATTCTACTACGACGTGCGCCGCGCCACCTACGACAAGCAAATAAAAGACGAGGAGAAAAAACTCAAGGACTTGGAAAAGAACAACCAGAACATGGCCAAGACCTCCAAAGACTTGGAAAAAAGCATCGAGGACTACAAAGCCAAAATCAAAAAGGCGGAAGACGACATTCTGAAGCTGGCACGCGACCAAGAAAGTGGCCTCATCAACATGGAAAATCAGCGCAAAGTCATCGAAGAAATGAAGCAGCGCAAGCTAAACGTGGAAAGCGAGAGCAATTGAGCGAAAAATCGCGACACCCCTCTACTTTTTGTTTGAAAGAAATCCCGTTTTGGCTGGCCAAGACGGGATTTCTTTCTTCATTTTGAGATTTTTTTTGAGTGAACGGCTGTTTTTTTGAAAAAAGCGGTATAAGGATAAGCAAAACGCCTAAACTCAAAAAGTTTTGTTTTCGAGAAAAAAAGGCGATATTTTTTAAAACATAAATTTTTAATTTTGACGCTCAAAAGCCAGTCAAAAAAAATTTTGCACTGTGGAAAATTTACATTCCCTTAACTTAACAAGCTGCCGAAAAAAACGAGAAGGCACCACATTTTCACTTTCCCCCGATTTCTAAACCCTTGCTATTTATCGCTTTATGTCACCCGTCAAACAGTCGCCGAAGACGAGCAAGCCCGTGCCGAAAGGTGTGGATAACCAAAATCCAATGTGGATAACTTGGCGAATATGGCGTGTTATCAACAGGTAGGATTGGGGTTTTCCACAGATTTAGGCAATACGGATTGTTTGGAAATGGAATCGGCCCGAATTTCAAAGTACGTTTGTCGCCCTGTCGCAACCCACAGCAAACGACATACTCAATGCCCAACCGAAAATCTCCCTGCTCATGAACGAATCGGACAACAAGGGGCAAAACGAACGGCCCCAAGCCAAGCGCAACCAACGCGGCACGAACAATCAGGACAGCCTATCCAACTACGTTTTCGGCAAGGTACAGCCACAGGCTATACCGCTCGAAGAGGCCGTGCTCGGTGCCCTCATGCTCGACCGCGAGGCGCTGCCGATGGTAATGGACATTCTCCGCCCCGAAAGCTTCTATCTGGAAGCCCACCAGCATATCTACAGGGCCATCATCAAGTTGTTCGAGCGTTCCAACCCCGTTGATTTGCTGACCGTGACCGAGGAAATGCGCAAGAGCGGCGACCTCGACAAAATAGGCGGCGGGTATTATTTGGTCGAGCTGACCCACCGCATCGCCTCTGCCGCCAATATCGAATACCACGCCCGCATCATCGCCCAAAAACACATCCAGCGCGAGCTCATCAGCGTCAGCACACGCACCATCCGCGACGCTTACGAAGACACCACCGATGTGTTCGACCTGCTCGACGAGGCCGAAAAAGGGCTTTTTGCCATCACCCAGAACAACCTGAGCCGCAGCTACGAGAGCATGGGGTCGCTTAGCAGCAAAGTCCTCAAACAAATCGAGGAACTGGCCGGCAAATCGGATGGCCTCACTGGGGTGCCCACAGGCTTTACTGACCTCGACCGCCTCACATCCGGTTGGCAACCTTCCGACTTGGTCATCATCGCGGCGAGGCCGGGCATGGGCAAAACCTCCTTGGTGCTCGCCATCATGCTCAATGCCGCCAAGGATTTTGGCAAACCCGTCGCCATGTTCTCGCTCGAAATGGCAAGCACCCAACTCGTGCAGCGACTCATCTCCATGGAAGCAGAAATAGCCGGCTCCAAAATGCGCA
Source organism: Saprospiraceae bacterium (assembly GCA_026129545.1). Lineage (NCBI taxonomy): Bacteria > Pseudomonadati > Bacteroidota > Saprospiria > Saprospirales > Saprospiraceae > Saprospiraceae bacterium. The sequence continues at coordinate 472,228 of JAHCHX010000002.1, forward strand.
ACGGAAAACTCGAAGACTGGGAGTGGCAGCAGCTACAAACCACCGTGGAGCGGCTCAACGCCGTCCCGATTTTCATTGACGACACGCCTGCTATCAACATCTTCGAGCTGCGCGCCAAATGCAGGCGTCTCAAAATGCAGCACGACATCCAATTGGTCATCATTGACTACCTCCAACTCATGACGGGCGCTTCGGAAAACAGCCGCAACGCCAACCGCGAACAGGAAATCGCGGGCATTTCGCGGGCGCTGAAAAGCTTGGCCAAAGAACTGAACATCCCCGTCATCGCGCTCTCCCAGCTGAGCCGCGCAGTGGAAGTAAGGGGAGGAAGCAAGCGGCCTCAATTGAGCGACCTGAGAGAAAGCGGGAGCATCGAACAAGATGCCGACATCGTATCCTTCATTTACCGCCCCGAATACTACCAAATCCTGGAAGACGAAAACGGTCAAAGCCTCAAAGGCATCGCGGAAATAATCGTCGCCAAGCATCGTCACGGGGCGCTCGACACTGTTCGGCTCAAATTCACCGACACCTTCGCCAAATTTGGCAACCTCGACGACCCCGCGTTTGCAGGCATGCAAGACCCCCTCGCTGGCCCCTTCTCCCCCAGCATCATCACCATGCCCTCGCGCATGAACGAGGAGGATATACCATTCTGAAACCACCAAAAAAGGGCAACCCTTGCGTCATTGAAGAGCCTCACCAGCATTTTCAACCATGCCGAAAACCTAGCAGCATGAGATGTAGCAATGCCCATTGGTTACTCTTCAATGACACACGAGATGCCCTTTTTCGCGTCAGGCAATACAATTTTACTTGTCCAACGGCTTCTTTTCAGCCTCACGCATCCCTTGGCGGATTTCGTCTTCCACCGCGTTCTTGGCGCTGTTGAACTCGCGAATACCTTTGCCCAAGCCACGCATGAGCTCAGGTATCTTCTGACCGCCGAACAACAGCAACACAACTAAAAAAATCAATACAAACTCCGTGGCGCCGAGGTTGCCGAGGAACAATAATGTAGATGTCATGGTCGTCGAAATTTTGAATGGTGGAACATAATGCGGCTCTTTGCCATCATCAGCGACTCTGCTCTGACCGGAATCGCCGGACAAAGTTACGTCGCTCGCAAGCAAATCGTACCCGCCAAGCGTAATTTAACCAACGGGCCGCGTCAATGCCCCTTCAAAAGCCAAACCGCGTGCCTGTCCTGTTGGTTTTCTTGTAAAAACTTCATCAGAGAGTAGGGCAGCGCGATATGAAACCAACCCCTACGCTCCGGCATCCACCATCTATCCAATTCATACTTTTTCTTCCGAAATTTGCCCCTCCTAATCAATGTTTTGGCGCATGCAAATCAAAGACATCCTCACCGTGTTGGAAGCAGTAGCCCCGCCCCATTTGCAAGAATCCTACGACAACGCAGGCCTCATCGTGGGGCACCCAGAGGCCGAGGTCACAGGAGTGCTTTTTTGTCTCGACTCCACGGAAGCCGTTGTGCGCGAGGCCGTTGAGAAAGGATGCAATCTCATCGTGGCCCACCATCCCATCGTGTTCAGAGGGCTAAAACGCCTCAACGGCACCACTTATGTGGAGCGCACCGTCGTGCAAGCAATACGGAACAACGTAGCCATCTACGCCATCCACACCAACCTCGACAACGTGTATCGGCATGGCGTAAACGCCAAAATCGCCGAAAAAATCGAACTCTTGGATACACGAATACTGGCCCCCAAGTCGAATCTCGATGTCACCATTGGAGCAGGTCTTGTGGGCCAACTACCCTCCCCAATGCCCGAGAAGGAATTTTTGCAACACCTCAAAACCAGTCTCCGCACACAATGCGTGCGCCACACCGCCTTGCTCGGCAAACCTGTTCGCACCGTAGCCGTGTGTGGGGGAAGCGGCAGTTTTCTGCTCCCAGAGGCACTAAGAGCAGGGGCCGATGCGTTTGTCAGCGCCGATTTCAAATACCACGAGTTTTTCGATGCCGAAGACAAAATCATCGTTGCCGATGTCGGGCACTTTGAAAGCGAGCAATTTACCATCGAACTTTTGTTCGAGATTGTCCGCGAGAAATTCCATACTTTTGCGCTTCATTTGACGGAGACCAACACCAACCCCGTGTTTTATCTATGAAAATCGAAAACCACCCAAGCACCCCTCTCTCTCACGCGCACAATTTACAAATTCATAACTCACGATAATAATGACAATAGAAGCGTCCATTGCGGAAAAACTCCGCACGCTGTGGAACTTGCAGCAAATTGATTCTCAATTAGATGAAATCGAGATACTCAAAGGCGAGCTGCCAATGGAAGTCTCCGATTTGGAAGACGACATCGCGGGCCTAGATACCCGCGTGAAAAAATTGAAGGCCATTTTGAAGGAAAGCGAACAAGAAATTTCCAGAATGCAAACAATGGCCAAAGAGGCCGATGCCAACATCAAGAAGTACATGAAACAACTTGACGATGTGCGCAACGACCGCGAATACGAAGCACTGCAAAAGGAAATAGAACTGGCCAAACTCGACATCCAACTAGCCGAGAAAAAAGTGCGCGAGGCCAAAGCAGGCCTGGATTCCAAGCGGGACAATCTCGCAGTGGCAGAAGCAAAAATGGAAGCCAAGCAAAAAGAGCTCGAGGCCAAAAAAATCGAGTTGCAAGGCATCATCGAAAAGACGGAAGAAGAAGAAAAACGCCTCCGCGCAAAGAGCGAAAAAGCCCGACACGGCATCGAGGAACGCCTGCTCAATGCCTACGACAAAACGCGCCGCACTTATCGCAACGGCCTCTCCGTCGTCACCGTGGAACGCAACTCTTGCGGCGGATGCTTCAACAGTGTGCCCCCCCAGGTGCAACTCGAGATAGGCCTGCACAAAAAAATCATCGCCTGCGAACACTGCGGACGCATCCTCGTGGACCATTCCATCGCGCATCCCGAAACCGTGGAAATGGCCTGACCACACACTTTCAAACAAGACATTTTGAGAAAATCTCTTTGGATTTAGCCCCTCCGAAGGGATTTTTCTTTTGAAAAAACAGCGATTTATTTTTTTTCGACGGAAATTTTGTTAAAATCGCTGAACAATTCAGGACTTATTCGTTCCTTGCAATCGTTTTTTTTAATAATCTGTTTCACTATGCCTATGTACCCGTATCGGTCCTCTCGTATTCTACTGCTCTTAGTCTGCCTGTTGGCATTCTCGAAGACGCAGGCGCAAGAGTTCGCTATCTACGATAGCTTACCTCAACTCATCTCTCGCATCCAACAAGCTGGCAACTCAACCTTGGTACTCAATTTTTGGGCTACTTGGTGCAAACCTTGCGTGGAAGAGCTCCCCTGCTTCGAAGAACTTCGCAGACAATACGCCGACAAAAATGTGCAAGTGCTGCTCGTGAGCCTCGACTTCAAAAGCCAGATGGAGAAAAAGCTCATTCCCTTCCTCAAAGCACAGCAGCTCAAGTCCGATGTGATTCTGTTTGCCGACCAAGATGCCAATACTTGGATTCCACGGATTCACGAAAAATGGGACGGCGCCATTCCGGTCACGCTCATTTACAAAGGCGACGTGAAAGCGATTTCACACGGAAAATTTGATGACTATGCGGATTTGGAGAAATTTGTGCTGCCCTACATCGGCGATAGCCCAAACATCTCCTTGAAGAACTTGGTCAACTGCAACAGCGGCAAGTAAGCAACGTGCCGCCAGCGGACACTGCTTGCCACTTCGGTCTTTCACACGCGGTCATTTATCCCATTCATCGTTCATTCTTTCTTTTTATCCATGAAAAGTCTCGTCTTCGCGGCTTTTGCGTTCGTTGGCTTTTTGATGCTCAACAGCGCCTCCGCCCCCTCCGGTTACATCGTCGGCGACAAAGCTGCCGACTTTTCCCTCAAGAATGTGGATGGCACCATGGTGTCTCTCTCAGACTATAAAAATGAGAAAGGTGTCATTATCGTCTTCACCTGCAACCACTGCCCCTATGCGCAAATGTATGAGCAGCGCATCATTGACCTCCACAACAAATACAAACCAAAAGGCTTCCCGGTCATCGCCATCAACCCAAACAGCCCCATCATCGTGCCCGAAGACAGCTTCGAGGAAATGAAAAAACGCCACAAAGAGATGAAATACCCCTTCCCCTATCTCTTCGACGAAGACCAGACGGTCTATCCGGTTTATGGCGCCACCCGCACCCCCCATGTGTTCATTTTGGACTCCGCCCGCACCGTTTGTTACATAGGGGGTATTGACGACAACGCTGAACTCCCCTCCCACGCAAAAAACCGCTGGGTGGAAAACGCAGTAGAGGCGATGTTGCGCGGCGAATCGCCCACCCCCAACAACACCGTCGCCCTCGGATGCACCGTTAAAAAAAAACCGGACTAACAGCAAAGAAGAGCCGTCAATGAAACGCGCTCTTCAACCAAATATAAACTTATCGCGCAAGCCACTGAAGCTCGACTAACGATAAACATGGGTCATCCCGGACTTCCCGGCGATGACCCATCCTTTTTTTGGGGGCAAATCACGGACACTGAAATGCTCGAACGAGGTGTGGCCCTGCACTTATTCAGGCGACCATTTGGAACCGCCACCTAAGTCAGCTACGTTCGCGCACTTACTCACTCATCCCTCATCAGCCACCGCACCATCACCGGGGCCAACAACAAATCGCAAAACAAGGCTCCCGCCAGCGTCGCGCTCACCAGCAGCCCAACAGTGACAGACGGCGGATGAATCGAAAACAACATGACCAAAAAACTAAAAAACAAGATAATGCTGCTGAAACACATAGCCTTGCCCGTCTCAGCCAGCGTGACACGCAATGACTCTTCCACCGACAAGCCACGACTTCGATTGAGTTTGAAACTACTCAGAAAATGCACCGTATCGTCGGTCGCGATGCCAAACACAATGCTGAACACGGTGGCTATGCCCGCTTCCAAAGGTATACCGAGGTAGCCGATGAGCGCCCCGGCAAAGAGAAGGGGAAACACATTGGGCACACAAAAAACGAGCAACATTCGCGCATTTTTGAAGAGCAGGGCCATGATGAGCGCCACCACGAGCACCGAAGGAATCAACCCTTGCAGCATATTGTCGCGGATGTAAGCGGAATTTTTATCCAAAATGACCCCCGTGCCAGTAATCTTGAATTTTGCTACGGCAGAGTCCGTGTTCTCCTGCCACCACTGCTCGATGCTTGCCTGCATGAGCGCCACCGTGTCGCGTCCCACATCCTGCATTCTCCCGGCGATGCGAGCCTTGTCGCGGTTTTTGCTCAACAAAACTTCGGAATAAGAGGCTGGCACCCGCTCCGCAATGCGCCGAATCTGCCTGAACTCCTCCAAACTGTCGGGCAGACGATATGCCTCCGGTCGGTTGCCATGATTCATGGCGCGTATGCTTCGGTAGAGGTCGTTGACGGAGGCGAGCGTTTTGACGGGTGAATAAGTGCGCAGATGGCTCTCGAGCTTATCCATTTCGCGCAACACCTCGAAATCATCGGCTTTGTGACCGTTTTGCGGAAAAACCGCAAACTCCACAGGCCTGAACCCGGAGAATTTTTTTTCAAAATACAGAAAATCCGTCGTGATTTTTTGGCCACGCGGCAGATTGCTCTTGATGCGATAATTGGTGTTTATCAAGGAAATGCCGAGCAGGCACACTGCCAATAGGCCGAGCGAAACCCATGCGATAGAGCGGCTTTTCTCCCGCGTGAAGCGATGCGTCCATGCCATGAAACGGCCCCAAAAAGCATACTCGGGGGTGTAACGCACCAATTGTTCGCTACCAAAACGCGGCAATATGGCCCACAACCACCCGTAAATGATGAAAAAGGCAGCCAGCACGCCAAGCGCCGCATTGAGGCCAAAACCCTGAATCGGCGCGGTGCGGTTGGTCAGCAGCGACGCAAAACCGATTGCTGTGGTAATGCTGGTGATGAAGGTAGCCAACCCCACCTCACGCATCGTGGTGCGAATCGCCGTTTCACGGTCATGCCCCTTTTCCAATTCGTCCACATACTTGCTGCTCAGGTGAATCGTGTCGGCCACCCCGACGATGCACATCAGGATGGGATAGAGCGCGGCCAGCGCGTTGAGCTCCCTGCCCAAGGCGCTCAGCAGGCCAAGAAAAAAGAGGAGCGACAGCCCCACCCCCGCCATAGCCACCAACACCATGCGCCAGCGCCTATAAATAAAGAACAGCACCAAAGAAGCGAGCAAAGCGGCTATGACCGTGGAGACCGAGATTTCACGCATCTCCATCCGCACCATTTCTGTCTGAAAATATGCCCTGCCCAACAGGTGCGCCTCGTCGAAATCATACTTTTTCAAAAGCGCGTTCAGCGCACCTACCAGTTCCTGAGCCTGCGGAAGGGTGCTTTGGTTCACCGTTTTGAGCACCACGGCGAGCGCGGTGCCGTCGTCAGAAATGAGGTTGTGCACAAAACGCTTGTCCTGCAACACCCGCTCCCGGTCAGAAGCGTAATAGGAAGGGTCGTCTATGTGAATCGCCGGAATGGCCGTGATGCCGAACGGCGTTTTCAGCGGGTACTGCATTTTCGTCAGCGACGTGGAGGACGTGACGTGTGGCAATTCGCCCGCTTTCAAAGTGAAATCGTGGAATTTTTCGAGAAACGCCCGCTCGAACACCCCGTCGCGGCGCTCTACGGCGATGAGCAGAAAATTGTCGTCGCTTTCAAAATCCTTGATGTAGTTTTTGAAAAATTCCCAGTCGGCATCGCCCTGTGGAAAAAACTGCTCGAAATCAAAGGTGAATTTCAGTCGTGTGAGCAGGAGAAGACTAGCTACAGCGAGCAGGGCATAGCAGGCCAACAGGAGGTTGCGGTATGATTGCATGGCAGTGTTTGTGCAGGCATCCGAGCGAAGGGTCCGACGGTTTTTCGCCTGTGTGACGTAAGCAATCGGGAAACCGCAACAAGCGGAAAACGTTTAGAGAAAACGCGGTTGGCAGCGGTTTTAGAAGGGGTTTAAATAGCAGCCAAGCGGAAGCCTCGCAAGTGATTTTTTTGACAGGATTTACAGGATATATGCTCTTCTTCGATGAAGAGGCCTGTAAATCCTGTCAAAATTCAACCTTGCGAGACGGCCTCTTTCAGGGCATCACGCTGAGCGCACGCTCATTTCCCCAGCTTGCCTCGCCATTCCTGTATGGCTCGCTGGATTTCTGCCTGCCGATTTTCGGGGTCGGGGTGGGTGCTTTGGAATTCGGGGGTGCGGTTGGGGCCAGCTGCCTGTTTCAGCACCTCCATCACCTGAATGAGATACTCGGGGTTGTAACCCGCCTCGAGCATGAACCGGACGCCGAGGTTGTCGCTTTGGAGTTCTTGCTCGCGGCCATACTTCATCGTTATCATGTTGGCCACCGATTGGGCGATGTAGGCCATGTTGGGGTTGGAAGGGTCGTAAGTCGCCATCGTGACGGCCCCCGTCAGCCCTTGTGCCAGCTCCATTTGCGACATGCGCTCGGCACTATGCCGCGCCACCACATGGCCCACCTCGTGACCGAGCACCCCCGCGAGCATATCTTCGTTGAGCGATTGGCCGTCGGTCGAGAGACGCACGAGCAGGCCTTCGGTGATGAAAATCTGACCACCGGGCAAAGCAAAAGCATTGATGGTGCGCGGGTCGGCGAGCAGGTGAAAATCGTATTGATAGGGTGTTTGGCGCGCTGCCGAGTTTTGCACGATTCGCTGACCCACTTGCTTGACGATGGCGGCCGCTTGCTGATTGCGGCTGAGACCGCCCATTTCCTGGGCCATTTGAGGGGCGCTTTGCAGGCCAAGCGCAATTTCCTGCTCCGGCGATAGGGCGATGTGCTGCTTTTCGCCCGTGATTTCGTTGAAAGAGGTGGTACCGTAATACTTGCACAGCGCAAACCCCGCCAAGACGAGGGCGATGAGGAATTTGATGGGCAGGCCGGAGCCGCCGCGTTGATTTTGACCGAACATGGTGTGAGTTGTTTTGTGAAGAAAAAGGCGAAGGGGAATGGCTCCCTTTCGCCCGCTAAGATAGATTTTTCGGAAAAGACTGCGATTGATTGTTTGGAGGTTTCCTTCACCTCACACCAAGCCCGGGCCGCCGCAACAGGTCTTCTAAAGGCGTATGGGCAAAAACTGTCCATCCTCCATGTATATCTGGTAGCTGTCGCGGTTCTTTTGGTTGACTTGCACAACCCCGTGAACCCACATTATATCACGCGGCAGCGGCTCTTGCTTTGACAGGACAAGAATTTCCGCTCCGGGTTCGTCGAGGCTCTCAAAAACGGTCAAATGTTGGCTTCCGTCGAAATGCGTGTAAATCATTTTGCACGGCATGAGCGTGACTTCTCGACCTGCCATTTCAATACCTAGGTCCGTCAAGCTCAAAGGACGGGGGTCGTGGTCATGGGTACCTTGCCCCACTTTCTCCTCTGAAGTTGGATTATTTTTGGATGGAAACTGAATCAGGTCGAACGTGTAAAGTACAAGGAGGATGAGCAGGAAAAACCAGAACAATTCGTACCGGTCGTGCTCTACAATGATTGTGCGGCTCATTTTTCGATTTTTTTAATGTTGAAAATCGAAGTCCGACGCACGGCAAATGCAATCAGAACCGATTACATTTGCCCAACCTATGCTTTAAGGTAGCGTCTTCCTTCTTGGATTGCGCTTATGGGCATTCCTCTTCATGCCACTGAAAGGGATGCCTTTTTTGTTTTTTGGGCATTCACAAAATAAATTCGGAGGCGGGCGACAAAAGTGGACTTTTATTTTCATGGTTCATGCGTTTGACAAATTTTGAAGTTCACAAAAATATAGCAATTTTGCCGTTATACAATTCAATAAAGGATTATCGAATTGTAAACTTTTTGAGATGTTAATTTACAAAAACATAAACTTCAAGGCCGCATGGCCGAAATAGTCCCGCCGTACCTTCGCGCATCAAATTGCGCAGGCGGCATGGAAGAGCAGCAACTTCACAAACAAGACGACGAACCATCTGTCAATGGACGCCACGATGGACATCGCCTCCGTCACATCCTTCAAAAATTGGGTCTGAGCGTATATGACTTTGCGGAAAAGCCATTTTTGGCCAAGTCAAGGCCAGCTGCTTATGTCCTGTTGCGCAAAGCCACGTTTTCGAGAGAGGAGCTGGCGTTGATGTGCTATCTTTTCAACTTGGAGGTCACGGATTTTGACTATCCTCTTGATTATTTGCGCACCCCCTTCAACGAGGAGCGCCTTTTAGAGCGACACAATAGCGTGGCGGCTTTCCATGCCTTGGCCGCCCATATTCAGCAAGAGGAAACCAAGCAAAATTCTTTTTTGCATGACTACTTCGAGGATTTGGCGCGATTCGCCTGTCAGGCAACCAAGCACCTTCGAGTCTATCACTATCTGAGCAAGGCCGCGCACCAAATCAAGCCGTTTGCGCTCCGGCAGTACGAGCTTTACTACGAGAAGGTAGAGGCAACGATGGCCCAGCAAACATCACTTCGCTACGAGCGATTCGCTGCTTTGCCTATACAGATGTCTGAGGCCAGTTCTTCGATGATTGATTACCCGGAAATTAAAGTGTTGGAGTTGTTGCCCAAAGAGACCATCACGCACGTCGTCAGATGCTTGAAGCGATTTGGCGAGCGGTTCTCGTATTACGCGGTCGCCGTGCCGACGCGACTGAACTCTTTTACTTTGGTGGATGACAAGTATGTCATATCGGAATACGACCGCCTCAACAGGCATAGGAAGGCCAGCAATGATTTGATGTTTGTGGATAGGGTCATCTCAACCGTGGGCAACGACCCCATGGCGGGGTTGTGGCAGGTTTACAGCAATGATTTGGACAATCTTGTTCGAGAGCCTGATTCTTCCGCTCGCCGCAAAATTTCGATGGAAAGGATTCTTGAAGTCATTGTCGAGCAGCTAGGGAGCATCGAGCATGAAATAAGGAAAAGGGAACAAGAGCTACACCAAGTCAACAACAGCCTACAGCTTGAGATTTTTGGCAGCAAATCACTTGATTCCCTCAGCAAGGCCGTGGAGTTGAAAAGCGAATTGGAGCAGCTTGGGCGTTCAAAAAACGACTGGACTCAAAAATTGGAGACCATCAAGCCGATACTCATCCAAAACTAATTGAACAACCCCCGCAAATCGCCTCCCTCCTCGTCCTCATCTTTCAAGTTGCCCGTGAGAAAATCCTTGAACACCCACTTGGTCTGTATGAACTCTTTGCTCAAGACTTCGAACTCGGCAAGCCCATGCAACGCCAGCTCCATGAAGGTGTAAATCTCTGAGGCATCAACGCCTGCCGATTCAGCCACTTTTTTGAGGCCCGCCACTTGGTCAAGTTCTTGGCGGAATTTTTTGTCCGCGAGGTCGGTGAACAAATCCACCGTGTTGCCCGCCGAAAACCAAGCCTTCACCACGCCGTAGGGGTCGCGCTCTTGGCCGCGCTTGAGTTTGGTGGGATTGGGGAAGTATTGCAGAAACACCTTTTTCAGGGCTTGGCCGATGAGATGCAGGGCAACCGCGTGCGGGCCTTCTTGCTCGCCCTCATACACCATCTCTACTTTGCCTGTGATGGCAGGGATGACACCCCAAAAGTCCGTGATGCGGGCAGTGGTTTTGCCCTCGCCATTGCGCAGGAGGCGACGCTCGGCAGTGGAGTACAGATTTTCGTAAGCAGCGATGGTGAGGCGGGCGCTCACGCCGCTTTTTTTGTCCACGAACTCGCTCTCGCGGGCGGCAAAGGCGATTTCCTCAATCAGGTCTTTCAGCATGCTCGGAATCTGAACTTTGTCGCGCTGCTCAGGCGTGATGCGCGATTCCTGCTCGGTGATGCGCCGGCCTATCTCGATGGCTGTGGGGTAGTGGGTGGTGATTTGGCTCTCGATGCGGTCTTTGAGCGGGGTGATGATGCTGCCGCGATTGGTGTAGTCTTCGGGGTTGGCCGTAAAAACAAATTCCACGTCGAGTGGCAGCCGGAGTTTGAAACCCCTGATTTGCATATCGCCTTCTTGCAGCACGTTGAACAACGACACTTGAATGCGTGCCTGCAAGTCGGGCAGCTCATTGATGACGAACAGGCAACGATGCGCCCGCGGGATGAGACCAAAGTGAATGACGCGCTCATCGGAGTAGGGCAGCCGCAGGTTGGCGGCCTTGATGGGGTCCACGTCGCCCACGAGGTCAGCGATGCTCACGTCGGGCGTGGCGAGCTTTTCCACATAGCGTTCGTCGCGGTGGAGCCACCCGATGGGGGTGCTATCGCCTTTTTCGGCAATCAAATCTTTGGCGTGGCGGCTTATGGGCGCAAGGGGGTCGTCGTTGAGTTCGCTGCCCGCCACGACGGGTATGTATTCGTCCAGCAGGTTGATAAGCAAGCGGGCGATGCGGGTCTTGGCTTGGCCGCGCAGGCCGAGCAGCAGTATATTGTGGCGGCTGAGCACTGCCCGCTCCACATCGGGCAGCACCGTGTCGTCGAAGCCGAAGATGCCTGGGAAAATGGTTTCCTTGTTGCGGATTTTCTCGATGAGGTTGGCGCGGAGCTCTTCTTTGACGGAGCGGGGTTGGTAGCCGCTATTTTTCAACTCGCCGAGGGTGCGAATTTGGAGGATGTTTTTCATGGGGGGCAAAACGCAGGTGGGGCGGTTTTGTTTAACAAAGGAAAAATGGGCATCATCCTCGTTCTCGAGGCGGTGCTTCTCGGCGAAGTTTTATGATTTCTTCTTTGGACGCGCCGGTAAGTTTGGCAATCTGCTCGTCGCTCATGGTGGGGAATTCGAGCATAAGGTTTTTGGCGACAATCAAGGCCTGCTCGGTTTTTCCTTCGAGTTTTCCTTCGAGTTTGCCTTCGAGTTTGCCTTCGAGTTTTATCTGTTCGTAGGTCGAAACGAAGGCTCTTTTTGCAGTTTGTCCCATATTTTCGATGATTTTATCTTTCAAATCTTGCGCCCGATAGTTGGCGATGCGAGCGTAGTAGATGAACAAAGTTTCCACAAAAATACGACCTTCCTCGGTTAAAAGAAACTCTTCGCCTTTTTCAAAGATGACCATCACTTGGTTGACGAGGTAAATTTTGTCCTGCGAATGTTTCATGGTCAGAAGCCCATAAGCAAGAAAGCCGAGGCGCAGTTTCAAGAGTTGCCCATCGCTATGTTTGGACAAATCCACCAGCCAATAGTCGAACTCGCCGATATAGGGTTCGAGTGGCTTGGGCAGATGCCCGAAATAATGCGCCATCGGCTGTTTTTTCCACGTTTTTTTGCCGTGATAAAGAATGACAGGCAATACGGCTACTGGCTTTTCGCCTTTGCTGACCGCTTCCGACCAAATACGCTGGCGATATTCGTTCAATTGAAAATGCGGGTACGCAGGAGCGAAACTTTTGTGCTCCAACAAAATAGCCACGACAGCCGTGAGCGGTTTCCCGCTCGGCATTCCCTTCAATCTGCATCGAAAAACTTTGTCAGAAAAAACGGAAGCCAGTTCGGGTGTGATATACTCTGTGTCGTCTGGGGCAAGGGTGTCTAAATCCATGCACTCCAACAACTCGGTTGGCAAAAAGGCAGAGAGAAACTCACGCGCCACGCCCGTGAGCGAAAAGAGATACTTGAAAAATTCATCGTGGGGGTATTGCGTCATGGCTTGCAGATTCTTCGGAGCCAAAATACGAATAAGTCCAAAACTCACTGCTTGGCCGCCGCTTCCGCCTCTCGCTTCTCTCGCCGCTGGTCTCTGAGTACCGCGATGCCCGCATTCAGCTCGAACCCAAGCAGCAGAATCATACAGTTCAACTGAATCCACAGCATGAGCACGATGAGCGTGCCGATGGAGCCGTAGAGCGCGTTGTAGTTGCCGAAGTTGTTGACGTAGAAAGAAAAGCCCCACGAGGTCAGGATGGAAAGCACGGTGGCGAGCATCGCCCCCGAATTGAAAAAGGGGATTTTTCGGCGCGTGGAAGAGCCATAGCGATATATCGTGGAGAACAGGGAATAAAACAGCAACAGCACCACCACCCAACGCAGGCCGAAGAAGGCCGCCTGCGAAAGCACATCCACTTGGACATAAGTGAAAACAAGGTTGAGAATGACGTTGCCCAATATCACGAAAACAACCGACGCTATCAGCACCAACCCCACGAGAAAGGTCAATTGAATAGCGATGAGGCGTTTTTGAAAATCCGTCCGACGCTTAAAAGTGCTTTTGTAATTCTTCTCCAAGCCCCGCATCATGGAGAGCATCCCGTTGGACGCAAACCATATCGCCAGAAAAAAACCGAACGACAACAGCCCGCTGCGCGGCTTGCTTGCAATGTCCTCGATGGTGTTGAACAACATCTGGCCTGCCTCGCCCGGCATCACTTCCGAGATGCTGTTGCGCAGCACATCCTGAAATTTTTCTGGCACCCCATCCACCGACACTTTCATCTCGTAGAGCGGGGTGTAGGGCAACAGTGTGAACAACACGATGATGGCGGGGAAAAGCGCCAAGAAAAGGCTGAACGCCACCGAATTGGCGCGGGTGGTGATGGCATCGTCGCGGGTTTCCTTGACGATAAAAACAATGAGGCTGTAAAGCGGGATGCGTTGAAGGCCCGGCAACGAGTGCGTCTTGGACCACCCCACCAATCGAAGCCACAAAGGATGGTAGAGAAAATAATGATATAGGCGGGTGAAAAAATCGCTCATGGGTACACGGTTGACGATGCACGGTGCCCGGTCAACCGTTCACCGTGAAATACGGAATCAGTTTTTCCAGCAAATGCGCGGGCGCGGGCACCACCTTTTTGGTTTGGGCATTAAAAAAGCAAAGCCGCACGCGGCCAGCGTTCACCAGTTTTTTTCGCTCGTTGAAAATTTCAACGTGAAAGGTAATGTATTCGGCGGGCAATTCGCGCAAGGTGGTGCGCACCGTCAGCAAATCGTCGTAGTAAGCCGGGCGCACAAAGCGCATATCGAGGCTTACCACTGGCAGCCATATACCGTGTTTTTCCTCCAACTCTTTGTAGGTCAGCCCCAATGAGCGAATCGTCTCCACCCGGCCCACCTCGTAGTATTGAGCGTAGTGCCCGTAGTAGAGGTAGCCCATCTGGTCGGTTTCGCCATAGCGGACGCGGATTTCTACTTCGTGTGAATACATTTTTCAATGATGACTGATTAATGATGGACGATGAATAGCGCGCAGAGCGATCGAGGAGCTGTTCATCGCCCATCATCAAATTTCCTCTCGCTCGATGGGGCAAGTCATGCAGTGGCTTCCTCCCCTTGCCCGTGAAAGTTCGTTTGAGGGAATCGTGATAATCGTATTTTCCACCTTGTCGGGGGTGATTTTGCCATTGTCAATGTCGCGCAGGAGTTTTTCGGCGCCGACGACTTTGTAGCCGAACTCCTTGAAGGCTTTTTCGGTCACGGGGTTGCGGTCGTAGGTGATGGCCACGCCGGGCTTGAGCGCCACGAGGTTGCAGCCGTCGGTCCATTGCTCGCGCTCTTGGTAGGGGCTTTCGCCGCGTCCGGCCCAGATAAACTCCATATTGGGGTTTACCTCGGCGAGCAGGAAGTCGCGCAGGCTGGGGTACTCGATGGTCTCGCCGTTGGAGCGGTGCACGTCCACATAAGAGCCGAGACCTTCTTTCACAATGGGGAAATAACCCACGATGTGGTTGTGATTGATTTGCGTGAACACCGTGTCAATGTGCATATAGGTGCGTTCGGCGGGAATGTTCACCTGCACCACGTTCTTGATGATGCCCCGGTCGAAGAGGTAGTTCTTTATCATCTGGAACGCATATTCGTTGGTGCGCTCAGAACAACCGATGAGCAGATAATCTTTGTTGAACACCATCACATCGCCGCCTTCCACGCTGATGGTCTCCCCTTTTTTGTTGGGCGGGAACTTGTCCACGCGGTTGAGGTTGATTGTTTTGCCATCGGCTTTGAGGCGGCGAAACACGGGGTGGCTGCTGAAAATGAGCCGCGTGAGAAAATTTTCCCGAAAACGCGCCGACTTGTTGGCCTTCGTGATGATGACGTAGTCTTTCACCGTCACGGCGATGTCGCGGGTAAAAATCAGGTTGGGAATGGGGTCGAACAAAATTCGGTCTTCCGGCTCCAGATAGCCCGTGATGAGCGTGTCGGCCAATTGTTCGGGCGACAGCCCTGCGAGCCGCGGGATGAAGGAATAGGGCAGTTCCTCGAAATCGGTGATTTTGTTAATCACCTCGTATTTGCTCTCTTCGTCGCGGGTGCTTTCGGCTAGCAAGTCGCGCACTTCGAGCACATTTTCCTTTCCCAAGAATGCTTTGAGCACGCCTATAAATATGTCGTGCTCGTCCTGCATATTCGGCAGGTGCACGATGTCGTCGAACAGGAGCTCTCCGGCGCGTTTGGGGGTGATGCGTGCGATGCCCTCGTCGGGACGGTGAACGATTACTTTTTTGAGTTTTCCGATTTCAGAATCAACGTAAATGCGGCTATTCGCGTCCATAAAATGTATTTGGAAAGAAAAATGGTTGGGCAATGCCCGCAGCGACCCCGACAGCGCGAGATTGGGGCGGGTGAAAAAACGCGGGCGAAGGTAGGGTGAAAAATGCTTCGGTTACAAAATCCCAAAGGCTTAAACCAGAATGACGCGCATGAGCAATCTTGTCATTCTAATTAACTTCTAAGTCGTTTTTTAAAAAAAGATGAAGACGTTTGCCCCGAAAGTGATTTGTTAGAGACCACTCTTTGACAAATTTGAATGAATCAGAATTGTTTAAAACACATTGACTGCTCTATGCTAATGTTCCTAAGAAGGGCGTGTCCGGCCCATTTCTGCATATACCGCGTTTTGCTTTTTGCCCTTGCGCTCACACTTTTTTTCAGTGCCTGTGGAAACGAGCCTGCCAAAACCACCGCGCCCAACTCGCACCAGAAAATGATAGACCTGCTTGCCGAAGCTCGGCAAAAGTCATTGCACCCCGATAACCTTTATGCTTCAGATAGGCGCATCCAGTTTAGCGATTCGGTCATAGCGGCTGCCGGCAATGACATGGCTCAACGGCTCAATATGCAATTTGTCAAAGCCGCCACATTGCTGGAATATGGCGACGAGGCGCAATCAGTGGCGATTTACGAGGATTTACTGAAATACGTCCAAGAAGACACCACCGCGCTCAACAGAGTGTTGAAGGGTCTTGGAGTCGCCTATCTGCGTTTGGGCGAGCGCAACAATTGCGTGGACGGCCACAACGCCGAATCCTGCATCCTGCCGATAAAAGGTGGTGGCGTTCACCACGACAAAACGGGAGCACGAAAGGCCATACAAGTGTATGAAAAGCTGCTCACGCAAGCCCCCGATGACTATGACTCCCGCTGGCTGCTCAATATCGCTTACATGACTTTAGGGGAGTATCCCGCAAAAGTGCCTGCTCAATGGCTCATCCCCAATCTCGACAAATATACAGCCAGCCAACGTGTCACACCTTTTCTCGATTTGGCACCCGACTTGAAACTCAACACCAACAATCGCTCTGGCGGTGTCATCGTGGATGATTTCGACAACGATGGTTTTTTGGACATCGTTAGCTCTGCTTGGGGGCTTGACGACCCCATGCACTTTTTCCGCAACAATGGCGACGGCACTTTTTCCGACCTTTCGCAGCCGTCGGGTCTCAGCGCCATCACCGGAGGGCTGAACATGACCTCAACGGATTACAACAATGACGGCTGGCTCGACATCTTTGTGCTTCGCGGCGGCTGGCAGGGCCAATTTGGTTTTGGCAACCAGCCCAATTCATTGCTGCGCAACAACGGGGATGGCACCTTTACCGACGTGACCGAGGCGGCTGGCATCTTATCATTCCATCCCACCCAGACCGCTACTTGGAACGACTTCAACAACGACGGCTGGCTCGACGTGTTTATCGGAAACGAAACCACATCGCCCGACGATTTGCACCCATGTGAGCTGTATCTCAACAATCAGGATGGCACCTTCACCAACACGGCATTGCCCAATTTGGTGCACATCATTGCTTTTGTGAAAGGTGTCACCTCTGGGGACTACAACAACGATGGCTGGCCCGACATTTTCATCTCCACACAACACGGCCAGTTTTTGCTGCTCGAAAATCAAAGGGTGCTCAACTCGCCCCCTATGTTCAGCGTCGTCAATGAAAAAGCAGGGTTCCCAAAAGGAACCCGCACCTTTCCCACGGGCTTTTTCGATTTCGACAACGACGGCTGGCTCGATATTTTTGTCTGCAACTACGATTTCGACCGCCCGCTATCCCACTATGCCGCATTGGAGGCATTGAAAAAAGCCAACGACGAAACAGGAAAAGTCAGGCTTTTCAAAAACAACCGCGACGGCACCTTCTCCGATGTGTCGCAAAAAGTCAATCTCAACCCGATAGTGTTCGCCATGGGGGCCAATTTTGGCGACATTGACAACGACGGTTTCCTTGACCTTTACTTCGGCACAGGCAACCCCAATTACCGCTCGCTGGTGCCCAACAAGTTGCTGAAAAACATAGGGAGCAAGCGGTTCGAGGATGTGACGGTCGCAGCCCGTGTCGGGAATTTGCAAAAAGGTCACGGTGTCGCGTTTGCCGACCTTGACAACGACGGCGACCAAGACATATTTACCGATATGGGCGGCGCATTTCGTGGCGATGCTTACCCAAGTTCCCTTTATCTGAACATGGAAGAGAACGCCAACCATTGGATTTACCTGAAACTCGAAGGAACAAAATCCAACCGAGCCGCCATCGGGGCAAAGGTGACGGTAAAATTTACCGAAAACGGCAAAAAACGAATGGTTTACCGCGAGGTCAATTCAGGTGCCAGCTTCGGTTGCTCGCCCCTGCGCCGCGAGATTGGCATTGGCGCAGCAACGATGATTGACGAAATCACCATCCAATGGCCTGCCAGCGGCATCACCCAAACGGTGACCAATGTGCAACCCAACCAATTCCTCAAAATCAAAGAAGGCACGGAAGGATACGAGCAAGCGCAACTGAAAAAACTGGTATTCAGAAAAGCGGACGGCTCTATTCCCATGTGCGCCCCAACGGAGTAAAGCATGAGGCAGGATAGTGCCCAAGCGAGAGTTCGGAGATTATTTTTTTAAAAATCAATTGTGTAGAGAGCGAACGCCCTAAACATGAGTCATCCTGAATTTTGAAAAACAGATTTTGGCTCACTATTTTGCTAAAAATCAAGTCTTCTATACCTCGTGCCGCCAAGTTTTCAGCATGGTTGGAAGGATGAGATCACGTTTACTAAACTTCAAAAGTTTAGTAAACGTTACCCTAGACGATGCTGAAAACTTGGCGGCACGAGGTATAGAAGGCTGATTTCATTTCAATTTAAACAGTATTCAACCCAAAATCAGGTCTCACAGCCCTCTGCCTTCCGCCTTCTACCCTCTACCCAAGTTTTTACCTTTTCTCGTTTTTTCGCGATTCCGAAATCCAAAAGCAACATACCACTCGTAGTTGGAAAACAGGCACCGCCCCCTGCCTGTGCTGAAACCATTTTTTCAAACAGTTCAAATCCAACTACCATCATGTCAAAGTTGTTCACACCGCTTTCCAAACTCGTATTGGGAGCAACCCTCGTCGCTTTGCCTTTTTTGGGCAATCACCTGAACGCCCAAACCATCTACGCCCTTTCCGGCAACAACCTCGTCTCGTTCATGGCCAACGCGCCCGCCAACTTGCTCGATAGCAGGCTGATTAGCGGTGTCGCAATGGGACAAGAAATCGTGGGGCTGGATTTTCGCCCCAACACAGGCGAGCTCTTTGCGCTTGGCTACAATGCCAGCAACGGGCAAGCGCGGCTCTACACCCTCAACCGCAACACCGCCGTCGCCACGCCCGTCGGGGCCGCCGCTTTCGTGCTCAACCCCAACATGGGCATGGTTGGCTTCGACTTCAATCCCACCGTGGACCGCATCCGCGTCACCGGAAGCGATGGCTCCAACTTCCGGCTCAACCCCGTCAACGGTACCTTGGCCGCCACCGATGGCGATTTGGCTTTTGCCGCCGCCGACCCCAACGCTGCCGCCATGCCCAACGTCGGCGCAGTGGCTTACACCAATAGCTATGTCGGCGCCACCGCCACCACTCTTTACAACTACGACGCTTCGCTCAATGTGCTGACCACCCAAATACCGCCCAACGACGGCACTCTGAACACCATCGGCACATCGGGTATCATGGTGAACAGCACCAACGCGATGGTGGACATGGACATCACTTTCGACGCAGCAGCCAACATGAACCGCGCCTTCCTCGTCGCCAATGTCGGCACCAGCTCGACCAGCAGTCTTTTCGGCGTCAACTTGATGACAGGCCAAACAACCTTCGTCGGCGACCTTGGCATCCCGGTCAGCGACATAGCCGTGCTCATTGACCGCACCATTCCGGCCACCATCTCTGGCCAAATCGTGTGGGCACTTGCCGCCAACAATTTCCTGCTTTCTTTTGATTCGGGCATGCCGGGCATCGTTCGCAACATTGTGCCGCTTAGTGGCATCGCTGCGGGTCAGACGGTGGTGGGCATGGATTTTCGCCCCGCTACCAGCGAACTCTATGCGCTCGGCTACAATGCCATGACTGGCGAAGGCCGTCTTTACACCCTCAATCTCGCTTCCGGAGCAGCCACTCCGATTGGTCCCGCCTCGTTCATCCTGAAACCCAACATGGGGAAAGTTGGCTTTGATTTCAACCCCACCGTGGACCGCATCCGCGTGACGGGCAGCGACAACTCCAACTTCCGCCTGCACCCCGTCACGAGCGCGTTGGTGGCCACCGATGGCAACCTCGTTTTTGCCGCAGCCGATATCAACGCGGGCAAAGACCCCTCCATCGGCACGGTGGCCTACACCAACAGCTTCAACGGCGCCACGACCACCACCCTGTATAACTTCGATGACTCGCTCAGCGTACTCACTACCCAGATACCGCCCAACGACGGCGTGCTGAACACCGTCGGCACCACAGGCATCGCCATCAACCTCGCCGATGCCACCGCCGACATGGACATTTTCTACAACCCCTTCAACGGCTCCAACGTGGCGTATCTGGCAGCCAACCCCGGCACTTCCTCCAACGACAATCTGTATCGCCTCGACCTCGCCACAGGTGCCGCCACTTTGATTGGCCGCATCGGCAATGGCATCGCCATCAGAGACATCGCAGTGGTCATTCAGCCCATTGAGACCGCCTGCGACGCAAAAACCATCAACTGCATGAAATACGAGGTGCTCACCGTCACGAAAGATGGCTCCGGCAACAAAACCTACCGCATCCGCGTCACCAACAATTGCGCCGACAAACTTTTTTATACCGCTTTCCAACTGCCGAAAGGGGTGGTGGCGAAAGGCCCCACCAACAACTCAACCTACACCTCCCCGGCAGGTCGCAGCTATGAGGTGCGCAACCCCAATTTTTCACCTTTCTATTCCATCCGATTCAAGGAAACGGGCAACGACGGCATCGCCAATGGCCAAACGGACATCTTTGAATACACGCTCCCGTCGGTCGCCAACCCAAGTTACATTCAAGTCATTTCCCGCGTTGGCAATAGTGGCTACCACTCGGCTTACCTCAATGTGTTCAACTGTACGGTCGGCACATCCAGTCTCGACGACGATGGCTCCGCCGACGACCGCAGCGACGGCGCTGCTGCATTGCAGGGAGAAAAAGACGTGCGCATCTACCCCAACCCAACGAGTGGGACGGTTTTTGCCGACCTCACCGACTGGGCTGGCAGCCAATTGCAAATCCGCGCCATGAGCGCACAAGGGCAAGAGGTGATGAACTACACCGTGAACGGCCTCGATTTCGACCAAATCGTGTTCCCGGAAAGCCTCGCCGATGGCCTGTATTTCATCGAGTTTTCCTCGACGAATGGAGACAGGCTGGTGAAGCAAGTGGTGTTGCGGCGCTAAAATCGTCTTTGAAACGCGCCTTTGAAATCAACAAGCCATCTCGAGTTTTGGGAAAAACGCAAACGCGGTTTGGCCCCAATGTTCGGGATGGCTTTTTTAAAAAATACCAACCCAAAAGCACAGCCACACGCCCCGACTGTGATTCTAAGCCTATTCTAATGTTTCCAAATTATATATGCTTATACGTTTGCGGGAGTTTTTTTGAACAAAAACGCTATCGTATATGCGCAAACTTTACTTGCTCGCCGTGTTATTCGCGGCCACTTTCCAAATCGCATCGGCTCAAATGCCCACCGATGCCTTGATGATGAATCAACGGCAATGGTGTACCCTGCTCCAATACTCCCACAGCAGCTGGGACGAATACTGGGAAGGCGCCAACAAACGCTCCAACCTGAACATCGGCACCTTCGTTGGCCAAAACGTGATGCTGATGACCAACTACGGCATCACCGACAACCTCAACGTAATGGTGGGGCTGCCTTACGTCTGGACAAGCAGCGATAGCTACCTGTCCGGCCAAAGCGGATTGCAAGACCTCGCGCTGTTCGTGAAATATCAGCCGTTCAAGTCGGAATCCGAATTTGGCACCTTCAAGGTGCAAGCCACGGGCGGATTTTCCTTCCCTGTCAGCGACTATGTGCCTGATTTCCTTCCTTTCAGCATCGGCCTTCAGACCAAAAATGCCTCCTTGCGCGGCATCCTCAACTACACGACCGCACTCGGCATTTACGCCACCGCGCAAGCGGGCCACACCTGGCGCAGCAACACCAAACTCGACCGCGATTCGTATCTTTTTCACAGCAACCAATACGAGACCGACGAGGTGCCGGTACCCAACATGATAGATGCCACCGGCAGATTGGGCTTCATCAATCCAAGGTTTCAGGCGGAAGTCTGGCTCGATTACCTCACCGGCACCAGCGGCGACGACATTCGCTACAACGAGATGCCTCAGCCTACCAACAAAATGCAAGCAACCACTGCCGGCATCTACGCCAAATACTTCATCTGGCAAGGTTTGGCAGTGCAAGCCTCCGCTGGCAAAGTCCTGAACGGACGCAACATGGGGCAAAGCACCGTGCTCTCTGGCGGCATCACCTATTTTTTCACCATGGGTGGCCAACGCTAAACGCAGACTCACACACCGCACTTTGTCAAAAAATTGATTTTCCATGAATAAGATAACATACACCTACCGCATCGCATTGAGCCTTGGCCTGCTGTTTTCGCTCAGCCACTGCGACAAAAACATAGACAGCCCCGCCTACGAGTTTTACCCCGAAACCAGCCTCGACGCTGGAGCCGCCAACTGGAAAACTTACATCCTTGCCAATAGCGCCGAAATCGCCGTGCCAGCACCAGAAGCCGCCGCATCGGCTGCCTACCAAGCCGAGTTGGCCGACCTGAAAGCAAAAATGGCCGCTGCCACCCCCCAACAACAGGAACTCGCCCGTCACTGGGGTGCCAACGGGGTGATGCGCTGGCACGCCATCGCCCGCGAACTGGCCGCCAATTACAACGTGCCGCCCAACTACAACGCCGACGGCACCTACCCTGCCCCCAACCCCATGGACCCCACCACTTATCCACGATTCCCCTTTGCCAATCCTCCGTATGCCTCTCGTGCGTTCGCACTCTTGGCAGTGGCTCAATACGATGCGCTGGTGACGGCTTGGCGTGCCAAATTCGAGCACAACCGCTTGGCGCCCTACAAAAATGATGCGTCCATCCAGCCACTTATCCCGACGAACGACCTCCCCTCCTACCCTTCCGAAGACGCAGTAGTGGCCGCCGCGTCGCGCGAGGTGCTCAAATTCCTCTTCCCCGGCGAAGTGCAATACCTGACGGACTTGGCAACTGAACACAAAAACAGCCGTCTGTGGGCAGGCTCCAACGTGCAAAGCGACCTCGATGCCGGCGAGGCACTAGGCGCTGCGGTGGCCGCCCGCATCATTGACTATGCCAAAACCGACAGAATGGGCATGGCCAACAACCAAGCAGCCTTTGCCAACCTGCGTGCCGACGCGGAAAGCCGGGGCATCACCACTCAATGGCACAGCCTCGACGTGCCCGCCCGCGCACCTATGTTGCCATTTTTTGGCAATGTGAAAACATGGAACCTCGACCAAGCCACCATGATTTCCCTTCGCCTGCCTCCGCCCCCCCAACCCGGCTCACCTGAATTTGAGAGAAATATCGAAGAGCTGCGCAAAATGTCGAAAAACCGTACCCGCGAACAATTCCGCATCACCACCTATTGGGCCGACGGCGTGGGCACCTACACGCCACCGGGACACTGGAACCGCCGCGCCGCACAATTGATTCACGAAAAACAACTCAACGAGATTCGTGCGGCTCGCGTCATGGCACTGATGTGCACCGCCGTGCAGGATGCCGGCATCGCTTGCTGGGACGTGAAATACTATTACCTGCTGCCCCGCCCCACCGAAGTGGACCGAAACATCACCACCGCGACGGGCATCCCCAATTTCCCTGCTTACGCCTCCGGCCACTCCACCTTCTCGGCTGCCGCCGCGGAAGTGCTGGCGTACTTGTTCCCCGACCATGCAACAGATTTGCGGGCAATGGCAAGGGAAGCCGCCGAATCGCGCATCTACGGCTGCATCCACTATCGGTTCGACAGCGAGGATGGTCTCGAACACGGGAAAAAAATCGGTCAATTCGCAGTATTGCGCGCGCAGACCGACGGGGGAGAGTGAACGCATATCTCCCCGATGCAGCCTTACACAACTTTGGTTAAAAGAAAGTTTGGTTAGTGAAAAACTGGGGCCGCCTTGCCAACAAGCAAGAGCGGCCCCTTTTCATGTCATGGATACATCCTAACACAACCGTCAGGCTATACCTACACGCCAACACTGTAAACGCTGACCAGCGCGGACATAGCAAATCCCGATGAATCCGTGCACATAGGCTTGGATAGCATCCCGGCGGGCTGTTTATTTGCTCCCGAAATGGCTCACACGACGGACTACGACTACATCATCATCGGCAGCGGCTTCGGTGGCTCGGTCAGCGCCCTGCGTCTGGCGGAAAAGGGCTACAAAGTGCTCGTCATCGAGAAAGGCAAATGGTATCGGGCCAACGATTTCGCCCGCACCAACTGGCAACTGCGCAAATGGCTTTGGGTGCCTGCGTTGCGCTGGTTTGGCATCATGAAAATCACGATTTTCAGGCACGTCGGCTTCATCTCCGGCACGGGAGTAGGCGGTGGCTCGCTGGTATATGCCAACACGTTGCCCGTGCCAAAACCCGCCTTTTTCCGCTCGGGCAGCTGGCAACATCTCACCGATTGGCAGTCGGAGTTAGCACCTTTTTACGACACCGCCCGCCGTATGCTCGGTGCCGCCTCCAACCCACTCTTGTTCGACAACGACCACGCCTTGCACTCACTGGCGAAGGAAATCGGCCAAGAAGCCCATTTTGCCCCCACACAGGTGGCCGTTCACTTTGGCAAGCCGCACCAAACGGTGCCCGACCCTTACTTCGGCGGCAAAGGCCCCGACCGGACGGGCTGCCACTTTTGCGGCAGCTGCATGACGGGATGCCGCCACAACGCCAAAAACACCCTCGACAAGAATTATCTATACTTGGCGCAACAGCACGGCGCGGAGATACTCGCCGAACATGAGGTGTTCGACGTGCGCCCACGAGGACGAGCCGACGGCAGCGATGGCTACGAAGTGTTTTTTCGGCCTTCCACCCGATTGTTTGGGAAAAAGAAACGACTGTGCTCGCGCGGGGTGGTGTTTGCAGGCGGTGTGCTCGGCACAGTCGGCCTGCTGCTGAAACTCAAAAAAACATCCTTGCCTCGCCTCTCCGACAAGGTCGGGCAAGACGTGCGCACCAACAACGAGAGCCTCATCATGGTGACCCAATTGGATGGCCGCGACGACCTCTCAAAAGGCGTGGCCATCGGCTCCATTCTGCACACCGATGCCGATAGCCATCTCGAAGTGTGTCGGTATGGCGCTGGCTCCGGCGCTTGGCGGCTGTCCCTGTTTCCTTATGTGGAAGGCAAAAACATGGTGACGCGCATTGCCCGGATTATTGGCGAGCTGCTGGCCCACCCGCGTGCATGGTGGAAATATGCGTGGGTGAAAGACTGGGCGAAAAGCACCACGATTTTGCTGTTCATGCAAACGCTGGACAGCACCGTCACGTTCACCCGCAGCCGATGGGGCGGAATGCGCACGGCGATAGTGGGCAAAGACAAACCCACCGCTTTTATACCTCGCGCCACCGAGTTGGCGCGGAAGATGGAGCGTATTCTGAACGGCAAAGCCACCGCATTTTTCCTCACCCCTTTGGCAGGCATACCCGGCACGGCACATATCCTCGGCGGGGCGGTCATGGGCGCATCGCCTGAGGAAGGAGTCATTGACAGCCAAAACCGCGTGTTCGGCTACGAGAACATGCTCGTGTGCGATGGTTCCATGATTTCTGCCAACCCGGGCGTGAATCCCGCGCTCACCATCACAGCCATCACGGAAAGGGCGATGCAACAAATTGACAAACGCGAAAACACATGAAAAACAGACCACTATTGGCTTATTTCCGACTCTTCGGCATGGCAGCCATCATTTTCGGGCATCTCGTGCCAGTCCTGATAGGTCGGGCATTGTTGGGCAAAGACGTATGGTGGGCAGTGCGTCGTCGGCAGATGATTGCGAGGGATTTGATGCGTTTTTTAAAAATAAAAGTGACCACGACGGGGGCGCCGCGCGTCGGCAACTTCCTTTATATCAGCAACCACCGCAGCTACATTGACCCAGTGCCCGTGGCGGACTTGGTACCTTTTGTGCCCATTGCCAAAGCAGAAGTGGGCCGATGGCCGCTCATCGGTTGGGCCGCGCGGATGACGGGCATTTTTTACGTCAAACGACACGACAAGTCGAGCCGCGCCGGCACCCGCGAGGCGGCCCGCGAGGTGCTGAAGACAGGAGGGGCGGTGTTGGTCTATCCAGAGGGCACCACCTCGGCAGTCGGCACGACTTTGCCGTTCAGGCCGGGCACTTTTGGCATGGCTGCCGACTTGGGCGTGGGCGTGGTGCCCATCGCTATTGAGTACGCCAACGCCTCGGATGCCTGGGTGGGCGCCGACACCTTTATTCCCCATTTTTTGCGCTGTTTCTCAAAACCAGAGACACACGTCTGGCTTCACTTTTTCCCGCCCATCTTCGAGGCTGATGCCTCTATCTTGCTCGAAACAACACAGCGATTGATTGATGAGCAATTGTTGATTTGGCAAAACACCAAACGCATAGGCAAATAGGCTTTGCACGCTAAGTTTTTACGATTTTTTACATAGCGCCATTTCCGCTCCCTAAAAGAAATCGCCGTTCCCTCAACATTTGCGACCTTTGCTTTTTTAAAACCACACGAGGCGATAGCGCAGCCATTGTGATTTAGCACGATATTTGCGCTGCCGCCCAAACATTTTCCTACCAGCAACAAATTGTATTCTGCATGAAAATAATTCCACACACTAAACTGCATTTATTGTTGGCTCTGCTCGGGTTGTTCATGTTCAACGCCTGTAAAGATTTTAGAGTGGAGCCGTCTCGCCCCTTGGTGAGAGAATTCGACAGCAACGTTTATCTTCGTTGGAACGATGTTTTTCTTCGCCTCGACCGCTATGCGGTAGGCTATCGGCCAGGACCTGTGCCCAATGCGCTGGGCTATTTGGGCTTTGCCGCTTACGAAGCTGTGGCCCCGGGTATGCCCGACTACAACTCGCTGGCGAATCTTTATCCGCAGTTGGCCATGCCCCAATTCAACGAAAACTTGGACTACCACTGGCCAACGGTCATCAACGAGGTGTACTACTACATGATGACCCGCTTTTTCTTCCACATGGAGATTCGATACCCCGATTTGTATGGCCAAATAGCGTTGACCCGCGACCTGCTCAACGCGCAATATGCCAACGAAGCATCGCCCGAAGTGATAGCACGCTCGAAGCAACGCGGCATCGAAGTGGCGATGGCCTTCTACGAGTGGTCGCGCTCCGACGACGCGGCGCACAATGCCTTTCTGAATCCTCAGCCGCCGTACAATGCTCCCTCTGGCCCGGGCTATTGGGAACCCACCGTGCCGGATTTTGTCCATGCCCTTTTCCCTTTTTGGGGTCAGGTACGCACCTTCGCCCTTTCGGAAAACGAACAATTGGCCCGACCGCCCATCCCATATAGCGAAAACCCTCAGTCGCTTTTTTACACCCAAGCGATGGAGGTTTACAAGACGGTCAACCTTATCAACAAGCCCAACAAAACGCCCGACGAGGAAAAAATCGCTTACGAGCAGCGTTGGCTGGCCGAGTTCTGGAGCGACGATATTCTCGGACTGACGTTTTCGCCACCCGCACGCCTCGTCGCCGTAGCGAATCAAGTGGCTGAACTGGAGCGCATCAATCTCGAAGAGGCCGCAGAGCTCTACGCCAAGATGGGCATGGCGCTCAAAGACATCAGCGTGGGCATCTGGCAATCGAAATATGTGTACAGTTTGGAGCGTCCGGTGTCGTACATCCGTCGCGTCATCTCCAAAACATATCCCGAAGCCGCCAACTGGCTTCCTATCCTGAACAATCCGGTGGATGGCTTCTATGGGGTCACGCCAGCCTTCCCCGCTTACCCTTCTGGACACTCCGGGTTCGGGGGGGCAGGTGCCAAAATACTGTCGTCCATGTTTGAGTACAACAGCAAGCACCCCGGCACCTACACGCTGGTGGACAAGTGCCATCTTGGTCGTGTGGAGTTCAGAAGCGAGCCGCGTACTTTGGCTTCTTTCAACGACTTATCTAGGGAAAATGCCTACTCGCGCATCCCGCTCGGCGTGCATTTCCGCATGGATTGCGATGAGGGCATCCGCATGGGCGAGGTGGCCGCGCAGCGCATTTTGGAATTGCCGTGGAAAAAATAAGGCGAGGTTCGCCTGAAAAGGAAGACAAATATGCGACAAGAGGGCAGCCCAGCGGTGCTGGGCTGCCCTCTTCATTGGTGCGACTATCAAACAAGCTCCTAATTCTCGTCGCGGTATTTCTCCCAAGTTGTCTTGGTGTATTGTTCTTCGGCGGCGAATTTGAGTTCTTTCAGGATGTCTTTCGGCTCTTTGTAACCCGGCGAAATCATGATGCGCTCATATTTTTCATTGAGAAAAACAAAACTCGGATAGCCCATTTTGCCCTCCAATAGGGAATAAGCGAGGGTGTGCACCCCGCGACCGTTGCCGCCATCCATGAATTTGAACGTCTGGCCGTTGAACTGGATGTCCTCCTTCTGTTCGGCGTTGAGTTTCACCGCGTAGAAGTTGGCGGCGATGTAGGCCGCTACCGTCGAATCGGAAAAGGTGCTTTTATCCATGCGCTTGCACCAGCCGCACCAATCAGTATAGACGTCCACAAAGATTTTTTTGGGAGCGGTTTTGTTCAACTCAACGGCTTCTTCCCATGTGTGCCATTGAAGTGTGCCGACCGCAGGATAAGTTGTGCTGTTTTGAAAGGTGAACGCGACCAAGCCAGCCAGCATGAGCAGCACAGCAGGGACGAAAACGAGTTTTTTCATGTCGTGGAAAGATTCAGATAAAAAGATGCGCAAAAATAAGAGGCTGTCTCGCAAGTTTAAATTTCGACAGGCTTAACAAGATTTACAGTTTTTTTACCCGAAAAAGAGCGCGAATCTTGTCAATCCTGTCAAACAAACATCACTTATGAGACATCCTCTTAACCGCTTTCCGACGACTATGTTGTGCTAAATCTCCAGCAACTCCGCCCAATCGCGCGGGGTTTGTACTTTTTCGGTGATGTCTTTGACGATAAAAGTGTATGATTTCTGATTTATCAAATCAAGGCTGGCGTATTGCTCACGCGACAGCCGATAGAATCGCCCATCGGTGGCCATCACGATAATATCAACTTGGCGCTCTGGGACATACACCATTTTTACAGGGTCGGGCAAGGTGAAAAACATTCGGGTCTTGTGCTCCACCACGCTTACTGTTTTTGGCACTACCCGATGCCCGTCGGCTGATTTGTAGGCAGCCATCACGAACGTCGGGTCTTGGTCGCGCGCCAGTCGTCTTATCAGGTTGAAAATCTGGTCGCAGTTGTAGAGGCCGAAATTGGTGACACGCAGGGCGTAAGTAAGGCCTTCTCCTCGTGCCATGTTTTGGTCGTTGGAGCGTTTGTTGGTGTAGTTGTCAAGTCGAATGTCGCGCAGACGTTTTTCCCAGTTCTTCCACGCTTGCAACGCGATTTGCCTGTCGTCGGCAAGGCCTTGTTCTTTCAGGGCGGCGTATCGTTTGCGCATGAGCGGCAGGTTGGCATCGAAGTAGTCGAACCATTGATAAATGTCCATGCACCATTCGTCCGGCTCTTGAAACATCTGGGCGGCTTGTGCAAAATATCGCCACGAATTTGCCAGGTTTTCAAAGCCTTGCTGGCGTTCGTCGCGCAGGCGCTCGTACTCCGCCAGCACTTTGTTGGCATCAAAATTTGAATTTTCCGTGCTGCCGACCAGCGTCGCGTAGAACTGCAACAGACCTTGTTTGCCAAAAAACGAGACGTAACACAACGCTCCGTTTTCCTGCACCACCGAGAATC
Organism: Saprospiraceae bacterium; assembly: GCA_026129545.1. NCBI lineage: Bacteria > Pseudomonadati > Bacteroidota > Saprospiria > Saprospirales > Saprospiraceae > Saprospiraceae bacterium. The sequence goes on from JAHCHX010000002.1 coordinate 501,799, forward strand.
GCTCCCAATAGGCATCGAAGTCTTCGTTGCTGAATGATTTTTTGCCGCCAAGTCCATCATTGATAACGAAATAACAGTCTTTAAAAGCTTTCAATTCGGTGAACAGGTTGTTGATGTCTTCTGGGAAAAACATATCGTCGGTGTCCTTGTGGCGCTTCATGCGAATGGTGCTGCGCTCCAAGCCTGTCAACAACTGGTCGTTCGTCCAAGTGGGATGCTTGCGGAACCAGCCCGGCATTTTTGTTTTTCCGAAGGCGTAGTCGTAACCTATCTGCACGGATGTCTGTATCTTCGTTTCGGGGTCGAAGGAAAATGGGGTTTCCCAAATCACGCTTTCAAAAGACACGAACTCGCTCGGCAAACACGCCACCTGTAGCCCCCGGTTGTTGCGCACTACCGTCGCTTCCGTCACCACTGGCGGGCGCTCCTCATTCGTGAATGCCGGGTCGGGTTGATACTCCCACCCATTTTTGGTTTCATCGAAATAAAACAGGCTGGGCTTGGTCAGTTTGTGCGTCGAAGTGAAACGCACATCGCAGGCTTGGCCAGCGGCCAGTTGCAGTTGCTCGCCATTTTGCTTCACCCGCAAATCGAACATCCCGCCGGAGTTGAAAAAATATTGGCCGCGCTCGTCGGCGTAGTGCATCGGGATGCCCGAAATCAGGAAGTCGGGAATGCTGCGGTATTCGCGGAGTTCAAATTCCACTTCGCCGCGAACGGGTTTTCCATCGGAGCGTACGAGCGCGTTGGCCGGAATAAAAACGGAGGTACCGGTGACGGGGGTTTCGTAGTGCAAGCCTTTTTCGGCAATAAAACGCACCGTCGTGGCGGGGACTTTGCTTCGCAAATGTGCGGCGAGGGGTTTGCCTTGAACACCTTTTGCCTGTAAATTTTCTGCAATAGCAACATCGGGCAAAGGCTCTTCCAAGTTTGCCTGCGGCTGTTGCGAAGGCGTTGTCGGCTGCTGTATTTCAGGCTGAACATTCGTCGGCGTGTCGGCATTGGAAGTAAAATATTTCCAACCACCTACAGCCAAAACAAGCGAGACGACAACGGGAGCAACGTAGAGGCCATAATATTTGAACTTCAGCCAAAAGTTGCGGCTGCTTTGTCGCGCCGCGATGTTCGCCCAAGTATTTTCGTCGGGCGTTCCGTCCGTTTTTTGCAGCGTCTGCCGGACGAATTTTTCAAAATCAGAATCGTGTGGCGATTTATTTTCCATGACAAATTTTTGTTGAGAGCGTTGAAGAGATTGAGGGAGTTGAGAAAAGATTTTTGTCATTCTTATCCGCCAGTCGGCGGTTCAGAATGACAGATTAGGGTCAAACCAGCACCAACATACGCTCCACCAGGTCGCGCAACTGCTTGCAAGCACGGGCGTATTGCGAACGAACGCTACTTTCGGCGATGCCGAGTTCGGCGGCGATTTCGGGGTACTCGAAGCCTTCCATGCAGCGCAGGTTGAACACCGTGCGGTAGCCCGCCGGGAGTTGTTGCACCATCAGGAGGATGGCTTCGCCGTTGAGTTCTGTATCCGGGTTAAAGTCGTAGGTGTCGGGTGGGAGTTCGTCGTAGTCTTCGGCGAAACGGAGAGGATTTTTGCGGCGGAGTTGTTGTAGGGCGACACGGACGGTGACGCGTTGGAGCCACGCGCCAAGCGCGCCCTCGCCTTTATATTGACCCAAATCTCTGAAAATGACGAGGAAAGCCTCCTGCAACATATCCTGCGCTTCGGGGCGGTCGCGGGCGTAGCGCAGGCAGATGGGGAAGAGCCAGGTTTTGTACCGCTCGAAAAGTTGACGCTGTGCCCCTGCGTCGCCCCGCAGGCATTGCTCGATGTGTTTTTTTAGCGTTGCATCCATTTTGATTGGCATTTCTTAAATGGTGCGGGCATGAGGCATATTGCTGCGCGGGAGGGAAATTATTTTTCTGAAATAGCCGCTTGTCGAACGGATTAACGACGACACAACAGCCGTTGGCCCAAGTTCTCAGCCCGTATTTTCAAAAGTGAGCACAGCCGTGACGCGGATATTTTCTTGCAGAGTCCCGCCATCGTTGAAGAAGATCGGAAGCCTTTCAAACCCTGAACTTGTTCGCAGCGAGCGCCGTACCTTTACGAACCCATCCAAACCGTCATCTTCCTTTTCTTTTATGGTTTTCATTGGCAATCTCTTTCTGTTCATCGCCAGCCTCCTTCTGTTAGGGCTCGTCAATCTTTTGTTTTTTCAGAAAATGCCGAGCAACGATGGCGCTGTGGGCTATCTCTGGGCAATTATTCTGCTGAGCATTGGCTTGCTGGTGTGCACGGCAACCGTCGCGGCAATCATCGGTGCCAAAAGCGGGTTTGCATGGGTCGGCCATTCGTCCACCGCTCGTTTTTTTTGGGTGCTGGGAGGGATGCTATCAGCCATCATTGGCACCAGCATTTTTGGTTTCATTCATAAAGAGACCGGCCCGATACCGGGCATCGTTAAGTTGTTTGGCGGATTGGCTGCTGTGCTCACCCCTGTCATGTTGCTCGTCGGTATGACCATCCTGCTAAACGAGGGTCTGCAAACACTCATGCCAACCAAAGTCTATCGGGGCGCTGTGGTTGCTGCCTCGGCCTTGGGGGCTTTGGCAGTTGCCCCTTTCATATTCCTTTGGATAAAGCAGGGCATCGTCCGAAATGCCGCCGCCATATATTCTATATCTGAACGGGAGTCCAGCAACCACGACAGCATGGTGGAGAACATTGACCGCTGCAATGTGGAAAAAGACATGGTGTTTCTACTTGTTTACACAGACCGCAATCACAGCCGCGCCATCCGCGAGCGTGCCTTGGCCAAAATCAAGACCCGCCCCGATTGGCAAGAGGAACTGGTGCGCCGCCTCAATAGCGGCTGGTCCGACGAAGCCTTTACTTTTTTGGCCTCTAATGACGTGGAGGACACGACGCTTTTCCCTGAGGCCGTGCAGCAAGGCATCCTGAACAGCGCTCGCAGCATCCGGGAAAACATCCAGCGCAGTACCCACCCCTCCGACCTCTACGCTGGCAAATTCAGTTGGGAGGTGGAGCGCATAATGCGCACGGTGGAAAAATTTGAAGGCATGGGCGTGGTGGACTATCGCCCGGCCATGAAAGTCTTGCGAGAGGCCTTGGACGAGCCTGCCCGCTTCGAGAAGCCCAAGTTCCAGTGTGTCAAGCCGCTGGAGGCTTGGCTGAAAAAGAGAGAATAGGTGGTGTTCGTGAAGAGGGCTTTATTGGGCCACATGAACCCAAAACATATTCTAGGGCGCTGCCTTTCTCCCTGAATAGTTCCCTCCTCTCAATACTTGAACTGCACCGTCACCGCCGTGAAAAACACATCCTTTCCCGCACCCACTTCGCGCAGATATGGCCCAGCGGCAAACCAAGTACCTTCCAATTGAAGGTTGAAATGCCGATTGGGTTCCCAAGTGACATTGGCGCCGAGTTGATTGCCGATGTGCCGCGCGGAGGTTCCGCGCCCAGAGTAGATGGGCCGCACATTGGGGCCATAGATGCCGTCGGCGAGGCTGTACCGCCAGAACACGTCGTAGTCCGCGCTCACGCTCCAGGTTTTGCCCAGCGGCCACTCGATGCAAGGATGGAAGTCCATCATGTTGGCCGGGCCGATGAGCGCCGCGAGGCCAAAATAAGCGCCGCGCGGGAAGAGCGGGTTGAAGGTTTGCAGCGCCCCGTCGTCGTGGGCGCGGTCGCCGCTGATGATTTCGGTTTTGAGGCCGAGCACAGGTTGGTTTTTCACGCCTGTGAGCGTGTAGCGCAGGTGCAGCGAAGCCGTGTAGGCGCTGATTGTTTTGTCCAAAAAATCGCCAAACTGGTACACGGCCTCGCCGTCGTACTGCCACGCGCCGCCTTTGCCCCAGATGCGCGTCCCGAAGGAATGCCGCCGTTCGCGGCCCCTGCCGTCGTCGAAAACACCGTTTTCCGTGTAAAACCCGAGGTAGTACAAATCCACGTTTTTCAAGAAACGGACTTGATTGGTCACGGTGTAAAGCCCCCACAGCGAAGCGCCGGGCGGCACCACGCCGTCGTCGAAAATGCCGGGGCGGTCGGTCACGGCGCGGGCGACAAAAGCATCGGCCCGAAAACGTGCGGTCTCCCGGACGAGCCGTGCGGCATCGAACGTTTGGCGATTGTTCGGACCTTCGCGCACGGCCACAAGGCGCTGCGACCCGAACGAGAACTCTTGCCGACCCGCTCGGGCAAGCCATTTGCCAAAGGAAAAATCGCCGAAAAACTGGTGAAGGTCCAGCTGGTTCTCGTCAATCTGGCGCGGCGGCTGTGGCCTGTTGGCCATGAAGTTGCTTTTCAACTGGGCAAAAAGCCTCGATTTTTTCCCAAAATGAAAATCGGCGTGAAAGAGGTTGCGGAGGTAAAGAAAACCGTCGTCGTCGGGCGGCGCGTCGCCCCATTCCTCGTTTTTGTAGAACTGGTATTGCCAGCGCAGCTCGCCGCCAAACGAGCGATAATGCGCCTGTTTTTTCCCAAGCGGTTTGTATTTCAAATGTTTGTACCAATGCTCGCTGGAATCGTTTTGCAAAAAAGAATAGTCCTCGTTGAAGCGCAAACTTTTGAACGCGGGAAAACCCTGTGCAGCGGTTTTTTGCCAAAAACCGCTCGAAACAACGAGCAAAACCGCAATAATAGATTTTTTCATGGTCAAAAACGGCGAATCAACACCACGCCCGCGACGATGAGCACCACCCCGAGCAGCCGGTAAAAATTGATGGGGTGTTGCTCGGCGACGAGGATTTTGAAATGGTCGAGCAAGAGCGCAACAAACAGCTGGCCCGCCACAATCAACCCGAACGTGAGCGGCGCGCCTAGACGCGGAAAGGCCAAAATGGTGATGGTGACATACACCGCTCCAAACACTCCCGCCGACCAAGCGACGGCGGGCACCTCGCGCCATTGCTGCCACTGTGCCGGCTGACGGGTCACGAGCAGGTAAAGCACCAACGCCACCGCGCCAATGACAAAAGACAGGAAGGAGGCGTGCACCGGGCTTTCGAGTGCCTTGCCGACTTTGGCGTTCAGCCCGGCCTGCACGGGCAACATGGCTCCCGCAAGAATGACAATCAGAATCCAGAAGATTTTGTCCATGCACTGCTCATTTTTTCTGATACCCACCATAAAAATTCACGGGCGACCACACCGGAATGGCAGCGGGGATGGGTGGTGCCAGCTGGCTGAATTCGCCCGCGCCGTACACCACTTTGCCATCCACGATGGTCAGCACGGATTCGAGTTGGAGGATGGCCTCGTCGCGCACTTGGAAATAGTCGTCCGAGAGCACACAGAGGTCGGCCAGATAGCCGGCCTTGAGCATCCCCCGGTCTTTTTGCAGGCCGACCAACTGGGCGCTGCCTTGCGTGTAGAGGCGCAGCGCGGTGTGGCGGTCGAGCAGGTTTTCGGCGCTGGTGAGCGGAGTGCCGCCGACGGTTTTTCCGGTGGTGAGCCAGTACAGACCGACCCAAGGGCTGAACGAACTGACCCGCGTGCCATCCGACCCCATGCCGACGGGGATGCCCATGTCGAGCATTTTTTTGATGGGCGGGGTGGCTTCGGCGGCTTTTTTGCCGTAGCGCCGGACGAAACTCTCGCCCTGAAAGGCCATGCGATACTGCACGGCGATGCCGCCGCCAAGGGCTTTCACCCGGCGCAGGTTTGCCTCCGAGATGGTCTCCGCGTGGTCGAAAAACCACAAGAGGCCATTCAGCGGGGTTTCGCGGTCAATCTCCTCGATGACGTTGAGAAACCGCGTGATGCTCTCATTGTAGGTGGCGTGGATGCGGAAGGGCCAGCGGTTTTTGACCAAAAGGCTCAATACCGCTTTCAACTGGCCTTCCATCGCCGGGCTGAGCTCGGGGCGGGGCTGGTCGAAGTTTTCAAAATCCGCTGCGCTCGCCACGAGATTTTCGCCACCGCCTTGCACATAGTACTCGATGCCGTGCGCGTGGTCGTCGCAGCCCTGCCCGATTTCGACGGAGCGAATCCAGCGCGTGTAGTCGTCGAGTTCTTTGCCTGCCTTTTGGGCAAACAGGTAGTAGGGCAACCGCAGCGTGAGGCCGCCTGCCGCGCAGAGCGAGTCGGTGATGCCGTAGTCGTCGGGAAAATTCTGAAAACCGCCGCCCGCGTCCATCACGGCGGTGAGTCCGAGTCGGTTGAGTTCGAGCATGAACCGCCGGGTGGAGTTGAATTTCTCCACCTCCGTCAGTTCGGGCAATTTGGCCAGCGTCGAGTAGAGCAAAAAAGCGTTCGGCTCGGCCACGAGCAGGCCAGTGGGTTTTCCGCTTGCATCCTTTTCGATGAGGCCGCCGGGCGGGTTGGGCGTGTTTTCGTCAATGCCCAACTGCTGCAAGCCTGCTTTGTTCAGGTATGCGTGGCCATACAGGTACAGGATAAAGGTCGGCACCGCGCCGGTAGCCTCGTTGATTTCGGCCAACGTGGGGAAGCGTTTTTCGGCGAATTGGTGCGGGCTCCAGCCTCCCACCACGCGCACCCATTGGCCCGGCGGCGTGCGGCGGGCCTGTTCGCGCAGCATCTGCATGGCGCGGGCGAGGGTGCGCACGCCGTCCCAGCGGAGTTCGGTGTTGTAAAAACGCCCGCCGCGAATGACGTGCAGGTGGCTGTCGAACAAGCCCGGGATGAGGCGGCGGCCTTTGGCGTCCACCGTGCGGGTGTTGGGGCCGCGCAGGGCGGTTATTTCGCGGTTGGAGCCGACTTGGAGGATTTTGTTGCCAGACACCGCGAGGGCCTCGGCTTCGGGGCGTTCGGCATCGAGCGTGGTGATTTTGGCGTTCAAAATGAGCAAGTCCGCTGTGGCGGGGCTGGCTGTTTGCGCTGCCAGCCCCGCCGCGAGGAGCCACCACGCGCAGGCGAGAATCAAGTGTCGCATGGTGGGTGTTCTATTTTTTGCCTTCTTGCGCGTTGAACATTTCTTTGGCGTACTTGATGCCAAGGCCGTAGCCGCCGCCGTGTTCTTTCGCGATGTTGTTGACGGCATCGTAGGTGGCGCCGCGTGCCCAGTCGCGTTGCAGTTCGAGCAGGTATTGGAGGCTGGTCATGGGCTGCGCGCCAGCCTGAATCATGCGCTGCACGGCCGTGTCGTGGGCTTCTTTGCTCACGCCGCCGCAGGCATCGGCGATGAAATACACCTCGTAGCCGTCCGCAAGGGCGCTCAACACTGGGCCGACGATGCAGACCTCCGTCCACAGCCCGGCGAAAACGATTTTCTTTTTGCCTTTGCCCGTGATGGCTTTGTAGGCATCCACGTCCTCCCAAGTGTTCATCGTGGTGCGGTCAATGATTTTTTCGTTGGGGAACACGTCGGTGATTTCCGAAAAAATCGGCCCGCTGAACGACTTGGCGGCCACGGACGTGATGACCGTCGCCACGTTGAATGTCTTGGCGGCCTTGGACACGAGCGCAGCGTTGTTGCGGATGATTTCGATGGGGTGCGACTGGGTGGCAAAGGCCATTTGCGGCTGATGGTCAATCAGGACCAATGTGTGATTGGCGGGGTCGAGCAGTTTGGGGCTGGGCTTGGCTTCGGCGACGGCGGGACGGGTGTTTTGAAAGTTGAGGAGCAGCAAAGCGGCAGCGGTGATGCCTGCGAACAGGGCGATTTTGTTGTGTTTGAATTTCATGTTGTTGACAGAGATGTTATCGTTTCAAATAATCGTCTGTCAAAACCGCCGAACAGTCTCGACGTTGTGCGGAATGTTCGGCACTGCTTGCGAAAAAGGCGGTTAGCTGTTGCGGTACTCAAGTGGGCTTAGGCCGGTGTGCTGCTTGAAGAAGTTGGCAAAGTGTGCCGGGTCTTTGAAGTTGTACTGGGCCGCGATTTGGTTGATGCTCGTGTTGGTGTGCTTGAGCAGGGTCTTGGTGACGCTCAGCAGCTTGTTGTTGATGTGGTCTTTGGGCGACAGGCCGCTCACGTTCCGCACTACCTCGGCCAAGTGCTTGGGCGTGACGTGCAGGTTGCTCGCAAATTCCGACACGCTTTTCATCTGCTCGATGTCGCGGTCGAGATTGTAGAGGAATTCAAGGGTTATTTCGAGGCTGCGGGAATTTTCGGTCAAGTGTTTTAGGCTGCTCGCTGCCTGTTGCGCAGCATATAAGTCGTTGACTTTGTGCAGCAAAATACGGGCGTAGAGCTGAATAAGCGGCAAAGCCGACGTAGTGCGGGCGAGATTGGCATACTCGGCGAGCAATTTTTCAAAAACCTCCGTCAGTTCGGTGTATTGGGTATCGTTGACGAAAAAGAGGGAGTTTTCGGTGGGCACCAAAAACGGAAAATCCCGCAGGAGCTGCGCATTGGCATGGTGGAACTGCAACAGGTCCTCTTTGATTAAAAGGACATAGCCGTCCCAATCGGGGTCGCACTGAAAGCTGATGAGCTGGCCGGGCTTGAACAGCACGACGCACTGCGCGTCGTGCAGCGCGTGCTCTTTTTCAAAATAACTGATTTTGAAGGCCGACTGGGTCATCAAGCCGATTTGGTAAAAGCACTGCCGGAACAACGGCATTTTACCGACGACTTCGCGGCCCACCTCGCGCAAGCGAAAAACGTGCACGTCGTCGTGCACCGAGCGCACCCGTCCGTTGGCGGCGGTGTGGAATTCGTTGAATTCGTTGAAAGTGGGGATGCTGCGGAACGGCACGAGGATGATGAGACAATTGAAGTGGCAAATTTACACCTTGATTCGGTAGGATTTGTCAGTTCACCATGATTGGCATCCCTGATTTTGAACAGATTGCGCTTTTAGCCATGCCCAAAACCTAGCGGCGCGAAGTAATACTGATGCTGAAAACTTGACGATGCGAAGTGTGCATACAGCTCCCCCACACACACAAATCTTCAGTTGCATGGTCATTTGAACAAACCCGTTTCGACGAACTAGAAAAACTTGCAATGCTCAATCGTACGAAGGCTCCGCGTGCTGCTCCGGCCGAGGCTGTAGCCGATGATTCGTGATAAGTCGAGCGCAGGTGTTCCAGCGCAGGATGGCATCGTCGTTGCCAGACGGGCGCACGGTCTCTGCCTTTTCATAATGCTCCATGGCATCAGCGAGCCACTCGTAAGCGGCAAAATGGTCGCTGGCTTTTCCGCGCCTCAGCATGGCACTGCCCTGCCGCTCGCAGATAATGCCTGCAAAATAGTGGCGCTCGTAGTCAGTTTTCAACAAAGGAAGAAGTTGGCGGGCGGTGTTCACATTGACTGGTGTGTGCCCGCCAAACTGGTCCGTGATGGACAAAATCATGGTGACAACTGCCGCGTGATTTCCCGGCTCGATGTCCAATATGTCCTGACAAATGCTTTCCGCCAAATGCGGTTCGTTCAGCAGGCGATAGCGCTCGGCTTTTTGCAGGGCTTCCGGGATACCTTGTTTGGAAATAGGTTTGAGTTGAAACATAATCTATTGTTTTGGTTGATGGAGTTGATAAAGGTTGATAAAAGTTGATAACGGAGGGCATACCGCGATTTATACCTTGATTCGCTAGGATTTGTCAGATGAACACGATTGATGCTCCTGATTTTGAGCAGATTGCGATTGTAGCTATGCCCAAAACTTGGCGGCGCGAGGTATACCAACCTTCATCAAGCCTCCTCAACCTCCATCAACTTTATTTCTTGAACAGCCTTAAAAACCAAAATAGCGGGTCGTAAAACCTGTCCACCACCCGTTCTTTCAATGGAATTATGGCGTTGTCGGTGATATGGATGTCCTCCGGGCAGACGGTGGTGCAGCATTTGGTGATGTTGCAAAGGCCGATGCCGTCCTGCTGTTTCAAATCCGGCACGCGGTCTTCCACGTCGAGCGGGTGCATTTCCAACGCAGCGGTATAGACCAAAAATCGCGGGCCGATAAACTCGTCGTGCATCTGGTGTTCGCGCAGCACATGGCACACATTCTGACACAAAAAGCACTCGATGCACTTCCGAAACTCCTGCACCCGGTCCACGTCTTCCTGAGCGATGCGCCAAGTGCCGTCCGCCGCGTCGGGTTTGCGCGGCTTGAATTTCTTGATTTTTTTCTTGACTTCAAAATTCCACGACACATCCGTCACCAAATCCTTGATTAAGGGGAACGCTTTCATCGGCTGTACCAGCACGGGCTTGTCGAGTGGCAGCTCGCTCAGGCGCGTCATGCACATCAGGCGCGGCACGCCGTTGATTTCCGCCGAGCAGGAGCCGCATTTTCCGGCCTTGCAGTTCCAGCGCACCGAAAGGTCGTTGGCCTGCTCCGCCTGAATTTTATGCACGGCATCGAGCACCACCATGCCCTCGTCGGTGTCGGTGGTGTAGGTTTCAAATCGCCCGTTTTCGGTCGAGTTGCCTCGAAAAATAGTAAAAGATGCGGTCGGCATGATACTGGTGATTTGTTTATTCGCGGATTTGGTGATTGGAGGCGCGTTTTACCGGATTGTTTTTTCGACGGGATTTACATGGTTGACAGGCTCGTAGCGCAAAAAGGAAAAAATCCTGTAAACCATGTAAATCCTGTCAAAAGATAAGAAACAACACCTGTAAGTGGCTTCATTTCATTTCCTCGATAATCTCTTTCAAATCAGGTCTCACTTCCGAGCGCGGCTGCCGCACTATCTCCATTTCCCCACCCGCGCCTTTTCTAATCACGAGGTTAAAAGTACCGCTTTCCGCGTCTTTGTTCGGAAAATCTTCGCGGAAATGCGCGCCACGGCTTTCCTTGCGATGGAGCGCCGCCAGCGTAATCGCTTCCGAAACAGTCAAGAGATTTTGCAAATCGAGTGCCGTGTGCCAGCCTCCGTTGTACTCGCGGTTGCCGACGACGCGCACCTTCGCGGCGCGTTCGCGCAGTTTTTTTAATTCAACGGCGGCTTTTTGCATTTCCTCTTCATTGCGAACGATGCCCACGAGGTCTTGCATCATTTCCTGCAAATCGTATTGCACTTGATAAGGGTTTTCGCCGTCGTTGCGGTCGAAGGGCGCAAGCGCCTCGTTCATCACCGTTTTTATTTGCGCCTCGTCTATTTTCCCATGCTTATTTTCTTTTGCAAAAATAGCCGCGTGCTCACCGGCGCGTTTTCCAAAAACCAGCAAATCCGAAAGCGAATTGCCGCCCAAACGGTTCGCGCCATGCAAACCGGCGGCACATTCACCGGCTGCAAAAAGCCCCGGCACGGTGGACATTTGCGTGTCGGCATCCACCTTCACGCCGCCCATCATGTAGTGCGTGGTCGGCCCCACCTCCATCGGCTCTTTCGTGATGTCAATGTCGGCCAATTTTTTGAACTGATGGTACATGCTCGGCAGTTTTTTCTTAATCACGTCTGTCGCGTTCGGGATTTTCGCTTTTATCCAGGCGATGTCGAGAAAAACGCCGCCGTGCGGGCTGCCCCTGCCAGCCTTGATTTCCCGCACGATGCAACGCGCCACATGGTCGCGGGTCAAGAGTTCCGGCGGGCGGCGGGCGTTGCGGTCGCCTTGTGTGTAGCGCCAGCCTTCTTCCTCATTGTCAGCCGTTTGATTTTTGTAAAGGTCGGGAATGTCGTCGAACATGAAGCGGCGGCCTTCCTTGTTGAGCAAAATGCCGCCCTCGCCGCGCACGCCTTCTGTCACCAAAATGCCGCGCACGCTCGGCGGCCACACCATGCCCGTCGGGTGAAATTGCAAAAACTCCATGTCGAGCAAATCCGCCCCTGCGTGGTAGGCCAGCGAATGGCCGTCGCCCGTGTATTCCCAACTGTTGCTCGTGATTTTGTAGGCTCTGCCCACACCGCCCGTCGCCAACACCACCGCTTTGGCGCGAAAGGCTTTGAACCTGCCGCGTTCGCGGTCGTAGCCAAAAACGCCGACCACGCGCCCGCCGTCTTTGAGCAAAGTGACGACGGTAAATTCCATGTGCACCTCCATGCCGAGGTGAATCCCGTGGTCTTGCAGCGTGCGAATCATCTCCAGCCCCGTGCGGTCGCCGACGTGTGCCAGACGCGGGTATTTGTGGCCGCCGAAGTTGCGCTGGAGGATTTTGCCGTCTTTCGTGCGGTCGAAGAGGGCCCCCCAGGCCTCCAGTTCGCGCACGCGAGCGGGGGCTTCTTTAGCGTGGAGCTCGGCCATGCGCCAGTTGTTCAGGTATTGGCCGCCGCGCATGGTGTCGGTGAAATGGACTTTCCAGTTGTCGCGCTCATCCACGTTCGATAGCGCGGCGGCGACTCCGCCTTCGGCCATCACGGTGTGCGCTTTGCCCAAGAGGGATTTGCAAATCAGGCCGACCGAAACGCCGTGCGCAGAGGCTTCTATGGCTGCGCGAAGACCCGCGCCGCCCGCGCCGATTACCAATACGTCGTATTCAAGGGTGTCGAAAGATGTCATGTAGTCGAATGATTCGATTTTTTTGATTGGTTCGATTGGAAGTCAAAAGGTGTTTTAAAAAACCGCCTCTAAATGTGCGAAATCCCGCACGGTTAAAATAGAGATTCAAAGCATCCAAACCCTACGCGCACTCTACGTTTGTCATCCTGTAAGGAACCGTCCGCTCTATGAGGGTACTCGCACTCGGCTTTCCCGACGTAGAGCGGACGGTTCCTTACAGGATGACAAACGAGCGAGACGTACTCAAAATATTCTCCAATCCGTCCAAACCCCCATCGAGCAAAGGCGGATGTAAATATCGGTGAAGGCCACCGAGAACAAGCTCAGCCAAGCCCAGAGCATGTGTTTTTTGTTGAAACAGGTGACACAGCGATAGGCGAGGAACCGCGCCGGGCGGCGGGAAAGTTGGTCGAGCATACCGCCCACGACATGGCGCAGCGAATGGCAGCCCGTCGAGTACGACCCCAAAAAAAACACATTGACGGCCATGACAATGGTGCCCACGCCGATGCCGAAGGTTTCCTTGCCGGTGGCAGGGTCGGTGAACCACATTCCTTTCCAGACATCGTAGGTGAGGATGACCAAAAAGCCGAGTGCGATGAACACGAAATAGCGGTGGATATTTTGCATGAACAGGGGGAACGACCGCTCGCCGGTGTAGCGTTTTTTCGATTCCGACACGGAGCAGGAAGGCGGGTCAAGAAAAAACGCTTTGTAGTAAGCGCCCCGATAGTAGTAGCAGGTGAGGCGAAACAAACCTGGCGCCCACAAAATGAGCAGCGCGGGCGAAAAAGGCAGCCACGAGGGCCACCAACCCGGCTTGGGGCCAAACACGGCGTGTGGCGAACTGCCCCACAACTCCGGCGAATAGAGCGGTGACAAATACCCTTGATAGGCATAATGCTCCCCCTGAAACGCCGCCCAAGTGGTGTAAATCACAAACGAGGACAGCACGGTGAAAACGAGCGCGGGGCTGACCCACCAGGGGTCGCGGCGGTAGGTGTGGCCGAGGCGGGGGAGAGTGTGGGAGATGTTTGTGTTGGGCATAGGCGGTGAGCGGAAGAGACAAGTTGTTGGTTCTCCTTTCAAGGCAAAAATAATTTCACCTACCGGATGCGCAAATTTTCTGTTGGCTTTTTTAGCGGAAGGGCGAAATATCTGTCGGAAAATGAATTTTTAGGCTGGTTTTTGCAAATGAAGATGTGGTGTGGGGTAGGAGTATTCCCACATCCTGCCCGAAAATCCAAATCATAGCGGGGGAATTTTGTGTTGGGGCGAATTTTTCTTTGTGGGAGGGGGCGTATCAGAGTTTTGCTCCCTTCGGCATCACCTCAAAAAACATCGCCGAGCGGGAGAAAAACACGTCGAACTCCATGAAGAAGTTGGTTTGGCCGAGTAGCAGGGGTATGTTGTCGGCTTTTGTCCAAGCGAAAGCCAACTCCGTTTGCGGGCAACCTTCAATGAAGGCATTGACAAAAACGATGCAGGCTTCAAAAGCGGAAAGGTTGCCACCAAGTCGGAGCGGCATTTTTTGTTCTTCCCAAATCAGACCCAATTCCAAGCCGGTAGAAAACGGCAGCACGTTGACGGTTGAACCAGTGTCGAGTAATCCATGTGTTTTCAACTCGCGTTCTTCGAGGCTCAACGTGAGTGGCAAGAAGGGCATAAACGCGCCCTCGCCCTTTTGCGTTGGAAGTGAGGTGAATTCAAAGCGCATCGCCTGTCAACCTTTGGATTGTCGGTTTTTGATTGCTTGCAACATCTCCGCCGCCGCCTCATAAGAATCATAAGGCGACCAAACAGGGTAAACCTCTTCGGGCAACGAAAATTCATGTTGTTGTCTCGACAACTCCGCCGCCAAAAACTGAATGATGTACAATTTTTCGTGCGGCTCCAACGCTCTCAACGCGGGCAGCAGTTGGGTGGCGTTCGAGATGGAGACAGTGGAATTTGCAGCGGATGACATGGCCGGTAATTTTATTTTCTTGCAAATTTACACACTTTCAGCAACGCCGCGACATCCTGCCCAAAAAACCATATCATCGCGGGGGGGGTGGTAAGAGGCGGGAAACCGCTCACGGCATCGTTCCGTACATTTTTCCCTGTGCGGTCATTTTGAGCAAATAATTGAGCCGCTTGATGGCTTCGTCGCGGCGGCTGTCGCCTCGGATTTCGGTTATCCAACCGATTTTGAGGCGCTTGTAGTGATGCGGGAACTGCTGAAAAATTTCCCAAATCTGCGGGTCTGCTTTCAAGGCTTCCTCGAGCCAAGCGGGCATTTCGAGGGGGGCATCGGGTGAGCCGATTTGAGCGGCGATAGGCTCGATGCCTGCTGGGGTCATCAGGCCGAGGCGCTGGAGCTTCCACACGCGCTGGCGGTTGAGTTCGGAAAGAAAGGATTTTTTGCGGCGCGGGGTGATGCGCTGCACGGTGCTGTCCTCATCATATTTTTTGCTGATGCCGTCAATCCAGCCAAAGCATAGGCACTCCTCCACCATGTCGTCGTAGGGTAGCGAGGGCTGGCCGCTGGCTTTTCGGAAGGTGCGGAGCCAGACTTCGGTTTTGGTTTTGTGATGGGCTTCGAGCCAAGCTCGCCACTCGGCGCGGTCGCGGGGGTAAAAGACTTCGGTAATCTCCATTATTTACAGACTAATTTGGGCATTAATACCATGATTCGCTAGGATTTGTCAGACAACCATGATTGCTCTCCCTGACTTCGATAGATTGCGCTTTTAGCCATACCCAAAACTTGACGGCGCGAAGTGTACTTTAAGAAACGAAATCGCGGCGGGGTCTCAAAACCCCAACAAATCCACCAAGCCTTTCAGGATGCAAACGGCCCCGACGGTGGTCAGCAGATACATACTGGTCGCAAAGGACAGTTCGGTGTCGTAGAGAAAAAAGTTGATGCCGAAACTCACGGCCATCAGAGCGATGCCGACACCAAGCCATTTCAACCCGCGCTGAAAAAGGCGCTCATGTTTTTCTTTCAGGACAGCATCGGAGGGCGGTGTGTCGGGCTCGTGCGCGGTGTCGGCATCTGAGGCAAAACCTTGCGAGGTGCGTTGCAGTGGTTCCATCGTATGCTCCGTTTTGTGAAATTCCTTTTTTTGGTGAAAAATCACTCGTGAAACGCGGGCCTTCGGGCTGCAATGGTAACGGTTATTGGGCAGTCAGGCAAGAAAACACCGACATCATTTGCATGGTTTGATGTTAACCGGAGGCGTTGGCATCGAAATAGGAGGCCACTTTCCCCGCTGCCGCCTTCCCCACAACCTTTTCGATTTCAGCCGCCTCAGCCGCCCGCAGTCGCGTCAGCGAGCCGAAATGAGCGAGCAGCTTTTCCGCCGTTTTTGCGCCGATGCCGGGTATTTCGGTGAGCTCGGTTTTGATGAAGTTCTTGCTGCGCTGGTTGCGGTGGAACGTGATGCCGAAGCGGTGCGCCTCGTTGCGGGCTTGCTGGATGAGTTTGAGTGATTCCGACTTTTTGTTGATGAGTGCCGGCACCGGGTCGTCGGGGAAAAAGATTTCTTCGAGGCGCTTGGCGATGCCGATGACGAGCATTTGGCCTTCCAGCCCCAATGCCCGCACGCTTTTCATGGCCGCGCTAAGTTGGCCTTTGCCGCCGTCTATGATGACAAGCTGGGGCAACCCCTGCCCCTCGGCGAGCAGGCGTTTGTAGCGGCGATACACCACCTCCTCCATGGAGGCAAAGTCGTTGGGGCCTTCCACCGTTTTCACGTTGTAGTGGCGGTAGTCGCGCTTGGAGGGTTTGGCGTTTTTGAACACGACACAACTCGACACCGGGTTGGTGCCTTGCAGGTTGGAGTTGTCGAAACACTCAATCCAAAGCGGCACGGCTTCTATGTGCAAGTCGGCTTGCAGGGTGCGCAGGATGCGCTCTGCGTGGGTTTGCTTGCCCGTGGCATTGGCAGCCTGTTTTTTCTTTTGCAGCAGGTGGTATTGCACGTTTTTTTCCGACAGCTCGAGCAGTTTTTTCTTGTCGCCGATTTTTGGGACGGTGACAGTCCCTGCCCCGGCCCCTCCCCAATAGGGAGAGGGGAGCGTTACCTCGAACGGCACGATGATTTCCGGCGAAATGCTTTGAAATCGCTCTCTCAGGTTTTGAATTGCGTACACGAGCAAGGTCTCTTTGTCCTCGTCCAGATTCTTCGTCAGTGTGAGCGTGTAGGTGTGAATGACGGCGCCGTTCACGACTTTGAGGTAGTTGACAAAGGCTTCTTTCTCGTCGTCGGCGATGGCGAACACGTCCACATCGCGGATGTTGGGGCTGACGACCGTGCTGCGGCCTTGATAGTCCTCAAAGAGCGAGAGTTTTTCTTTTAGCAGTTGCGCTTGCTCGAATTGCAGATTTTCCGCCGCCCGCTGCATTTCTTCTTTCAAATGCGCTTTCACGGCGGCGAAATTGCCTTTCAGGATGTTTTTGATTTGCTCGATTTTTTGATTGTACGCCTCCTCCGTTTCCAGTCCCACGCAGGGCGCCGCGCAGTTTTTGATGTGATATTCGAGGCAGGGCTTGAATTTCCCTTTCGAGATATTTTCTGGCGAAAGATGGAGCGTGCAAGTGCGGAGCTGGAAAAGTTTGCGAATCAGCTCGATGATTTGCTCCACCCGAAATTTTTGCAAATAAGGCCCGAAATAGGTGGAGCCGTCCTTGATGACTTTGCGGGTCAGGAACACGCGGGGGAATCGCTCGCGTTTGATGCAGACGTAAATCAGGGGCGATTTTTCGTCTTTGAGCATCACGTTGTAGCGTGGCTGGTGTTTTTTGATGAGCGAATTTTCGAGCAGCAGCGCGTCGTGTTCGGTCTCCACAATAGTGAACTCGATGTGGTGGGCGTGACGCACGAGCACCTTTGTCTTGGCGAGCTGGTATTTTTTGTCGCCGAAGTAGGAGGAGAGGCGATTGCGCAAGTTTTTTGCCTTGCCGACATAGAGGATAGTGCCCTCGGCATCAATGTATTTGTAAATGCCCGGCGCGGTCGGGATGCTGGGGGCAAATTCTTTGAACTGCTCGTTGGTCATGGGGACAAAATTATGTCACTCCTTCGAACAGCCGCCTGATGGAGGGCGCGATTTGCTCAAAATCATGGTTGTTTGGAAAAACCAACCTATCACGCCATAAATTTGGGCCAACGCACACACACCCTTGCGCAAAATCATACACATTGACATGGACGCTTTTTTTGCGTCGGTAGAGCAGCGCGACCACCCCGAGCTGCGTGGAAAGCCCATTGCCGTGGGCGGCGGGGGGCCACGCGGGGTGGTGGCGGCAGCCAGCTATGAGGCGCGGCAGTTCGGCGTGCGCTCCGCCATGTCAGGGGCAAAAGCGCGGCAGTTGTGTCCTCAATTGATATTCGTTCGACACAATTTTGAGCAATACAAGGCTGTGTCGCAGCAGATACGCGCCCTGTTCGCCGAATACACGGACCTGGTGGAGCCGCTTTCCTTGGACGAGGCTTACCTTGACGTGACGAACCCCAAAATGGGGCCGCCTTCTGCCACGCTGATTGCGCGCGAATTGAGGCAACGGATTTTCGAAGCAACACAACTTACAGCATCTGCGGGGGTGTCGTACTGCAAATTCTTGGCGAAAATGGCCTCCGACCTCAACAAACCCAATGGCATGGCCGTCATTCTGCCTCACGAAGCGGAGGCATTTTTGGAAAAATTGCCTATCGAAAAATTTCACGGCATCGGCAAATCCACCGCCGCGAAAATGCACCGCATGGGCATCCACAACGGCTACGACCTGAAACAACATTCCCTGCTCGAACTGGCTCGGCGCTTTGGCAAGGCCGGACGCTTCTACCACAACATCGTGCGCGGCATTGACGAACGACCCGTGCGCAGCCAAGGCGTGCGCAAGTCCATCAGCACCGAGCATACGTTCGCCACCGACCTCGACACCACAGCCGAAATGATGGAGCGCCTGACAACCATTGCCGAGGCATTGCAGCAACGCATCGAACACGCCGACAACCCGGGCCGAACCCTCACCCTCAAAGTGAAATACGCCGATTTCCACACCGTCACCCGCTCCAAGACGCTTGAGCACGACATCGCCACTGCCCCCGAAATGCTCCAATGGGCCGCTTCCTTATTGGCCGACACGGAAGCCTTGACACGCAAGGTGCGCCTGCTGGGGCTGGGCGTGTCGAACCTGCGCCGCGAGCACGAGCAGCAGCAGGCATATTTTGGGCCGGGCGAGCAGCTGACGTTGGATTTTTAGCGAATACGGTGCAAACAAAGACGGCAGATTCGCACTGCCTTTCTCCTACTTTTGCGGCATGGCTTTTAAAAACCTGCTGCACTTGCTACCCTTGATGGTGGTCGCCGCCCTGATTTTGCTTTCCGACATTTTCTCGTTCGATGCCCTCCGGCACCCCGCCGCACAAGGCTGCTTGCGGCTTTGCGAAGCATATTTCGAGCGTTGGAGCGGCATCTCCGCGCATAGTGCCCCTGTTGGATGGGCAGATGGCTACCCGATGGCAGGCGCGGTGTTGCGATTTTGGGTGCCGGATGCTGCGTTGGCTTTGCAAGTGATTTCGTGGGTATCAGCGGGTTTGGCGGTGTGGATGTTCGAGCGGCTGCTACAATTGTGGTCGCCTGGCACCTCGCCAGCGTCGCGGTGGGTTTTCGCAGGGCTGGGGCTGGCGATGTCGCCTTTTTTCATCAAGGCAGGCCTCTCGGTTTTGCCCGATGCGTTGGGGCTGTTGTTTTTTTTGGTGGCGCTGTATGTGGGCTTGCGCGTGTTGGAGTCGAGACGCCACAAAAGCGCGGCGTGGGTGGCGATGTGGGCCGTATTGGCTGGAGTCACTCAATGGAGCGCGTCGGCTTTTTTGATGCCATTTGTGGTGGCCATTGGGTGGCGGATGATGCGTCGGCAGCAATGGGGCTGGGTGTTGGCGATGAGTGGCGTGGGCGTTGCGACGCTGGGGGCTTACTGTTTCTGCTCCTCGTCGGCGCTTGGCTTTGATGCCCCGGCATGGCAAGGATGGTCGCTGGGCAATTTGTTCAGGCGTTCCTTCCAGTCTTCGCCGGGCGGCCTTTCTCAACATCTCTTGCCCAACGGCCTCTACATACTCGCTCCGCTAGCGCATCCGGGCTTTTGCCTCCCGCTTTCCCTGCTCTTTTTGATGGGCAAAAAGACCGATTTTCACCACGCCGCTCAAAAAATACTGCTCCTGAGTCTGGTGCTTTTTGCCCTCTTCGTCGGCGGCCTCCCCGAACAGGAAATGCGCTACTTGCTGCCGGGATTCACGGTGCTGCTCCTGTTCCTCTTTCCCGCTTGGGACAGGGTGTTTGCCTATGGCTTTTATTTTTTCCGAAGACTTACGTTCACCATTCTTTTGCTTGCGTTGGCCATCCAAGTCGTTTCGAGCGTTTATCTGGTGTTTTCAGGGTGACGGCCTTGCGCCGCGACCTCCGTTTTTCAAAAATCTCGTAGATTTACCCCCACTTTTTTTCCAATAAGCGTTTTTCAGCAAAAACAAAAACTACGCACTATGAAGAGAATAGCCCTTTCCATGCTGCTCGCCCTGTTCGTGGCGGGCCTTTTCGCCCAAAAACAAGAACCCTATCAATTCAAAGACATCAAGCGCCTCGCGGCCACCGAGGTAAAAAATCAGGACAAAACCGGCACTTGCTGGGCTTACAGTACCGCCTCCATGCTCGAAAGCGAAGCGCTGCGATTGGGCAAAGGCACCACCGATTTGTCGGAAATGTTCATCGTGCGGCACATCTATCGCCAAAAGTGCGAGAACTATGTGCGGCGGCAGGGGACGGCCCAATTCGGCGAAGGAGGCCTCGCACACGATGTTTTTCATGTGGCAAAACAACACGGCATCGTGCCGGAAAGCGCCTATCCCGGCCGTAAAAACCCAAACAAACCCCGCGACCACAGCCAACTGGAAAAAGACCTGAAATCCATGTGCGACGATTTTGTGGCAAAAGGCAAGGCTGGCAAACTTTCCGCCGATTGGCTCGCCAAGATTGACAGCGTGCTCGACGCGGAGTTTGGCAAAGTGCCTTTGCAGTTCGAAGTCGGCAGCACGATGTTCACCCCCGCCTCCTACCGTGACTTCCTCGACATCAAGCCCGACGACTATGTGAACATCACATCGTTCACCCACCACCCTTTCTACGAAAAATTCATCCTCGAAGTGCCTGACAACTGGGCCAACGGGATGTATTACAACCTGCCCATCAACGACATGATGCGCTGCCTCAACTATGCCCTCCAACAAGGCTACTCCGTCGCTTGGGATGCCGATGTGAGCAACATGGGCTTTTCGAGCGCCAACGGCATCGCCATCGTGCCACAAAAAGAATGGGCCGAGCTCAGCCTTGCCGAGCGCCAAAATGCCTTCAAAACTTGGGAGCCGGAGAAAAGCATCACGCAAGAATACCGTCAGGAACTCTTCGACCGCCAAGTGACGGTGGACGACCACCTGATGCACATCGTCGGGCGGCTCGACGAAGCACACGGCGGCGACTTCTACGCCGTGAAAAACTCTTGGGGCGAAGTGTCAGACCTCAAAGGTTACCTCAACGTGTCGGAAGCCTATATGCGCCTCAACACCATCGCGTTCACCTTGCACAAAAACGCCCTGCCCGCCGATATTCAGCGCCGCCTCGGCATTCAGCCCGACGTGCCGAAACCTTCCGGCCCCACCATGCGCCCGTCCAAAACTACGCCCACGAATGAAAAACCAAGCGACTCGCAAGTGTCGCCCGCCAAAATACAGCCCAGAGTGAACACCGTACAACCCAAGACAGCACCCAACAAAAACGTATCCGACAACTAATTCGCATGAAAAGCACACCGCTTACCGAAAGACACATCGCTCTCGGCGCAAAAATGGCCGAATTCGCGGGCTACAACATGCCCATTTCCTACACCTCCATCACTGATGAACACCGCGCCGTGCGCACCGCCGTTGGGGTGTTCGACGTGAGCCACATGGGAGAGTTCATCGTGCGTGGCAAGGATGCCACCCGGTTCCTTCAAAGCGCCACCACCAACGACGTGAGCAAGCTCAAGCCCGGCGACGTGCAGTATTCCAGCTTGCCCAACAAAAAAGGCGGCATCGTGGACGACCTGCTCATCTACCGCCTCGACGACGCGCCCGAAATGACAGTGGACGGCGAGCAAAGCTATATGCTGGTGGTGAACGCCTCCAACGAGACCAAAGACTGGCGCTGGCTCAAGCGACTCGCACGCGGCCTCGAGGTGAAAATGCAAAACATCTCCGCCAAGACGGGTCTCATCGCCGTGCAAGGCCCCAAAGCCGCCGAGGCACTGCAAAAACTCACGGACATTGACCTTAAAAGCATCAAATACTACAGCTTCCGCCGGGGTCGCTTCGCAGGCTGCAACAACGTCATCGTGTCAGCAACGGGCTACACGGGGTCGGGCGGTTTTGAGATATATGCCAAAAACAAAGACTTGGTGAAAATATGGGACAAGGTCTTCAAGCACGGCGAGAAATGGGGCATCAAGCCCGCCGGCCTCGGCGCGCGCGACACACTCCGTCTCGAAATGGGCTACTGCCTCTACGGCAACGACATTGACGACAAAAGCAGCCCGTTGGAAGCTGGACTGGGGTGGATAACCAAACTCGGCAAGGCGGACACGTTCCCTTCAAAAGAGCGTTTTCAAAAACAAAAAACCGAGGGCGTGAAGCGCCGCCTTGTCGGTTTTGTGCTGGATGGCGAGCGCCGCGTGCCGCGTCATGGCTACGAAATCGAAAGCCGCCGTGGCGCAAAAATCGGGGTGGTGACCTCCGGCACCCACTCCCCCACCCTCGACAAACCTATCGGCATGGGCTATGTAAAAGTCAAATTCGCCGAACCCGGCACCAAAATCATGATTGTGGCTGGCGGGAAAAAACTCGAAGCGGTGGTGACGAAGGTTCCTTTTGTGGAGCCGGGAGTGTGAGGGAATTTGCGATTTACGATTTACGATTTGCGATTTACGATTTACGATTTGCGATTTACGATTTACGATTTACGATTTGCGTATGACCATTTCGAGAATGATTTTTCAAGAATGACTTTTCAAGAATGACATTTCGAGAATGACATTTCGAGAATGACCATTTCAAGAATGACGATTTACGAATGACTCCAATGAAAGAAGTCCACTATTCCGACTACCTCCAACTCGAAAAAATACTTTCAGCACAAACCCTTGAAAGCGAGTTGCAAGGTGCCCCCGCGCACGACGAGATGTTGTTCATCATCATCCATCAGGCGTATGAGCTTTGGTTCAAGCAAATCCTGTTCGAGATAGACTCGGTGGCCGACATCATGGCCAACCCGATTAACGACAACTCGCCCGACCTCCAGACGGTGGTGCATCGGCTCAGTCGCGTAGCGACCATCTTGAAAGTGGCTGTCCACCAGATTGATATTCTGGAAACGATGACCCCTATGGACTTCCTCGATTTCCGCGACTTCCTGCGCCCCGCCTCGGGCTTTCAAAGTTGGCAGTTCAAAATCGCGGAGGCCAAGTTGGGGCTGCGATTTCCTGAGCGTTTTGGTCAGGAATACTACATCTCCCAATTGCGCCCGGCTCAAGTCGCCCTGATTAAGGAGACCGAACAGCGCTCTTCCCTGCTCGATTTGGTGAGTGCATGGCTCGAACGGATGCCCTTTTTCGATGCGCCTGCTTATTGGGCCTCCTACCGCCCCTTGTTCCCTGTGGCGGATGGGAAACACCCATTTTGGAGCGATTATTCAGCCATCTACACCAACAGTCTGGTAGAGGGCGAAAAAGGCAACGTGGGGCACTTCGAAAAATTCTTTTTCGGCGAAAACAACCCCGCAGAGCGCCGCCTTAGCGCGAGCGCCGCTCGTGCCGCCCTTTTTATCATGCTCTATCGGGGCTATCCGCTGCTCCAACTGCCTTTCCAACTGCTCAACAACCTGCTCGAAATAGACGAGCAACTCTCCACTTGGCGCTATCGCCACCTCAACATGGTGACGCGCATGATTGGCTTGCGCACCGGCACAGGCGGCTCCAGCGGTCAGGGCTATCTCAAAGGCGCTTTGGACAAACACTATATTTTTCGGGACATCGCCGCGCTTTCCAGTTACCTCATCGAACGGCGAAAACTCCCGCAACTGAGCAAGGAGCTGGAGCACGGGTTGGGGTTTTGAGCCGGATTAACGAGTTGAGGGGTGCTATAACAAGACCATTTCCTCTGAACACACTCCCGTCTCGTCGGCAATTTTCACATTCCCTCATTAGCACATTCGCAAATTGACCACCGACGCTCAATATATCCGCCGATGCTTTGACTTGGCGCTGCTGGGGGCAGGGCATGTGTCACCCAACCCCATGGTGGGCGCGGTGCTGGTGCACGGAGGGCGAATCATCGGGGAAGGATGGCACCAGCGATACGGCGCGGCCCATGCCGAGGTCAATTGCTTGCGCTCCGTCGCGCCCGACGACCGCCCCCTGATTCCTTATTCCACCTTGTATTGCTCGTTGGAGCCGTGTTTCCATTTTGGAAAAACACCACCCTGCGTGGATTTGATTTTGGAACAAAAAATACCGCGCGTGGTAGTGGCGAACGAAGACCCCAACCCCCAAGTGGCTGGCCAAAGCATCGCCAAAATGCGCACAGCAGGCGTGGAAGTGGTGACAGGGGTGCTGGCAAACGAGGGGCAATGGCTCAATCGTGCCTTTTTCACTTGGCTCGAACTGCAGCGCCCCCACATCATCCTTAAATGGGCGCAAACCCGCGATGGATTTCTCGGCAGACGCGGCGAACGCACTCCCATCTCCGGCCCTGCTGCTCAGCGGCTATTGCACCGCTGGCGCAGCGAGGCCGATGCAATCTGGGTGGGCACCACCACGGCCCTCACCGACAATCCCCGCCTCGACGCACGCCTCGTGGGCGGCAAAAATCCCTTGCGCGTCACATTCGACCGGGCCGGAAAAATTCCAGCGGGCTTTCACTTGCTCGACGACTCCATCGCCACTTGGATATTCGGAAAATACCGGGAAGGCCATTTTTCAAAAACCTCTTTTTTCCCAGCGGAAAACGATGCCGCGACCTTGGTGCCCCAGGTATTGGAAAAGCTCCGCGCCGCCAACCACGCCATCGTGTTGGTGGAAGGCGGTGCCCAAGTGCTGTCACAACTGCTCGAACAAGGCTACTGGGACGAAATCCGCGTCATCGAAAGCGAACGCGCATTGGGCGACGGCATAGCGGCACCCAAAGTCCCGGAAGTGGCACAGTTGCGAGAACAATTCGCATTGGGCAGCGACATGGTTCGAGTGTATGCCCGTTTGTAAACAAGAGCGCCATGCCACATTTTATCATCTTCAAACCCTACGGGATGTTGAGCCAGTTCACCCCCGACCATCCGGGGCAAACGACGTTGGCCGACTTGGGCTTCGCATTTCCCAAAAACGCCTACCCGGTGGGGCGGCTCGATGCCGATAGCGAGGGGCTGCTGTTGCTGACCGACGACAAAACGCTGAACTTCAAACTGCTGAACCCCCAAAGCCATGTCGCCAAAACTTATTGGGCGCAAGTGGAGGGTGTCCCCGCAGCGGGCGATTTGGAAAAACTCCGCCGTGGCACCGACATACGCATCAGCGGCCAAACCCACCGGACGCGCCCCGCAGCCGTGCGCCTGCTCACCGCCGCGCCAGACCTGCCACCACGGGAGCCACCCATCCGCGTTCGGCAGACGGTGCCGGATAGCTGGCTTGAAATCACCCTCACCGAAGGCAAAAACCGCCAAGTGCGCCGTATGTGCGCCGCCATTGGGTTTCCCGTGTTGCGCTTGGTGCGGGTAGGGTTGGGGCCGTTTCGACTGGCAGAGGGCGCCTTGGCAGGTATGCTGCCGGGGGAGGTGCGGCAAGTGGCCCTTGGGGAGTAGCGTCATTTAAAAGAAATCTCGCTCGTGCGTATCGTGTGTTCGATGCGCTGATTGCCCCTGATGTCGTGCACCTCCATTTTGATGGATGGGTCTTGCTGCTGCCAGTCAATCGTGAGCAGGCCAATGTGATTGTCCATGACGGGGCCTTCGATGCGATTGTCGTTGGGCGTGGCAAAATGCCAAGTGGAAGTGATGCCGCTGGATGTCACATCGTAGATGGGGTACATCCCTTCTTCTTTCAAGACCGATATTTCTGCGTAGTGCACGTCGCCCGTGATGAAGAGCACGCCGTTGGCGCGGGTCTTTTTGATAAGGTCGAGCATACGTTGGCGCTCATGGGGGAAATTGGCCCAGGCCTCGTAGCCGTTGTAGGAAATGCTGAACTGAGTGCCGCTACCGATGATGCGCAGGGTGGCTGGTTTGCGCAATTCTGCTTCGAGCCATTGCCACTGTGCCTCTCCAAGCAAGGTAGAATCCGGGATTTCGTGCGGGTAGTAGTCGAGCGGGTAAAAAAAGCGGTCGTCGCGGCTTAGCTCGCCCCGATAGATGCGCAGGTCGTCGCGGAAGGTGCGGTTGTCGAGCAGAATGATTTGCAGGCGCTTGCCTTGCTCTTCAAACATATAAGAGGTGTAGATACCCTCGTGTTGGCGGCGCGGCGAGTCGGCGGGTTCTTCCCAGAAGTCGAGAAAAATTTCCTTTGATTCTTTCTTGAAAGCATAGTGGCGCCCGGAGTCGTTCCAGCCGAAGTCGTGGTCGTCCCAAGTGGCGAGGAACCGCGTGGCTTTTTTCAGGCGTTGGAATTCGGGTTTGGCGGCGAGTTGGGCGTATTTGGCCCGGAGCACGTTCATGTCCTTCGTATCGCCGTAGATGTTGTCGCCCAGCCAGACAAAGAGGTCGGGGCGACGTGCCAGCGCCGTGTCGAGAATGGGCATGGGCCTGTCCTGCGAGCCGCAGGAGCCGAAAGCGATGCGAGAAGGCAGCGCGGCAGCGCGTGTTTGCGCGCCAATGTGTTGCGCGGAAAAAACAAGCAACAATAGGGGGAAAAAGGCGAATTTCATGTGCATGGCATTTTAGGCGGCAAGGTAAGTCTGGTTCGGGTTGGAGGGGGCAGGTGCGAGGGTTAAGAATATGTTGCGTTTTTCGGGATGAGTCTTTTTCATGTTGAGGCATTGTCAAACAAGAACCTTTGATAATTTTGTGGTAAAAAACTTAGCGCATCACCCCCACCCCCTCCCTACTGGTAGGGGTCGGGGGTGATGCGATGAGCTTTTACATTTTATACGAATCAAGAGTTAAGCACCCACGTTTACGAAACTTTTGAAAGTTTCGTAAACGCAAGTCGCTTAAAATGAAGTCAATTTTCTAACCCTTGATTCGCGTATTTTATGAAAAACCACACTCAAACCTTTTTCAATTTTCAGGCTAAAAATGGGAAAAAACACGATTTTCATGTTTGTTCTATGGGGCTTGGCTACCCATCTGGCTGCCCAACCTTTTCAGGAGTCGGAGGTGAATTATGTCTCTTTTGAAAACAAACCCTCGTACTCGTTGTCCGGGAAAAACCTTCATTCACTTGCAGCGGACACGCTGGATTTTAGCGACTATGGTGGCAAGGTCGGCTTTGGGATTTCTATTTTCAGCGGCACTGGGCTGCCTCTACGCTATTATTTCAATCCCAAAAACGTGGTGGAAGGCGGAGTCTATGTAGGTGGGGTGGCGATACGAAGAGAAGACATCAATGGCAACTTTGAGTCTCTTGACTATATAGGAAATTTCATGTTGGGGGTGGGCTACACCTATTTTGGAAGTCGTTTTTTGAAGGAGAAAAAAAACAAGAACAAGGTGCGGGCACACGGCATTGCCGTGCGCGGCAACTATTTGCTTGGCAATTTTAAAACCACGTTCGCCTCCTTGGGTTGGGCGATGGAAACTTTCAGGCAAGAGCGGAAAAACAAGTCATTCATCTTCGAGCTCGGATTGCAGGCGGCCTTCCCCGATTTTGTGTACAGAGACCTGAAGTATTCCGGGGTGTGGCCGGGCTTGTATTTGCGGTGTCATTGGAATTTTTTCCTGAATTGAATATCCCTTTTCACGACGAAAGCGTTGGGCATCCCGTACTGTTAGAGTTTCGGGCTTGGCCCCTCATGCTGCCGTTTGTGGCTGACGAGAGGCCGGTTGTTGGCTATTCTCGGTTTGTAAGAGGCGTCATCTTTTGAGGAACGAAAAAGGCGACACCTCGGCCTGTTTTTGAGATGTCACCCCTCCATTCTTCCGGGATGATACTTCAGAACCCGACAAAGGGAGAATCGCTGACCAGTTGTTGGCGAGACGCCAACAACGGCAGGGCGGCAGGACGTTGTAAAGGTCAAGGGTTGGGCGGTTGATGGCGCGTGATTTTTCTTTACATTTGCCTCAAAATATCCTTCATGGCCTCTCCTTTTCCCGGCATGGACCCCTATCTCGAAGGCGACTTGTGGCCCGATGTGCATCATGCATTGGCTTCTCAAATACGTCGCCAGTTGATGCCGTTGATTCAGCCCAAATACGTCGCTCGCATCAGTCGGTATGTGGTGGAGGACAACGCGCCAGAAAGCGAAATAGGCATCATGTACCCCGATGTGGAAGTGTTGTTGGGGCGGTCGGCAGGAGCGGTGAGTGAGCCTTCCGTCGCCTATTCCACAGGAAGCACGCCGTTGCCTCCGTCCCTTTCCGTTCCAATATTTGCTCCGGTGGAGGTTCGAATTCCTGTCGTGGAAATCAGAGATTCGACTGACAATCTTTTGATTACCGCCATTGAAATTTTGTCGCCAGTAAACAAGCGTGAGCCGGGTTTGAACCAATATCTTCAAAAGCGCCGTCGGTTGCATCAATCCGGTATCCATTTTTTGGAAATTGACCTGCTCCGACGAGGAACTCGCCCGGTGCAACACCCGAAATTGGAAAAAACGCCCTATCTGATTGCCCTCACGCGGGCGCACCAAGCGCAAACGGACATTTGGCCCGTTGGCCTGCGCTCGCCGCTTCCTGTCGTGCCTGTCCCGTTAGCAGCACCCGACCAAGACGTGCCGCTCGATCTGCAACACGCGCTCCGCGAGGTGTATAAAGATGCGGCATACCATCTTTCGATTGACTATTCCGCCGCACCGCCGCCGCCCAAATTGGAGGCAGAGGATGCAGCGTGGGCGCAAGGGCTTAAACCCGTGTAAGCGAATTTCACCTCGCTTGGTGAAAACACAAGCAGCCTGCATTTCGGGCTTGGCCGCCCCCACGTTGCCGTTTGTTGTTGGCGAGATGCCAACAACGGCGGGAAGAAAAGTTGTCAATCTCCCTTTCCTGCGTTGGTTATCGGTGCGCCTCGGCTTTCTTTTTGATTTCGCGCAGCCACACGTCGTGGAGCCTGCGCAGTTTGTTGGGCTGAAATGTTTTTTCAAAAAAGGTCAGCCAGCCGTTTTGCGACTCATCTGTGATGACTTTGCAGCCATAGTCGGTGGGAACGATGAGCCAAGCATGGTACCCTTGAATGTTTTTCTTTTTGGACTCCCAACTCAGCCGCAAAGGCGGCGCGAATTCTTGTATGACGGATTCAAAATTCAGTCCCATCGTTTTCCATGTGAACACGGATTGGGCGGTCAGCACCGTGTCGCTTTCCGGGCGAATGACGACCTTTCGAGCGCCTTCATACCACGCGGGCCACGACTCGGCATCAATCAGAATGCCCCAAACCACTTCTGGTGGGGCGCTCACCTCGATTTCGTTGTGCACAAAAAACTTGCTTTTGGAAGGCTCGTAGCGGGCAGGCCAATGAATCGTCGAAGTGTCGGGCGAGGAGGAGGGTTGAGCCGTCAGTCGGAAGCAAAAGAGCAGCATTGCGGCAAAAAGTTTTGTTGTCATAGCGCATATTTTTGCCACAAAATTCGGGTCGTGCTTTCCGTTGGCGCGATAACAAATGTTTAGACTTGTTGAAAAACCCCACGCCGCGATTTCGCCGAATATCCGACTTTTGGGACGAGAGAAATCAACGCAACCGCACCACTCATGGCCTTTCTCGTTTTCTACATCACGCACCCCGACGAGGCCACCGCACGCCGCGTGGCCGCTCACCTTGTGCAGGAGCGCCTCGCGGCCTGCAGCAATGCCTTCCCCATCACCAGTGTCTTTTGGTGGCAGGGCGCGGTGCAACACGAGGGCGAGTGGGTCTCCATCGTGAAGACGCGGCTTGATTTGGAAGAAAAATTGGAAGCCGAAATTCGCAAAATGCACCCCTACGAAGTTCCCTGCATCATGCGCTGGGAGGCGCGGGCCAACGCTGACTACGAAGCATGGATTGTAGCAGAGACAACGGGCGGCTGATAGGGCAAGCGCCAAGGTTCGTCGCTCATGTCAACAAGGCTTGGGGGCGCGTCCTTTCCTTGCGCTTTTTCTAACTCAATTCCCCGATTTTCTCTTCCAGCCATTCCCAGTCCACCGTTGCGTTGCTGTCGAGCATTGCCTGAGCCGCTTCGAGTTCTTTGGCGATGTCGGCGTTGCGGCGGGTTTCTTTTTTGATTTTCAGGTTGAAAAGTTTGCGAGCCGTTTTGAAGAAGCGGAGGCGCTCGTCGCGGCGCTCTTTGGGCAAATCCCTGTTGCGTTCTATGCGGGCGAGGCTGTTGCGAATGAGGTGGTCGTCCAATCCTCCCCGCTCATATTGTATTTTCACGTCTGTTGCGGCGGCCACCGCGAAAAAATAGATGTCCTCCACATCGCTGTATTTTTTGTATTCGGGTATGGCTTGGGCGGCTTTTTCGTAGTCTCCTGAGGTAAAATAAAGCATGGACCACCAGATGCGAACAGCATACTTGGGATGCGGGCGGCCTCGCGGCGGCTTGGTGCCCGGCTCCTCGTTGTGCGCTCCGGCAAACTCGCGCAAGAACTGCACGGCCCAAGCCACCTTGTTCAGTTTGAGGGCGGTGTTCAGCATATTGGTCACTTGAATCATGGGCAGGTTCTTGTTGGCGGGCAGGCGCTGCAATTGCTCGCGGTGCATCCCGTGCAAGCGACCGATGAACTGGGGGTCTTTGGTGTGGCGATAGCGGCGGTTCCAGTAGCTGCGCAGCAGCACATTGAAATCATCGAGGCGGGATTTGGGCAAGGCATCAATGTGCCGGGCGAGCATATCGGCAAATCGGTCGGAGGCCAAGTCGCCCGCCTCGTTGTTTTCGGGCAAAAACTCCAGCAAGGTGGTGTAGAGCGCAATGCCCGGCGTGTCCTGCCAGTATTGGTGCCGGCGCATGAGCTCCACCATTTCCAAGGTGATGTCTCGATTGGCCATGAGGCGCTGGCGCTTGGGGGGGTCGTTGGCAAACATCTGCGCGATATTCTGGTAATGCACCAAGCGGCTCATAAGTTCGAGCTTGGAGTAGAGGTAGAAGCGGTCGAGCTCTTCCAAGGCGGCCAGCATATTAAGGTCTGCCTCGATTTCCTCCCGATGGTGGTCGTAGAGGGCCTTTTCGTGTTCCAAGAGGTATCGGAAAAAGAGGAAGTCGCTGAACTCGTAGCCTTCGTAGTGGTCGAATTTTGTTTGCTCATCAAGCAGTTCGCGCAATTCGGTGTAGAGGTTTTGGAAATAATTTTCGGTGCGCTTCACCCGCTGCCCTTTGCCCTGAGGAGCCGACTTGGCAGAGGCATTCACTGATTTCAGGTGAAGGCGCTCGCTGTAGAACCGCAACAATGCCAGTTGTTGTCGGGTAAAATTGAGCAGCAACATGGGTTTTTCGGTAAATTCTTTTTTCGAGCTGCGCCGCACGGGCTTGCCGCCTTTCACCGCCGAGTACCGGAAATTGATGAATTGCTTGAGGATGTGCATCAATTCCGACATGGCTTTTTCCACTTCCCCTACCGGGTTCTTTCGGTCTGGAAAAAGCGCTTTCCCGGCTTCTTCTTTCGTCAATTGCTCGTCCGTGAATGCCGGATAGCCCAAACGGATGTGCTCGAACAGCCGCAGGGTGTCCTTGAACCGCGTGGCCTCGTTGAATATAGGCGAAGCCACAAAGAGGTAAAACTGCTCGAATTCCTCGGGGTCGAGCAGTTGCAATGTGCGAATAAGCGGGCTGTCAAGCATTTTTTTCGGCGGGGGAGAGCGTTTTTTGATGGAAGCTATTGCGTTCCGTGTGCCGCGTATTTTGGAAAAGGTGGGGATTAAAACCGCGCAAAAGTCACAAAAACGCGGCAACCAGCCAATTTTTGAAAAAAAAAGATAAAAAACGGCTTTGGAAGTGATGCGGCAATGTGTGTTAGGAATGCGCTGACACCACCCCCCATCTTTGTTTCGTCAACGATGATGAACGACACAAGGTTGATAACCGTCAGAAGTGAAACGTGAAAAACCCAACCACCCGCAAAACCCGAAAGCAGTCTTCCAACCCCTTGGGCCAACATGAGAAATGTTTGTGCGGGAAGCCCTTGACAACCACCTGACCACCAAACCTGACCGGCGCCCTAACCCAATCATGTGTGCGAAAGATGAAAAGCGGGGCGCCGGCAGGGGTCGGGTTCTGAAAACAGCCAAACATCTCAAAACCGTCGCGAAACAGTCCGAACCTACTATGAGAAAATCACCCTTCAATATGCTTTATGAGACCGCTGTTTTTCGAGGTGCGCTGCAACCTCTCGCAAGAAAGTCCACTATGGAACGACATCCATAGCCTGAGCCTTGAAGTCGGCTACCCCGGTCGCGGGGGGCAGATGCTCTGGAAACGCATCGGTTGGCTGAACGACCAATTGCTGCCAGCTGGCAAAGGCATCGCCCACGCGGTGTGGAATCGGGCCTCGACCAGTTTGATACTCATCTTCGACTTTTTGCCAGTGATGTTGCCGGATAGTGCTGTGTTGGACAAGACTTATCGCATCCGAAAAAAAATAAAAACCGCAGCAGGGCGCTCGCGCGTCTCCCATTCGGGCATCCTGCAAGGCGAATACCGCGACGAGCACTTCACGCTCTCGCCTCAATACCCCGAGTGAAACGCAACCATGAGATACCCAGTCCTCCCCCTTGACCTCCCAACCTTGAAAAGCCACCAAACCACATGAAAGCGCCCATGCGCCCCAACGTTCCAAATGACCCGATTCTCCCTTGAAAACATTCTTATCAACCACTTGAAACATCCCATTTCCCATTAATCGGTTTAGAAAAGCCTGTTCGGCGGAAGAGCCGGGCGCAAGGGCTGCGAGCCTGTATGACTTCCGTCTGATGAAGACAATTGAGCCTGTTGCCGTTCGCTCGGTGACAGGCTCTTTGTTTTTGTCCGAATTTTCTTGCCCACAACAGACTGTTCGCATAGAAACGAATCGCTACTTTCGCACAAATTTTTTTCAAAACAAACTTACAACTAACTATGACAGACTTTCGCAAGTACCTCCCACTTATCATCCTCGGCGTTTTGGTGTTGTTCGGATTCAGCATGTGCAACACCTACAACAAACTCGGCCCGATGGAAGAAGGCGTGAAAAAGGCATGGTCGCAAGTGGAAAACCAGTACCAACGCCGCGCCGACCTGATTCCCAACCTTGTCAACACGGTGAAAGGCTACGCCAATTTCGAGCAGGAAACCCTGCAAAAAGTCGTCGAGGCACGCACCTCCGCCACGCAGGTGAAAATTGACGTGGGCGACCTGACCGAGGAAAACATACGGCGCTACGAACAGGCACAACAAGGCCTGTCCGGCGCGTTGGGACGCCTGTTGGCGGTGGCTGAAAACTACCCCGACTTGAAAGCCAACCAAAGTTTTCTCGACTTGCAAAAACAATTGGAAGGCACCGAGAACCGAATCTCCGTGGAGCGCAAAAACTTCAACGAAGCCGTAGAGGGATACAACGCCTACATCCGTCGTTTTCCGACCAATATGATTGCCGGAATGTTTGGATTCTCCAAAAAAGGCTACTTCCAAGCCGCACCCGGCTCGGAGAAAGCGCCGGAAGTCAAGTTTTAATTTTTGTCATCGGCTGCCCTACCCAACCCACATCCGTGCGTTGCGGCAGCCGATGGCCAACGGCCCAACCATGATTTTTACAAAAGACGAAGAAGTCCGCATCGTGCAAGCCATCCGGGCGGCGGAGCGCCGCACATCGGGGGAAATCCGCGTGTATGTGGAAGACTTCTGCGACCGCGACCACCCTGTGGAGCGTGCGGCGGAGGTCTTTCATTTATTCGGGATGTTCAACACGAAAGAACGAAACGGGGTGCTTGTTTACATCGCCCAAAAGTCGCATCAGTTCGCAATATGGGGCGATGCGGGCATTCACGAGCGGGTCGGCTTCCAATTCTGGGATGCCGAAAAACAATTGATGCGCGAATATTTCCAACGCGACCAAGCGGCTGAGGGCGTGTGCCTCGCCATCGCTCAAATCGGGGAACGGCTCCGCGAACATTTCCCCGCCGCAGCAGATGACAAAAACGAAAATGAACTTCCCGATGAAATTATCTTTGGTTGATACGCACGCCGCCAGCCATTGGCCATCGCTCGCCCACTCCAAATTTCGTTCGTGGGGTCGGGCAGTTTCATATCGCCAGTGGTTGTTCGTGATGCTGGCGATGCTGCTGCCGCTTTGCGGCGAGGCTCAATGGGACAAGGACTTGTTCCCGCCCAAGCCAGAACCCGCCGTGTACGTCCACGACTACTCGAACTGGCTGACCCCGCACGAAAAGACGGTGTTGGAACAAAAACTCGTCCGCTACTACGATTCCACTTCCACTCAAATCGTGGTGATGATTCGCCCCGATATTGGCGACTACGACAACGCATCCTACGCTTTCGAGCTGGGAAACCGATGGGGCATAGGCCGCAAGAGCAAGAACAACGGGGTGGTGATGCTCATCAAAACAGAGCCGCCGGGCCGAGGGGCCTTCATCGCCACTGGCTACGGCGTGGAGGGGGCGCTTCCCGATATTACTGCCGGGCGCATCATTCGCAACACCATGATACCTTATTTCCAGCGCGAGCAATACGCGCAAGGCATCAATGCGGGCGTGGACGACATCATCAGCGCACTGGCTGGCGAATACACCAACGAAGGCACGGATGATGCGGAAATACCTTGGTGGATACCCTTGCTGATGCTCCTGATAATCTTCTTTTTTATCTTCCTCATGGCGCGTCTGGCCAAAAAGCACGGCACTTGGTACACACATTCTGGCCCAACGCCCACGCGACGAGTCCGGCGCGGCGGTGGCGACTGGTGGATGGGCGGCGGCGGCGGATTTGGCGGTGGCGGCTGGGGTGGCGGTGGTGGCTGGGGCGGTGGAGGCGGCGGCAGTTTTGGTGGCGGCTCGTTTGGCGGCGGCGGCGCGGGGGGGAGCTGGTAGCGAGAACTCCGATGCTTCGTGACAGGCCGTGATAATGCGCGAACACACCCTTCCAAATCAACCCGCCACTCTATGAGCGTCCAACAAGGTCCCATATTCGTAGCCCACTCCGACGTGCATGGTCAGGGTGTTTTTGCCGCCCGCGACATTGAAGCAGGCGAGGTGATTGAAGTCTGTCCGATTATCCTGTTCCCAAAAACAGAATTGGAATATGTGCGCAAGACGGTGTTGGACGATTACTATTTCGACTGGGGGGAGCAAGGCGAGTGGTTTGCGTTTTGCCTGGGCTATGGCTCGCTCTACAACCACTCCTACGAACCAAATGCCGAATACGGCATGGACTTCGAAGCGCAAACGATTGATTTTTACTGCATAAAAGACATCGCCGCTGGTGAAGAGATTTTTATCAACTACAATGGCGATGCGGACAACCGCTCAAAAGTGTGGTTTGAGGAATGAGCTCGCCCAACGACGATTGATGTTGGCTTTTGAGACACCAACGACATGAAAAAGCAACCCGAACCACTCACCTACGCGTCGGCGTTTGCCGAGCTGCAGCAAATCGTCCGCGACCTACAGGACGAAACGGTGGGCATTGACGAACTGACGGCCAAAATCGCTCGCGCCGCCGAGCTGATTCGTTTTTGCAGGGAACGCCTGCGAATGACGGAGGAAGAGATTGGGAAGTTGGCGGGGGGGTAGAGGGCAGGGCAAACGCATCAAAATACAACCGACCTCGGAGAGGTTTGACATGGGTAAAAATGACGTGTTTTTGTGATAATTATCACGGCCTCGTAGAGGTCAAATGTCCATAGGAGCTAATAGGTCACCCACATTCGACCCCTCCGGGGTCGTACATACCGCGAAAATGGGGCGTTTCTACCAACATTTGACCTCTCCGAGGTTTGTGCCATTTTGATGCGCTTGCCCTAGGGGTAGAGGGTGCCCCGTGATTGTCACGAGCGTTATAGTCAACGCAATTCAGCCCCGTCCGCTTCACTTGGCCGGGCAAGCCCCTGAGTACATGGTCTGACAAGGTGATTTTGAACGAACGACGCTTGCAATCCTTTGAAAACCATACAAATCAATCAAGGCATCCCTGCCTTGCCAACGGGCAGGTTCAACTCCTCTTCAATCTGGGTATATCTTGCTCGATGTGGATTAGGCGTTGATATTTCCGCTCATCTATGAACTGAGGCGCTTGTTCAGGCGGCGATTTGAAATCGCGGCCTGAATAGCACACATTTTCCGAACCTCATTTCAGTCCCTCCCTTGCGTTGCCTTTGCCTACACTATTGGACATTTTCAAATTTGCCACGAAGTCACAAAGACGCAACGCAAAAAGTACGCATTGATTTACCGCGTTTTGTGCCTTTGAGTCTTTGCAGCACAAAAATAACCTCCAGTAGTGTGGCCTTGGCCTCACGGCGTGTCAAACATATCGTAATACAGCTTCAGCGTAGCGTCGGTCTCCTTCTCCTTGATTTCCTTGATGAGTTTGCCCAGCGCTTCCACCCTTGCCGCGTCGCCTTTTTCTTTCAAACCCGAGCGAAGGTCGAAAATGGCCTTGGTGGCAGAGAAACGGCGGAACTCGCTGGTGTTCGGATTGAGCGACACCGCTTTGATTTTTTCCACCCCTGCATCCAACGCCCCCATGTCGCCGAGGCCGAGCAGGAATTTCTGATAATTGTTGAAGAACGAGAAGGCTGCCATGTAGTCCGCCGTGCCAATTTTTTTCTCAAAAAATGGCAAGTTGGCGCGGTCGGGGTTTTGTGCGTAAAGCTCCGCGAGAATGCCCGAAAGGGCTCCGCTTTCGTCGCCTTCAAGGGATTTGGAGGCGGCCACGGCGGCCTTGGGGTCGAGTTTGGAGAGCGCGTCGAGCGAAGCGCCGACGACGCTGTAAGGCTGGTTGTTGGCCAAGCCTTTTTGGATGATGGGGATATAGGCCTTGTCGCCCGTCTCCCCCAGCATCTTGATGGCAGCTGCGCGCACCTCGTGCTCGGGGTCGTTTTCGGCCATCTTTGCCACCGTTTCCAATATGGTCTTGTCCGTCCGTTGGCCCGCGCCGTTGTCCGCTGGAGGGGCGAGGTCGCGTTCATCCACGCGGTTGAGGGCCATTTGCCGGATAGCGTGGAATTTATCGAGCAGCGCCTCTTTCATCACCTGTTTGGCGAGGTCGGTTTTTTTGTTCCGCAGGTACTCTATTGCTTCGTAGCGGTCACGCAACAGCGGCGCGTGGCGATACATGAACGCGAACTCCTCCGGCGTGTGTTGGTCGTCCTTGACGCAGAGCAGCGTTTTTTTTGCGTCGGTGTTGATGAGGGCTGGTTTGGTCGGCGCATCGAAGTAGAAAGTCTGGCTGCGCTTGGTGACGCGGATATGCTCGCGGCGGGCTTTTCCCGATGCGTCGTAAATATCCACCGCCAAAGGCAAGTCGAAAATGTGCGGCACATTGTCGCCCCCTTGGTTTTGGGCGATGGTGACGCTGGCTTTCTTGGTCGCCTCATCCCAACCATAGGTGATGTCGAGCACGGGGTGTCCCGCGCTGAAAAACCATTGGTTGAAGAACCAGTTGAGGTCTTGGCCAGTCACTTCCTCGAAGGCAAGTCGCAGTTCGTGGGCTTCCACGCTGCGGTATTCGTGTTTTTTCAAATAAAAATTGAGCGCGGTGAAAAAAGCGTCGTCGCCGACTTGGTGGCGCAGCATGTGGAGCGCGGCGCCTCCCTTGTTGTAGGAATGAGCGTCGAACATATCCTCGCGGTTTTCGTAGCCAAAATGGATGAGCGGGTGCCCGCCGCCTGCTGCCGAGAAAATATAGCCTTGCTGCTCCTGCATTTCGTGGTAGTCGGCCTCGTCGCGCCCGTATTTGTGTTCGAGCCACAGGTACTCGGAGTAGTTGGCAAATCCCTCGTTGAGGGTCAGGTTGGCCCAGCTCTCGGTCGTCACCAAGTCGCCAAACCAATGGTGAAACATTTCATGCGCCACCACTTTTTCGTTGGTCAGATGCTGGTCCATGAGTTCGCGCTTGGTTTTCTGCATGAACTCCCCAAAAATGACGGCGGTGGTGTTTTCCATGGCGCCGCTCACATAGTCGCGCACCACCACCTGCGAGTATTTTTGCCAGGGGTAGGTGTAGTTGAGCTTTGTGGAGAAAAACTCCAGCATTTCGGGGGTGTAAGGGAAAATATCGCGGGCATGCTGTTCGTATTTTGGCTCCACATAGTATTCCAGCGGAATGTTGCGCCATTTGTCTTTCACCACCGCAAACTCTCCAATAGCCATCATAAACAAGTATGGCGCGTGGGGCTTGTCCATTTTCCAATAATCGGTGCGTGTGCCGTCGGGGTTCTTTTTGGAGGAAACGAGCAGGCCGTTCGATAGGGTCTTGAATTTGTCCTCCACGGTGATGTACATCTCTTGGGTGCAGCGCTCGTTGGGCTTGTCCACCGTTGGGAACCAGAAGGAGTTGCTCTCGGTCTCGCCTTGTGTCCAGATTTGCATTGGCTTGTCCTTGTCGGCGCCATCCGCGTTGATGAAATAAAGCCCCTTGTCGCTTGTGATGGCGGCGCTCCCGCCGAACGATTCGCGCTCGTCGGGTTTGGCGGTGTAGGCGATGGTGACTTTGAACTCGTCGTTGCGCGTGAAAGTCTTGCCAAGATGGATGGTAATCTGCTCGTTGTTGTAGTCGTATTTGAGTTGTTCGGCCTTGCCGTCGAAAGAGACCGAATGGATGTCGAAGTTTTTCGCGTCGAGCGTCACTTTGTCGGTAGCGTAAAACCACGGGCGCATGGTGAGCGTGGCCTTGCCGTTGGCGCGTTTTTTTGGCCAGTCGAACGAAATCTCGATTTTCGTGTGAATCAGGTCGTGTTCGCGGGTGTGCGAGGGGTTGTAGGGCGGCAAGGTGTCCGAATGGTATTCATCATCGGGATACACGTCGGCACCCTCCATGAAGGTATATTCTTCCGGTTCTTCTTCCTCATCCTCGCCGACCAACGGTTTGCCCATGTCGTTCCATTCGGTGGGCGGCGATGGCTGGGTGGGCGTGGTAGCGGTGGAAGTGCCGGTTTTGGGGGTGCAGCTCAGGAAGAGCGCAAGAGCGGCGAGCAACGCCGCAGAGAAAAGGCTTCGCATGGATGCAGTCTGATTTGTTGATGTGTGTGCTTTTTTGAGATTGATAGGTGGTTGAGGGGGCAAAATTTCTTTGCGGGTGCATGTTCCGAACGTGCCGAAAGGTACTTGACAGGATTTGGGTAACAACAGCATCAATCTTGCAAATCATGTCAGTCCTGTCAAAAAAGATTTCTGGCAGAACCCGTCAGTCGGTCGAAAATACAAGCCCATTTTTTTCAGGGCAAAATTCGCAATTCAAATCCGGCTATTTGCCAACCTTTGCTGCGTTTTCGCCAAAAGCCCCTTTTCGCGGGGGCGTTCCACATAGTTTTTACTTTTAAAAACAGGCCAATAAACGAATATGGAGGAAAAAACGTACCTCGACCAACTGATTGACCTGGGCTGGACCTTTGGCCCCAAAGTGCTTACCGCTTTTGCGTTGCTGTTTGGCGGCTTTTGGGTCATCAAACGTTTGACACAAGGCTTCGATGCCTTTCTGCGCCGCCGCCATGTGGACGAAAGCCTTCGCCCCTTCTTCACTTCCCTCGCGGACACGGGCATGAAGGTCATTTTGATTTTCATGGTAGCCGACACGGTTGGCATCGAGACGACCTCCTTCATCGCGGTTTTTACGGCGGTGGCATTCTCGGTGGGGCTGGCCTTGCAGGGCAGCTTGGGCAATTTCGCCAGCGGCGTGCTCATCCTCTTGTTTCGTCCATACAAAGTGGGCGATTTGCTCACGGTGGAAGACACGATGGGGTTTGTGTCGGAAATTCAGATTTTTAGCACCGTGCTGACCACCGAACACGGAAAGAAGATAATCGTCCCCAACAGCAAAATGACCGAAGGCCCCATAGAGAAAGCGGCAAAAGGCGAATCCGTGCAAGTAGAAATCACTATTCTTCTTGACAGCGAAAACGACGTGGCCGCCATCCGTGCCGCCGCCGATGCCGCCGCCGCTCGCTGCCCGTGGCGATTGGCCGACATGGATACGGAAGTAGCCATCACTGGCCTCAGCCGCGACGACATGAAGGCCGAAATCGGTTGGTGGACGCTGGGCGAAAACTATATCAAGACGTTTGACTTCATGCACGAGGCGCTCAGGGAAGAGTTTGCCGCACGAGGGGTGAAAGTGGCTAAAGAACGACGCAGAGAGAGCGTTTGATAATTCGCTAATGAGGATGTCTCACAAGCGCTAGCAGTTGATAGGATTGACAAAATTTACTGGATTAGCGCCCTTTTTTTGGAAAAAACCTGTAAACCTTGTCAATCGTGTCGAAATTTGAACTTGTCCTGACTGGCACATTCCCCATTTATACCTTGATTCGCTAGGATTTGTTAGATGAACATGACTGATGTTCTTGATTTTTAGCAGATTGCGATTGCAGCCATGCCCAAAACCTAACGGCGCGAAGTACAGCATATTTCTTTCAAAGCGATGCCTACCGACAAATTATTTCAACAAGCCTCGGCGCTCGTCAGAGAGCCGTTCGAAATGGAGACGGTGCCAGATTCGGAAGAAGAATTGATTGCTCTGCTCGCCGAACGCATCGCCGAAATGCTTGAACGCCAGCCAGAGTATCTGATGAGCATGCTCTATCGCCTTGATGTGCTGGAGAAAAAAATCGTCCCCGTGATGCGCCCCGATGCGCCAGAACCAGCTAACTGGGGTCTTGCCCGTTTGGTGTTGGAGCGCCAAAAAGAGCGGCTCGAGACCAAGCGGACGGTAAAAATAGAGCCTTTGGAAGGCATGAAGGATTGGGAGTGGTGAGGAGAGTCGCAGCCCCCCCCCCTTTCACCCCGTATGTTAAATCTCCCCCACCCCCTTGCCCACGTCGCCGCCCCTCCCTACATTAGCCCACGCCAAGACGTTGGCGCGCCTAATCCCCTCCCACCACGTTGCCCGGCACGACGGGCGGCACGCTTTAATCTCACCCTGTGACCCGAACGCCCCCCGTGGCTTGCGCCGCGTCCGTTTTTGTTTCACCATTTTTTCTCACTTTTTCGTCCGATGAGCAATCCCCGCACCCGTCCCCGCATTTGGCGGCTTGCCGCCCTCTCACCCGTTGTTTTTTGCCTGCTGCTCAAGAGCATGGCCCAAGCGCAGCCCGCCCCCGGCGCGGCCGACGAGCGGGGCATCCCCGTGCCCGGTGTCGTGTTCGAGCAAAGGCGCGACGAGATGACGGGAGCCGTCGTCATCACCCCCACCAAAAACGGCGACCCCCTCAACGGCGTGACCACCTTCGACCTTGTGCTCATATCAAGACACATACTCGGGCTGGAAGTCCTGGACAGCCCGTATAAGATGATTGCCGCCGACGCGAACATGTCGAACTCTATCACCACCTTCGACGTGGTGGAAATACGAAAGCTCATTCTGGGCATCTACAGCGAGTTCCCCAACAACACCGCCTGGCGCTTCGTGGACGCTGCGTATGACTTCCCGAACCCGGCCAATCCGTTTCAAAATACACCGTTCCCCGAAAGCCGGACAGGTTTCGACGCGCAGGGCGGCGACAAGGCGAGCTTCGTGGCCGTCAAGGTGGGCGACGTGAACCACACGGCCATGGGGGTTGACAGGGGGACGGGGGGCTGCCCCACCGTCCCGCTCGCGTGGGGCAGCCCGGCGGCCAAGCCGGGCCAGACGGTGACGGTGGCGGTGTCGCACGCGGGCGCCGCGCCGCTGCGGGCCTTTCAACTGGGGCTTCGCTTCGACCCGGCGCTGCTGCGCCTGCTGGGCCCCTCTCAAGGCGACCTGCCGGGCTATCAGGCCGACCATTTTGGCCTGACGAGGGTGTCGGGGGGCGAGATACGGACCCTGTGGCACGCGCTCGACCCCGACGAGCCGGAGCGGGTGGCGGAGCCGGGGGCGACGCTGTTCCACCTGACCTTCGAGGCGCTCGGCCCGCTGCCCGAGGGCGGCCTCCCGCTGTGGCTCGACGAGAGGGTGCTGCCCTGCGCGGCATGGCTGCCCGACGACACGGAGTGCGCCGTGACGCAGGCATCCGCGCCCGTCGCCGAGCGCGCGGCGGCTGCCGCGCCGGTTGCGGGGTCGCTGCGCGTGAGCGCCCGGCCCAACCCCACCTCCGGCGAGGCGACGCTCGCGCTGAGCGGCGCGTCGGGGGGCAAGGCGCGCGTGTCGCTGCTCGACGCTTTTGGCAACCGCCTGCTGCTGCGCGACGTGGCGCTGGGGGCCGACGGGCAGGAAGTGGCGCTGCCGGAACTGGCCCGCCTGCCCGCCGGGGTGTACCGCTGGCAGGTGCAAGCCAACGGCGAGACGGCGCAGGGGCACCTGGTGAAGCAGTGAGTGTTTTTTGGGCATGTAGTGGCCGGGCGGCTCAACGTCGCCCGGCCACCAGCCAACCCCTTTCAGGACACTCGAGGCCGTCCCACAAGTTTAAATTTCGACAGGATTAACAAGGTTTACAGGTTTTTTTACCCGAAAAAGGGCGCGAATCTTGTCAATCCTGTCAAACAAACATCACTCGTGAGACATCCCCGAATCAAGGGCGACCTTGGGCATTTATTTAAATGTTCGATGCCCAATGCTCAATGTGCAATGACTTATGCGAATCAAGGGTTAGAGAATTGACTTCATTTTAAGCGACTTACGTTTACGAAACTTTCAAAAGTTTCGTAAACGTGGGCGCTTAAAAATATGATTTTCAACACTTTGGATTTTCCAACTCTTGATTTGCATGACTTACACGAACCGAACACAATTTTTATTCTCATGAAAAACATCCTCCTCCTCTCCATACTCCTCCTCGGGGCGCTCGGCCCCGCCCGCTCCCAAAAGCGCCTCCACGTCAGCCACGCGGCCACCGGGCAGAACAACGGCTCGTCGTGGACGGACGCCTACGCCGACCTGCAGGCCGCCCTCGCCGCGGCCCAGCCCGGCGACGAGGTGTGGGTGG
Source organism: Saprospiraceae bacterium (assembly GCA_026129545.1). NCBI lineage: Bacteria > Pseudomonadati > Bacteroidota > Saprospiria > Saprospirales > Saprospiraceae > Saprospiraceae bacterium. The sequence continues at coordinate 544,467 of JAHCHX010000002.1, forward strand.
CCGAGGGAGAGTACAGGCCTACCTCCGGCACCGACCGCACTGTTTCCTTCACGCTCAAGAGCGGCGTGGCGCTCTACGGCGGCTTCGCGGGCACCGAGGCCGACCTCGCGCAGCGCGACTGGCAGGCGCGCCCCACCGTGCTGAGCGGCGACATCGGCGCGGCGGGCGACAGCACCGACAACTCCTACAACGTGGTGTACATGCACCACCCCGACAGCGGCACCGTGCTCGACGGCTTTTTCGTCCGCCACGGCACGGCGGACTTCAGCGAGGTGACCCCCTCGCGCGACCGGCGCAAGTGCGGCGGCGGGCTGTACGTGGAGGGCAAGGACGGGGACGCCTACGCGGACATCCGCAACTGCGTGTTCGAGCGCAACACGGCCCGCATCTTTGGCGGCGGCGTCATGGTCAACGGCGAGGGGTTCGGCTCGGCGGGGCCGCGGCTGCTCGGCTGCCGCTTCGAGGGCAACGTCGCGCTCAACAGCGGCGGCGGCGTGGCCCGCTTCGGGGCCAGCTGGGTGGAGCGGGGCACGGAGTACGAGGGCTGCGCGTTCGTCGGCAACCGGGCGGGACAGCGCGGGGGCGGGCTGTACCACGCGGACGCGGAGGGGGCCGACCAGTTGGACATGCTCGACTGCCGGTTCGAGGGCAACCACGCGCCGCGCGGCGGCGGGGCGTACCTGTCGCTGGGCCGGCTCGACGGCGCGCGCTGCGTCATCGCCGGCACCGACTTCGCGGGCAACACCGGGCACGACGGGGGCGCCCTGCGGCTGTGGCCCCACAACGACAGGCCCACCAAGTCCCTGTGGCTGGACAGGTGCCGCTTCGAGGGAAACTATTTCGTCCCTTCCGGGCAGGTGCCCACGCCCACACAGGCGGTGTTTGTTGACCAGTTCGGGATGGCGGGGGCGGAGTGCCGGGTGACACGGTGCGAGCTCCTCGGCAACTCGGGCTGGGACAGGATACTTTCGATTGGCTGGAACAATGTCTTTTGCCGGATGAGCGAGAACCGATACGTTGGAAACTTGGCAATCAGCGATATGGCCCTCTACGGAAGCGCCTCCAAGATTGAGACGTTTTCCGAGTTGTTCAGTCGCAACAAAACTAACCACATCTACAGAGTTTCTCCAAACAAGCACACGACCATAAAGAACGCGCTCGTCGAGGGAAACTATGTACTCAGTACCTACATCTCGCGAGCAAACGGGACATCCGACAGCCTGTTTCTCGCAAACTGCGTTTTCTCGAACAATGTGCCCCCCCCAGAATCTGCCTTGGGCGGCCCCGGCAAACATTTCAGGATGTGGAACTCCGTGCTCAACGATTCGCTGAGCGATTATTCGGTGTACTTGTTTCTGCGCGGGACGGAAAGCAGCGAGGTGGAGCATTCTTTTTTTAGAAACATTGACTGCACCTTTTATTTCAGCAATCTCGTGTGCGGCCCCGGCCTCATCGTCGGCGGCGACCCCATGTTCGTCAACCCCGCCGCGGGCGACTTCCGCCTCCAGGGCTGCTCGCCCCTCGTCAACGCCGGCAACAACCTCCACGCCGCCAGCATCCCCACCGACCTCGCCGGAAACCCCCGCATCCAGGACGGCACGGTGGACATCGGCGCCTACGAAACCCCCGCCCTCGCCCTCGCCGCAGCGCCGGACGTCAAGGCCGCCTGCGCGGGCCTGCCCGACGGCGCCATCGCCCTGCCGCTCGTCGGCGAATGCCCGCCCCTCGCCTTCGAGTGGCAGTCCGGCCCCCTCTCCGGCGACTCGCTCTCCGGCCTCGCCCCCGGCAACTACCTGCTCACCGTCACCGACGCCAGGGGAAACTCCCTGACGGCCTCCGTCACGGTGCCCGCCGCCCCCGCGCCCACCCTGCAGGTGGACGGCCAGCCCATCTCCTGCTTCGGCGCCGCCGACGCCATGCTCTCCGTCAGGGCGCTCACCGGGAAGCCCCCCTTCGCCTACCTGTGGTCGCCCTCCGGCGCCACAGACTCGGTGGACACGGGCCTCGGCCCCGGCCCGGCCTCCGTCACCGTCACCGACGGCTGGGGCTGCACGGCCACCTTCTCCTTCGACATCCCCGAGCCGGACACCCTGCAGTTCGCCGCCACCGTCACCCGGCCCTCCACGCCCCAGAGCGCCGACGGGGGCATCGTGGTGAACAGCGTGACGGGCGGCACGCCGCCCTACGCCTACCTGTGGGAGCCGGGCGGCAGCATGGAGGCCATTCTTGCGGGGCTGTCGGAGGGCACCTACGCGCTGACGGTGACGGACGCGCGGGGCTGCGAGGCGGCGTGGACGTTCGAGGTGAAGGCGCTGGTGGGCGTGACGGAGGCGGAGGGCGTGGCCATGCTGGTCATCTGGCCGAACCCGGCGGGGGAGGGGGCGTGGCTGCGGTGGGAGGGGGCGATGCCGTCGGTGCTGGAGATGTACGACGCTCGGGGTCGGCTGGTTCGGTCGGAGCGGGTGTCGGCGGCGGGCGCGGCGTGGCGGGTGGGTCTGGGGGGCTTGGCCGCCGGGGCGTACGCGGTGATTTTGCGCGATGGGAGTGGCAAGGCGGTGGGTGTGGGAAGGTTGGTGAGGGGTTATTGAGGGTTATTAGGGGTTATTAGGGGTTATTAGGGGTTATTAGAGGGGTCATTGGGGTCATTAGGGGGCATTATACGTTGATTCGCTAAGATTTGTCAGATGCTCATGATTGTTATCCCTGATTTTGAGCAGAATGCATTTTTTTGTCATGCCCAAAACCTGACGGCACGAAGTATGCATAAACGCGAGTTCGGGGTTAATGAAGCCTATCAGTATTCGAATTGGCGCATCACTTGCTTCATTCGCAGCAATTGTTCCATAAATTATTGGGCATGGGTACGCGAAACATGAATCATCCCGAATTTTTGCCCATATCCCGGCCCACTGGGGCAAAAATTCGGGATGATTCATGTTAAGGAAGTGTGCTCCCTACCAAAGTTGATTCTCAAAGAACTAATCTCCAAATTCACGTTAACCCGCCTTCCCATTCTTCTAAAACAAAACACCGTTTGGCATTTTCTCAGAAAAATAAACGAGGAAAGAAACCAACCACCGCCTACCCAAATTTTACTTGTGTCTAAATTGGCCTTATTGTAAAGTTCACGCTTAGAATTTCGCAGGTGTTTCCTTTCTTTGCCGTTCGCTGCGACAGTGCCCGCGGACTGTCAAGCAGATATTTTTACAAACACTCATTTTTACACTTTCACCAACTTTTGTTTTGTTAGTATGAAGCACTTTAACAAAAAATTTCTCCTAACACTTGTTTGGAGCTTTGTCCTGTCGGGGAGCGCGCTCTTCGGTCAGCGGCAAATAACAGGCAGGGTGACGGATGCCGACAATGGCGAGGCGCTCATCGGGGCCAGCGTTATTGTAAAAGGTACAACCGTCGGCGCTATCACGGATTTTGACGGGCGCTACACACTTCGCCTGCCCGACGACGCGACCGAAATCAGATATTCCTACACTGGTTATGCTGAAGTAGTACTGGCCATTGGCACCTCCGATGTCATGGACGTCCAGCTGTCGCCGGGCACCGCGCTCGACGAAGTGTTGGTCATTGGTTATGGCAGCGTAAAAAAGGAAGATGCCACAGGAACGGTGAACGCGGTGAGCGAAAAAAGTTTCAACCGCGGCGCCATTGTGAACCCTGAGCAACTCTTGGCGGGCAAAGTGGCGGGGGTATCTATCACCCCCAACAGCGGCGAGCCGGGTGCTGCCGCTTCCATCCGCATTCGGGGAGGCACCTCGGTGGGAGCCAGCAACGAGCCTTTGTTTGTCATTGACGGGGTGCCGCTCAAGAATGACGGCTATGCAGGCGGCCGCAACCCGCTCAATTTTCTCAACCCTTCCGACATCGAGACCATCACGGTGCTGAAAGATGCCTCAGCGGCGGCCATTTATGGTTCGCGGGGAGCCAACGGGGTCATCATCATCACCACCAAAAAAGGTCAGAAAGGCGCGAGACCTCGCCTCACTTACGACGGCTATTACACGACCTCCTCTTTTAATGAAAAGCCCAACGTGCTGAACGCGGAGCAGTTCCGCAACGTGGTGACATTCGTGGCACCCAACCGTTTGGAAAAACTGGGCAACGCCAACACCAACTGGTTCGACGAAATCACACAGACCGCCGGCGGCCACAGCCATTCGCTGAGCTTCTCCAACGGCGGCACCAATTCTGGGTTCCGCGCGTCGGTAGGCTATCAGCAATTGGAAGGCGTGATGCGCACCTCCGAACTGGAGCGTACCAGCATCTCCATCAACTATAATCAGGCGATGTTCGACGACCGCCTGAATATCAACGTGAACGCCAAGGGCGCACTGACCACCAACCAATTCGACCCCGGCCAAATCGGTGCCGCATGGGCGCTCGACCCCACGCAACCTGTGTACGACCCCTCGAACACGGCCTTTGGTGGGTTCTTTGAGTATGGTTTTTCAGGTGCGCCGCGCAACCCCGTGTCGGCTTATTCGCAAATTGAAAACCGAGGCAAGGCATTCCGCAACCTCGGCAACCTCGAAGCAGAGTATTTTTTCAAAAACTGGGTACCCGGGCTGAGCGCCAAAATCAACCTCGGCTACGACGCCACCAACGGCGAGCAGCAGATTTTCACACCGACGACTTATCAGAACAAAATCGTCAGCAACCGCGACGGCAACATCCGCAGCGAAGGGTTCTCGCGCATCAACCCCTTGTTGGAGTACTACATGAACTACCGCAAGGAACTTGGCGAAAACCATCGCTTCGACGTGACAGGGGGCTACTCTTATCAGGATTTCATCGAAAAATATCAAGGCTACGATGCCTTCGACCTCACCACCAACAGCTTGGGCGTGGGTGGCGCAGGCTCGGCCCTGCAATCCATCCCCTTCTTTAGCGAGGTGCAAAACCGCCTGATTTCCTTCTTCGGCAGGGTCAATTACTCGTTCAAAGACCGCTATCTGTTTACGGCGACGGTGCGCCGCGACGGCTCCACCCGTTTCGGCCCCAACAATCGCTGGGGCACATTCCCCTCCGCCGCTTTCGCTTGGCGCATCATGCAAGAGGACTGGGCGCAGGGCATCAGCTCTACCCTCTCCGATTTGAAGCTCCGCTTGAGCTATGGCATCACGGGCAACCAAGACATCCTCAACTTTGGCTACTTGCCCACTTACCGCTTCGGCGACGTGCGCGCACGCTACCAGTTCGGCTTCGACAACGGCCAACCCGTCTTCGTCACCACCGCGCGCCCGAATGGCTACGACCCCAACCTGAAATGGGAAGAGACTTCTTCCTACAACGTTGGACTTGACTTCGGCTTCCTCAATGGTCGCATCAACGGCTCTATTGACTACTACTACAAGCGCACCAAAGATTTGCTTTTCACCGTCAACATCCCGGCAGGCACCAACCTGACCGACCGCATCCTGACCAACATCGGCGAACTGGAAAACAAAGGCATCGAACTCGCCCTTGATGGCTATGTGCTCAACAAGCGCGACCTGTCGTGGAATCTGGGCTTCAACATCGCTGCCAACCAAAACAAAGTGCTGGCGATTGACCGCATCAGTGACCAAGGCGTGCTGACTGGAGGCATCTCCGGCGGCGTGGGCAACTTTGTGCAAATCCTGCAAGTGGGCCAGCCCGTCAACTCTTTCTTTGTTTTCAAGCAAAAATTCGATGCCAACGGCAAGCCGCTTACCGATGGGGTGGATTACAACGACGACGGGGTCATCAATCTGGCCGACATGTACGAAGATGTGAATGGCGATGGAAAAGTGGACGACAACGACAAGCGCCCATTCAAAAAGCCAGCCGCCGACCTGCTTATCGGTATCACCTCTTCGTTCAACTTCAAAGGCATTGACCTGACTTTCACTTTGCGCGGCAACGCAGGCAACTATGTGTACAACAACAATGCTTCCAACGGTGGTTATTTCAACCGGGTGAACGAGCGCGGAGATATTTTCTTGAACAACCTCCACACATCGGCATTGGTGTCCAACTTCAACGGGCCGCAGTATTTCTCCGATTTCTACGTCGAGGATGCATCCTTCTTGCGGATGGACAACATCACGTTGGGCTACACATTGCCCAAGATGCCGGGTCGCTCGTCGCTCCGCCTCTATGTGACCGCGCAAAACCCGTTCGTGTGGACGCGCTACACGGGCCTCAACCCCGAGGTGGCCGGAGGCATTGACAACAACCCCTATCCTTGGTCGCGTGCTTATGTGTTCGGGATGAGCCTCGGGCTTTGACCGTCACAGGGGGCAATCGCCCCGCCAAGTCATTTTTCTTCACGAAAAAAACAAACTCACTTGATATGAAAACTTTGCTAAAAAGTTCTCTCATTGTTTCATTGTTGGCCATCGGTGCATGCACCGACCTTGACATAGAGCCAACCGACCGGGTCACCGCCGAAGTGCTGTTCAAAGACGAGTCAGCCTATCGCGCTTTCATCGCCCGCGTCTATGCCGGATTGGCCGTCACTGGCCAATCCGGGCCGGCAGGCAACGCCGACATCTCCAGCCTCGACGAAGGCTTTTCCAATTACTTGCGCCAGTACTGGCAATTGCAGGAACTGACCACCGACGAGGCGGTCATTGGTTGGGGCGACGAGGGTCTGCCCGATTTGCACAACCACACCTGGACACCCGCCAACCAATTCGTGCGAGCCATGTATTACCGGATATTTTTCCAAGTCAGCATGGCCAACGAGTTTTTGCGCGAGACAACCGACGACAAACTCAACGCCCGTGGCGTGAGCGACGCCACCCGCCAGTCCATCAGAGCCTATCGCGCCGAGGCCCGCTTCCTGCGCGCACTGAGCTACTGGCATGGCATGGACCTCGTGGGCAACATCCCTTTCTACACAGAGGAATCGGGCTTTGGCTCCGCACCGCCGCCACAGGCTACCCGCCGCGAGATTTTCAACTTCATTGACAATGAGTTGAAAGCAATCGAAAACGAAATGGCGGCTCCCGGTCAGAACGACTACGGACGCGCCGACCGCGCCGCCGTGTGGATGTTGCAAGCAAAGCTATATCTCAACGCACGGGTTTACATCGGCGAAGAGCGCAACACAGAGTGCATCGCCGCTTGCAAGAAAGTGATTGACACTGGCATCTACTCGCTGGAAGACAACTGGCGCAACCTGTTCAAGACCGACAATCACCTGTCGCGGGAAATCATTTTCGCCATTCCGTTTGACGGCCTCAGCACCCAAACCTGGGGCGGCATGACCTACCTCGTGCACGCACCCGTGGGCGGCAGCATGAACGCAGCCGACTATGGCATCAACGGCGGGTGGTTTGGCCTTCGCACCACCAGCGCCTTGGTAGACCTGTTCCCCGACCCCACTGGCATCGTGGACGAACGCGCCAACTTCTACACCAACGGCCAAAGCAAGGAAATCAATTCCATCAGCAACTTCAGCGACGGCTATGCGGTGCAGAAATTCACCAACGTCTCCTCCGACGGCACACCCGGCCTCGACCTCGACCACCCCGACACGGACTATCCGATGTTCCGGCTCGCCGACGCTTACCTGATGTACGCGGAAGCAGTGCTGCGCGGCGGCACTGGCGGCGACCTCGGCACGGCGCTCAACTATGTGAACGCGCTGCGCGAACGTGCCTACAACAATAGCTCAGGCAACTTGTCCGCCGCCAACCTGACGCTGGATTTCATCCTCAACGAGCGCGCTCGTGAACTATACTGGGAGGGCCACCGCCGCACGGACCTCGTTCGTTTCAACCAATTCACCGAGAACGGTGTATGGCCCTGGAAAGGCGGCGTGAAAGAAGGCCGCACGACCGAAGCTTTCCGCAACCTCTTCCCCATTCCGACTTCGGAGATTCTGGCGAATAGAAACCTTCAACAGAACACCGGGTATTGATTCATCATTAAAATAAAAAAAGCATGAAGCATATTTTTAAAAATTCACTCCTGCTGCTGGGCGCGTTCGTGCTGTTCTTCGCCTGCAAAAAGGAAGAATTGGACCTCGCCGCGCTCACCGACTTTCCGCCGGGCGTGTTCAGCATAACACCCGCCAATGGCGCCGTCGTCGGCTCCGGCCAAAATTTCGATGTGGTGGTGAAGTTCGTCTCCGGCAGCGTCTCCACGCTGGCCTCCTCCACCGTGACGCTCACCAACGACGCAGGCACACAAATCGCCACCAAAACGCAATCGCTCACCGGCACTGCCGACTCTCTCCTGATAGAGGGCAGCTCGTTCAATGCCGCAAGCCTTCCGCTTGGCAAATACAAATTGGTCGTCTCCGTCACCGATACGAAAGGCAAGACGCAATCGCGCACCACAGGTTTTGAAATCGGCATCAAGCCCAATATCGGCATCATCGGCTCTGCCACACCGGGCGGATGGGGCGAAGACACGGATATGCCCGAGGTCAGCCCCGGCGTGTATGAGCTCGTCATCACCCTCACCGACGGCGAGGTGAAATTTCGCGCCGACAATGCATGGGCTGTCAACTGGGGGGCCTCCAGTTTCCCCACGGGCGTAGGCACACAGGATGGCCCGAACATACCCGTCCCGGCAGGCACATGGAAAGTGCGCTTCGAGTTCCCGAGCGGCGCGTATAGTTTCACGCCTGCTATCACGTTTGCCAGCAACGCGAGCGCGCTCTATTTGCTCGGCTCGTTCAACAACTTCCAAGGGAGTCAATACAAGTTCAACCTTGTGGCTGACAACACTTGGGTCTTGAATGAAATCCTGCTCAAGCCTGGCGACTTGTTCAAATTCTCCGAAGGCCCCAACTTCATGGGTCAAAACTGGGGCGACAACGACGGTGACGGCAGAGCCGAACTGTTTGGCAACAACATCACCTTCAACGCACCCGAAGGCGAGGCGTACTACACCATTTCCTTCAACGACAGGACACGACTCTACACCGTCGAATTCCTGCGTTACCCCGTCATCGGCATCATCGGCAGCGCCACGCCCACCGGCTGGGACTCCGACACGGAAATGACCAACATCGGTGGCGGCAATTTTGAAATCAAGATGACCCTCACCGACGGCGAGGTGAAATTCCGCGCCAACAAAAGCTGGGGCACCAACTGGGGTGGCAGCACTTTTCCCACGGGAACCGCCACACTCAACGGCCCCAACATCCCGGTGGTGGCAGGCTCCTATATCATCACCTTCAGCCCCGGCACGGGGGCCTACAGATTTGAGCCAGACGCGGGCATTGCCTCGGTGGGCATCATCGGAAACGCCACACCCGGCGGCTGGGACACCGAAACGCCAATGAAACCCAACGGCGATGGCACTTTCAGTTTAATCATAGGGCTTGGCAACGGTGAGGCAAAATTCCGCGCCAACAACAGCTGGGACATCAACTGGGGCGCAGGCTCTTTCCCAACCGGGACAGGCACCCAAAATGGCCCGAACATCCCGGTCTCGAAAGGCATTTACTTCGTCACTTTCAACGCCAACACGGGTGAATACAGCTTCACGCCCGCCTCTATCGGCATCATCGGCAACGCCACGCCCGGTGGCTGGGACACCGATACCAACATGGCCGAAAACACGGAGGTCGGCGTGGTCACCCTCAATATCACGCTGACGGCCGGTGAGGCAAAATTCCGCGCCAACGACAGCTGGGACAACAACTGGGGCGGCAGCGGCTTCCCATCTGGCGTTGCCACGCCCAACGGGCCGAACATCCCGATTCCCGGCGGAACGTACAACGTGCGGTTCAACGTGAACACGGGAGAGTATTCGTTCAACTAAAATCAGGCTTGATAAACGCCGGTGCAATGAGCCATCCCGCCAATCGCGGGGTGGCTCATTTTTTTGCACAAGCCCCCTAAAAAAACCGCCCACTCGTCCTTTGAAAAATGTCTTTCGCGCCCTGCTTGGTGTTTTCACCAAGCAGTATCGTGAGCGGCGACGCAACGCTCACCGCGACAATGTCTTTTCATCGAAAAATTTGGTTTAAAAAATAAACTACTTTACATTTGTGCAAAATTTTAAAATCTAAACTAAATTTTTCCTCCATGCAACAAGAAGAAAAAACACTCAATCCGCAGGAAAGCCTGCGCCTCATCCGCGAGACCATTGACCTTGCCAAGCGTGGGGTAGGAGAAAACGGGTTTCAATTTTTGTGGTGGGGCTGGCTGGTAGTGGCCGCTTGTCTGGCCGAATACTACATGCTGGTGAATGGCTACGGGGAACGGGCTCATTTGGCCTGGATGGTTATGCCTTTGCTCGGCGCACCGGGTTCGTTGATATACGAATGGCGGCGCGACCAGAAACAACAGGAAAAAAACATCGTGCGCGAGCTGTACGGCTACCTATGGCTTGGTTTCGGCATCTCGCTGGTTTTGACATTGGTCATTAGCGTTATGAGACAAATTCCCCCGGTCCCTATGGTACTCGTCTTGGCGGGATTTGCCACGTTCATGTCTGGCATCCTCATTCGGTTTCGCCCATTGGTGTTTGGCGGCTTGACTCTTTGGGCAGGTGCCGTTCTTTGCCTGTTCGTCGCCGTGCGCGAACATTCCTTGGTGGAAGCAGGGGCCGTGGTGCTGGGTTATCTTTTGCCGGGCTATTGGTTGAACCACAAAGCACGGAAGCAACATGTTTAAGGAATTGGACCCTTTGCTACTGTCGCAATTGCGACTGGCCATCATGTCGTATCTGATGGTGGCGCGTGAAGCGGATTTCAATTTGCTGAAAGAGCAAACGGATGCCACGGCAGGCAACCTGAGCGCACAAATCAGCAAATTGCAGGAAGCTGGCTACATCGAGGTGGAAAAGACCTACCGCAACAATTACCCGCTCACCATCTGCCGGATTACGGAGAAAGGTGTGGAAGCGTTCGATGCTTTTTACAAGGACCTGAAATCATATTTTGAATAGACTTGTTGCGGTGGAGGGCTTTGAGTGAAGGGGATTGTCATTTTTTCGACTGGCAAGGCAAATTTTGCAGTCGAAATCGGGCATATTCGGCGAAAAATGTAACGAAGCCAGTCGGAAAAAGGGCTTTCCCTTCGCCAAAGGCATCCACCGCAACAAGTCTAATAACAAAACGAACAAACAATGCAACACTTGGTGAGCGATGCTTGGGGATGGTTACATCTGTTTGCGTCGGTGATTGCGCTCGTCGCCGGCACCTTTGTTTTGTGGCTCGAAAAGGGGACGGTTGCGCACAAGAGAATCGGCTATCTCTATGCGTTGAGCATGGTGGTGCTCTTGAGCACGGCGTTCATGATTTACCGATTGTTCCACGGTTGGGGCATTTTTCATTGGATGGCGGTGGTAAGCGCCCTGACGCTCGCGTGTGGGTTGTGGCCTGTCCTAGCCAAATGGCCTCGCAAGCAGTACATCTCTTTGCATCTGTCATTCATGTATTGGAGCGTGATGGGGCTTTATGGTGCGTTTGCGGCTGAGACGATGGTCAGGCTGCCAAAAATCGTCATCGAAAGTGGTGTTCCCAACAAGGTCTTTTACCTGATGTCGGGCTTGGCGACAGGGCTGACCATGGCTATCGGGGCCTTCGCTTTTTTTCGGCTAAAGGGTAAATGGGATAGCAAGTTTCGAGGGGAGTGAAGCCGCCCAATGTTCCTCAATGCCCCTTGACTTCCTCTTTCCGAACCATCTTGCCTTCAACACTGCCCAACGTTCGCCCCCACTTGGCGATTTCCTCCAACATGGGCACGGTCGTGCGGCCAAAATCGGTGAGTTCGTACTCGACCCGTGGCGGCACCTCTGGATAGACCGTGCGCCTCACCAATCCGTCTTCTTCCAAAGTTTTGAGTTGGAGGCTCAGCATTTTTTCGGTGATGTCGGGAATGCGCTTCTTGAGCTCGCTAAATCGCTTTTTGTCGTTGCGCAAATACCACAGCACCACGGTTTTCCATTTGCCGCCGATGAAGTGCATGGTGACATCAAGGGCGCAGTGAAAGGTCTCGCCTCTTAGTTGAATGACTTGTTCTTCTCCGTTGATGAGCATGGCCGTTTTTTACGCTTGTTTGGTGTGTGTTGTATGGCCTCGAAAATTTTTTTTGACATTTTTTCCGCTCTAACCTGTTCGCATTCAGCAAACTTGTCACTTCCGACAGTCACTGTCAAGCTTGACAGCGTATTGACAAATATCGGCATCTTGACCCACCTTTGCTATACTTTTTACAGTGGCTTACAAAGGTATAGCCAAATTATTTGTTTCAGCAAAAAAAATTCGCAGCATGAAAATCGCAGTTCTCGGAACAGGTTCGGTTGGTCAAGCATTGGCTGGTCGTTTGGCAGGCTTGGGCCATGAAGTCGTGATGGGCACCCGCAATGTGGCGGAAAGCCTGTCGCGCACCACTCCCGATGCTTGGGGCAACCCAGCCATTGGCACTTGGGCCACACAAAACCCGCACATCAAGTTGGTGACCTACTCGGAAGCGGCCGCTTTTTCGGATGGCATCATCGTGCACGCCATGAACGGTTTTGCCGCTATTGACAGCCTTAAACAGGCAGGCGAGGCCAAACTGTCGGGCAAAATCCTGCTCGACATCACGAATCCCTTGGATTTTTCAAAAGGCTTCCCGCCCTCATTGTTCGTGAGCAATACCGACAGTCTGGGCGAACAAATTCAAGCGGCCTTTCCGACTTTGAAAGTGGTAAAAACGTTAAACACTGTGACCAATCCCATCATGGTCAACCCCAGCATCATTCCCGGCGACCACACGATTTTCGTCAGTGGCAACGATGCGGATGCCAAAGCTCAAGTCGTGGAAGTGCTCAAGAGTTTTGGATGGGCGGCTCACAACATCCTTGATTTGGGCGACATCACGACCGCACGGGGCACAGAGCAGATATTGCCTATTTGGGTGCGCCTTTACGGAGTGTTGCAAACACCGATGTTCAATTTCCATTTGAAGATGGCACCGAAGTAATCGGGTAAAAACTTTTCATGGTGCATGCCATCTGGCAACAAGGGCAATACTTGTCGAGAAAAGACACTCATATACCTTATGTACTGTAAAACAGCCGCTTACGCAACTGCACAATAACTTGACCCAAACTTAATGAAGGCTTAACGGCGAGGGGGAGAGGTGTTCGGAGTTTTGCCGCTCACCATTCTCTCTTGCTCTTATGTACAGAAAATTTTTACCCCTTGCGTTATCGCTCTTTTTCGCGGTGTGGACTTCGGCCACTTGGGCACAAGTCACTGTCAGCACCTTTGTCAGTGCCGACACCGACGACATGGAAGAGTATGTCTTGACTGGCGAACACGATGTCGCTTCCAGCGACTTGGAACTCGTTCAGGAAAGCACTTCCAACCCTGACAGCAAACAAATCGTAGGCCTGCGTTTTGCCGCTGTCAATGTACCGCCGGGTGCCATCATCCTATCGGCATACATCCAATTCACTTACGACAACAACAAGACGCTCGACCCTTGCATCCTGAACATCTGGGCCGAAAAAAACGCAAACCCACAAACCTTCACTGACAACCTCAACTTTGAACTGGCCAACCGCCCAAAGTTTCCCGACTATGTGGAATGGACAGTGCCCAGTTGGGCAGGCGGCAGCACGGGCACCCGTGGCCCGGCACAGCGCTCGACCAACATCGCCGCATTGGTGCAACAATTGGTCAATCAGAGCGGCTGGGCAGCAGGCAACGCCATGGCTTTCTACGTCACCGGCGAAGGAACCCGCGAGGCCGAATCGTACGAAGGGGCCGAAGGTCACGGCAACCTACAATACGCACCCGAACTCATCATCACCTACCTGCCGGCCCTGTCCACATCCAGCTTTGTGATTTCCGCTACCGACGACATGGAGGAGTACGTCCTGACTGGCGAACACGACGTGGCCTCCAGCGACCTCGAACTCGTGCAGGAAAACACTTCCAACCCCGACAGCAAACAAATCGTAGGCCTTCGCTTTGCCTCCGTCAATGTGCCACAAGGGGCAGTCATTCTGTCGGCCAAAATCCAATTCACTTACGACAACAGCAAGACGCTCGACCCCTGCATCCTCTATTTCAAGGCAGAGGACAGCGGCAACCCGCAAACCTTTACGGACAACCTGAACTTTGAACTGGCCAACCGCCCCAAACTGAGCGACAGCGTGGAATGGGTAGTGCCCAGCTGGGCCGGTGGCAGCACTGGCACCCGAGGCCCGGCTCAACTATCATCTGACATCGCCACACTGGTGCAGAAATTGGTCAATCGCCCCGACTGGACCTCTGGCAACGCCATGGCTTTCTACGTTACTGGCGAAGGCACACGCGAGGCCGAATCTTATGAAGGCGCTGAAGGCCACGGCAACTTGGGCTACGCGCCCGAACTCCTCATCCAGTACGCCAACGTGACCACGTTTGCCAAGCATGTGGACAGCGACACGGACGACATGGAGGAATATATAGTCACCGGTGAGCACGACATCGCTTCCAGCGACTTGGAACTCGTGCAGGAGAACACGTCCAACCCCGATTCCAAGCAAATCGTGGGTGTGCGGTTCAACAACATAGAGGTGCCTCAAGGAGCCATCATCCAAGATGCTTTTATACAATTTACTTACGACAACAACAAGACGCTCGACCCCTGTATCCTCTACATCAAAGCAGAGGATGACAGCAACCCAAAGACATTCACGGACAACCTCAATTTCGAGCTGGCCAACCGTCCAAAATTGACGGATAGCGTGGAATGGGTGGTACCCAGCTGGGCTGGCGGCAGCACAGGCACCCGTGGCCCGGCACAGCGCACTACCAATATCGGCGCTTTGGTGCAACAGCTCGTCAATCGCTCCGACTGGACTCCCGGCAACTCTATGGCCTTCTACTTTACTGGTGAGGGCACGCGCGAGGCTGAATCGTACGAAGGTGCCGAAGGCCACGGCAACCTGACCTACGCGCCTGAAATCATCATCCGCTACCTCGGTGGCGGTGGTGGCACCCCAGTCGCGCCAGTAGGTGCCTTCCCCGTGGAAAAAGGCCGGGTGTGGAGCTGGTATGCCGACGACACCGCTCCCGCGGCCAACTGGACTGCGCTCACCTTCAACGATACCACTTGGAGCTTCGGCCCTGCCGAACTGGGATACGGCGACGGCGACGAGGCCACCGTCATCCCCTTCGGCCCCGATGCCAACAACAAGTGGCCCGTATCCTACTTCCGCCACAAGTTCATCTACAACCCCAACCAATACGGGGTGGACTCGCTCATCTTCCTCCTCAAGCGCGACGACGGCGCGGTAGTTTATCTCAACGGAGTGGAGCTCTTCCGCGACAACGTGGCCAGTGGCCCCGTAACCCACGCAACCTTAGCCCTCTCAGCCGTGGAAGGTGCCGCTGAAAACGAGTTTTTGCGCATCGCCGCCCCGGCTACCGATTTGAAAAACGGCCTCAACGTGCTGGCCGTAAGCGTACACCAGCATACCGTGAACAGCGACGACCTGAGCTTCGACCTGCAAGTGACCGAGAAGAAGCCCCGGCTTGACCCCGGCGTGTTCCCGCTGACCAAAAACTCCATCTGGGCGTTCTGGGACAGAGGCAGTGTGGACAACAACTGGAACCAGCCCGGCTTTGATTTTAGCGACTGGGACTACGGCGAGGCGCCGCTCGGCTACGGCGACCCGGTCAGTACAGTGGTCGGCTTTGGCCCTAACGCCAACGACAAGTACATCACCACTTGGTTCCGCAAAGACATCAACCTGCCCAACTTGGCTATCATACCCGATACGGTCGTGTTCAACATCCGCCGCGACGACGGCATTATTGTCTATGTGAACGGGGCGGAAATCATTCGGGACAACTTGCCCGCAGGACCGATTGACGATAACACATGGGCCTCTACCATCATTTCCGGCTCTGATGAAACGACCTATTACACCTTCCCACTGCCCAAGACCATTTTCTCGACAGGCATCAACGCTATCGCCGCCCGCGTCCACCAGCGTGATGGCACCAGCTCCGACCTGAGCTTCGACCTCGAAATCACAGTAGCGCCCAAAGCACCCGACGTGGCTGCCGGTTGTTTCGGTTCGGACGACACACATATCTCATGCTTCACATCGGTATCACCGCTTGGTCCGCGTCCGACGGGGCTGAGCATCCCCAGCACGCACCGGTTCCAAAAAATTATCGAGCAGGGCGATAACTACACCAAGCAGGTGTCCGGTATCCCATTCATAAACATTCCCGGAAACAACGACTTCACCGCGTTTGTGGGCCGTAATGGCAGCAGCACAGAGGGCGTAATTACCATCAATCACGAGACCTCCCCCGGCGCAGTCACCATCGCCGACGTACGCTACGATGCAACCAACCGCCGCTGGCTCATAGACACCACCCAGGCCGTGAATTTCTATACCGACGACATCGTGGGCACCAGCCGCAACTGTTCCGGCGGCATCACCCCGTGGGGCACCATCCTGACCTGCGAAGAAACCTTCGTGGCTGGCGATGCCAACAGCGACGGCTACATGGACTACGGCTGGATTGTCGAGATTGACCCATGGACCAAACAGGTCAAGCAGTACGGCAACAACAAAAAGGAAAAACTGTGGGCCATGGGTCGCATGTCACACGAAAACGCCGCGCCGCACCCCGACAGCATCCGAGTGTACTTCGCCGAAGACGGCGGCACATCCTGCGTTTACAAGTTCGTGGCCGACCAAAAAGCGAACCTGTACAGCGGCACGCTGTATGTGCTGCGCCTCAACAGCCCCCTGCAAAGCGGCGCGCCCACTGGCACCACAGGCACTTGGGTACAGGTGCCAAACACCACGCAAAGCGAGCGCAACAACACCAACTTCCTCGCGGCCAGCCTCGGCGGCACCAGTTTCAACGGCCCAGAGGATGTGGAATACCACCCGATTGACGACCGCATCTACTTCACCTCCAAAGGCAACAACCGCGTGTACCGCTTCAAGGACGACGGCAACACCGTGTCGGAATTCATCGAATACGTCGGCAACGCCAGCTATCAAATCAACTACGGTACGGGCATCGCTACCGAACCCTGGGGCGCTGGCAACGACAACATGACGGTGGACGACCGAGGCAACCTCTGGGTACTTCAGGACGGCAGCAACGACCACGTCTGGATGGTCACGCCCAACCACACACAGTTCCAGCCCGATGTGCTCCTTTTTGCCCGCACGCCGAACGGCAGTGAACCCTGCGGCTTCCACTTCACGCCCGACAACCGCTTTGGTTTCCTGTCCATCCAATCGCCCAGTGCTACCAACGCGGCCACGTTCCAACTCGACATCAACGGCGACACCCTTCGCTTCGACCGCAGCACCTCGGTCATCGTGGCCCGCAGCGAAGTACTCAGCGGCACGGTCAGCGTAGCCCAAGCGCCCGACCAGACCTTAGAGCTGACCGTGGCCCCCAACCCCAACAACGGCAACTTTACCATGACGTTCGACCTCGACTCGGCAACGCCGTTCCAAACCAGCCTCGTGGACGCACAGGGACGCATGGTGCAACAGTTCAACAACAACCTGCCTGCTGGCACGCATCGCATTGACCTGCAACTAGAAGCCTATCGGGTGCCGAACGGGCTTTATTTCTTGGTCGTCCAAGCGGGCACCCGCACGACGACCAAACGCATTGTGATTCAACGGTAATTCAGATGCTTACTGGCGAGGCGAAGACAAGAGGTCGCCGCCTCGTCATTTCTTTTGACTCAATATCCGAATTCGTCCGACGACAACCTCGTCGGACGAATTTTCAATTTCGTCCCAAACATGAAAAAAATAGTATTTACCCTGCTTTGTACCGCCATCGGGCTGTGCGCAGGCGCCCAAAAAAGCCTGCTCGAACTGGAGTCCGGCAAACACAAAATCTACCACAGCATCGCCGAGGGCTTGCAGGAACCCCAAGCCGTGGTACTGCTGAACCTGCGTCAAACCGAACTCACAGAAATTTCCGGCGAGGTAGGCCGCTTCAAAAACCTGCGCTACATCAATCTGATGAAAAACAGCATAAGCGCCCTGCCCGACGAACTGTTCGACCTTCAGGAATTGCGCGAAATCAGCGGAAGGGAAAACAAAATCGGCGGATTGAGCCCCAAGTGTCGGCAACTCAAGAACCTCACGTTCCTCGACCTCTCCAAAAACAGTCTCGAGCAACTGCCCAACGAAATCAAGGGCATTGCCAAATTGGAGATGCTAAATGTGGCCGAAAACAAATTAACCGCGCTGCCCAAAACCATCGGCAGTCTGCCCGTGCTGCACACCCTCACCCTCGACAAGAACAAACTGACCAACTTGCCCAAAGGCTTGGCCAAGGCCAAACGGCTAACCCAATTTTCGGCGGCTTACAACCAACTGACCTCCGTGGGCGACCTGTTCCGAAACAAGAACGTGTCGGCCATCAATTTGGACCACAATGCCCTGACGGCCTTGCCATCGGATTTGACCAAAGCGAAAAACCTGAAGATATTGATGCTGAGCTTCAACCAACTGACAGCCCTGCCAGAAAGCTTGTGCGCATTGGAACAGTTGGAAACCTTGGTCATCAGTTACAACCCCATCGAAAAACTGCCCAACTCATTGGGGCGCTTGCGCAACCTGAGAACGCTCATCGCCATAGAGACCCACCTGAGCGCGACGGAGCAGGCGCGTGTGCGGCAGTTGGTGCCAGCTGGTTGCGATGTACGGTTTGAGTAGAATATACCTCGCGCCGTCAAGTTTCGGGCATAGCTGCAATCGCATTCTGCTCAAAATCAGGGGCATCAATCATGTTCATCTGACAAATCCTAGCGAATCAAGGTATATATCGCTTAAAAAACGACTTACGCGAATTAGGGGTTGAACTTCTTGGCGCATGATACGCAAGTATCTATTCAGGCGGTGGATTTCGAGAGTGTTCAGGAAACTGTGTCATCCCAAGGGAGACGATAAGAAAACACAGAGGCACGAAGGGCACAGAGTTTTGGTTTTCAACAATTTACATTCCTTTAAGCGCGGCGTGTATTGCGTAAAAAGAAAACATCCGGTATGGTTTGACACACTTTTCTGAACACTCTCGTGATTTCTTCAAATCACCGCCTGAATAGCACCTGTTTCCAGCATTTTATCTCACCCCCCAATAAGTTTGCAACGCAAGCCACAACGGTAACGCGAGTTTTTTCAAAAAGAGCCTCACCTTTGCGCCTCAAATGTTCGACCATGCAAACCTACCTTGTTGACGGCATCCGTACCCCCATTGGCAATTTCGGCGGCGGCCTTGCGCCCGTCCGCACCGACGACCTCGCCGCCCATGCGCTTCAAAAATTGCTCGAACGCCACCCCAATCTTGACCCGGCAGCCATCGCCGATGTCATACTTGGGTGCGCCAATCAGGCAGGCGAAGACAACCGCAACGTGGCTCGCATGGCTTTGTTGCTGGCAGGCTTGCCGCACACGGTGCCGGGCGAGACGGTCAATCGCCTCTGCGCCAGTGGAATGTCGGCGGTGATACAAGCGGCGCGAGCAGCGATGGCGGGCGATGGCGAATTGTTTATCGCGGGGGGCGTGGAAGGCATGACTCGAGGCCCTTACGTCATCAGCAAATCGGCCAAACCCTTCGGCACGGATGCCCAACTCTACGATTCCAGCTTTGGATGGCGGTTCGTCAACCCTCGAATGAACGCCATGTACGGCACCGACGCTATGGGCATGACGGCGGAAAACCTCGTAGAAATGTACGGCATCAGCAGAGAAGACCAAGACAGATTCGCGCTTTGGAGCCAGCAAAAAGCCGCCCACGCCCGCGAAAAAGGCATTTTGGCAGAAGAAATCACGCCCGTGCCAGTGCTGCAAGGCAAGGGCGAACCCACGCTGATGGAACACGATGAGTTCATCAAACCGGGGACGACCCTCGATATTTTGGCCAAACTTAGACCCGCATTTAAAAAAGAAGGCTCCGTCACGGCAGGCAATGCTTCCGGTCTCAACGACGGCGCTGC
Source organism: Saprospiraceae bacterium (assembly GCA_026129545.1). Lineage (NCBI taxonomy): Bacteria > Pseudomonadati > Bacteroidota > Saprospiria > Saprospirales > Saprospiraceae > Saprospiraceae bacterium. The sequence goes on from JAHCHX010000002.1 coordinate 564,389, forward strand.
CGCGCTGCTCATCGCCTCCGAAAAAGGTTTGGAGACCCACCAGTTGAAGCCCCTCGCGCGCATCGTCAGTTCGGCAGTAGTGGGTGTGGAGCCGCGCATCATGGGCATCGGGCCAGTGGGAGCAAGCCGCCGCGCCCTGCAAAAGGCTGGGCTTGTGCTCTCCCAAATAGATGTGATAGAACTCAACGAGGCATTCGCAGCCCAAGTGCTGGCCTGCACCCGCCAACTCGAACTTGCCGACCAAGACGAGCGCCTGAACCCGAATGGCGGTGCCATTGCGCTGGGTCATCCGTTGGGCATGTCGGGCGCACGCATTGTGCTGGCTGCCGCACGCGAGCTGCAACGACGCGGCGCGAAATACGCGCTTTGCACCATGTGCATCGGGGTCGGGCAAGGATATGCCGTGATTCTTGAACGTGCCTGAGGCGGGGAGCGACAAGGAAGGTTTCAAAACCCGTCGCGCGTCAGGTGGCTTTGTTTCCGCCCTGCAACCGCTTGAGATGCACTTCCTTCACTGGTTCCAACAGCAAGGGAGCCTTCTCGGTATCCACCGAGTCCGAGTCGAGGCCAAACCAGTTTTTGGGCGACGACACCCAGCCTTTCACGGTCAGGTAGGTGGACATGACCAACTGCTCGAACCAAGGGATTTCATTTTCGTTTGACAAAAATTCCTGAATCAGCACAAAGCGGAAATCGCCAGTGGGATACATACCGCTCAAGGTATGGTAGCGCGAGTGGATGCTAAGTTCTTCGTTCTCGACCAATTCTTCCACCACTTTTTTCATAAACAAATTCATGCGCTGCTGCACCCTGAAGCCGAGCCTGAAATTGACCTTATACACATCGTCGCGGGCGATGGTGTTCACCTCATACTCCATCGTGTGGGGCTCGTCGGTGGTTTCGATGTGAACAAACCAGTACACATCGGCACGCTTGGGCTGGGTCTGCAAGATAGAGTAAAGCACCTTTTCCTCCACCCTTTTGGGGCTTTTGGCGCTCGTCAGGAAAACGAGGTTGGTGGCGTATTTGGGAATGTCTTTGTCGTTGCTCAGAGAGATGAGCTGGTCGAGGAAATCCCGGATTTTCACCTCGTCGGTATAGCGTTGGCGGATGCGGCGGGCTTTCACCCACAGCATCATCATACCGAAAAGCAGGCCTGCCATGAACACCGTGATGTAGCCACCCTCGACGAATTTCAGGGTGTTCGCCAAGAAAAAGCCGCCTTCCCACGCGAGATAAAACAACAAGAACATCCAAATCAACCCTGCGCGCACGCGCTGCAATATCAGCCAGTTGGAAAGCAAAATGGTGGAACACAGCATGGTGCACACCACAGAAAGGCCATAAGCCGCTTCCATTCTGCTGCTCTCCCTGAACACGAGCACCACACACACGCACCCTATCCACAGGAAAGTGTTGATAGAAGGCATGTAAATCTGCCCTTTCAGATTGGACGGGAACCTCACAGTCATTTTGGGCAAAAAACCCAACCGTATCGCCTCCGAGGCCAAGGTGAAAGAGCCTGAAATCATGGATTGGCTGGCTATGATGGCCGCAAACGTGGCGATGATGATGCCCGGCCATAAAAACCATTCGGGCATGATGCCGTAGAATGGGTTTTCCTCCAGCGCCATGCCATCGTGGTGAAGCAGCCATGCCGCCTGACCGAAGTAATTGAGCAGCAGGCAGATTTTTACAAAAATCCAACTGACGCGAATGTTCTGACGACCGCAGTGCCCCAAGTCGGCATAGAGCGCCTCCGCCCCGGTGGTGCATAAAAACACCGCGCCCATCACCACCAAAAAACTGGGGCTGTGTCGCAGCAACTCAATGCCGTAGGTTGGGCTGATAGCTTGAAAAACAGATGGGTAATGCACGATTTGGCTAAGACCCAATATGCCCAGCATACTGAACCACAAGAACATCATCGGGCCAAAGCTCTTCCCCACTGCCGAAGTGCCAAACCGCTGAATGAAAAACAACGCCGAGATAATGGCTATCGTGATGCCTACGGTAGGGATACCGGGATATTTGAGCGATAGCCCCTCGATGGCCGACGAAACTGAAATGGGCGGGGTAATCATGCCCTCCGCGAGCATGGCTGCCCCGCCCAACACAGCCGGATACATCAACCACCGCCGCCGCCGCCGCACCAAGGAATAGAGGGAGAAAATGCCACCCTCGCCCTTGTTGTCGGCGCGAAGCACCAGAAAAACATACTTGAGCGTCGTCTGAATCGTCAGCGTCCAAAACACCAACGATACGCCGCCCAGCACCGTGAGTCGGTCAATCACCGCCCCCTCGCCCACGATGGCTTTCATTACATACAGCGGCGACGTACCGATGTCGCCAAAAATGATACCCAGCGTGACAAGCAGGCCCGCCGCCGTGAGGCGATGATGCCCGTGCTGGCTACCTTGAGCATTCATGTTGTGGTGGTTGTGTTTAGCTCAATGGTGGTGGCCACCTTCTCCATGCACATGGCCGTGTGCCAATTCTGAAGGGTCGGCATCGCGTACGGCCTCCACATGGCCTGTGAAATAGAGGTCAACGCCAGCCATCGGGTGATTGAAGTCAATCTTTACTTTATCCAAACCGACCCAAGCCACCATGCCTTGAAAGTGGTTGCCGTTTTGGTCGGTGAGCGGGAGCATATTGCCAACTTCCAACAGGCCGTCAGGGATTTTGCCATCCGTCTCAAAGATATTTTTGGGCACCTCCACGAGTGCCGTTTCGTCGTATTCGCCATACGCGCTGGCGGCAGGGATGCCAAACTCGAACTTGTCGCCCGATTTCAAGCCAGCCAGATTTTTTTCAAAATCGGGAATCATCATGCCGATTCCATAAATAAAAACCAGCGGTTGGTTTCCATTGGTCGTTTCCACTAGCTGTCCGTCGGCAGTGCCTTCGGTCAGGGTGTAGTGCACAGACACTACCTTGTTTGCTGCGATATTCATTGAAAAAAAGTTTGTGAGCCGCAAAGGTAAGGCTTATTCGCAACTGGACGAAAGGCTCCCCATTATATCTAACCCGACCTGCATCAGCGCATTATCTACCACGCCCCTCCCCCCAGTTCGGTCTCTTCCATTCTCAGACCCCCAGCGTCTTTTTGTACTTGATGTAGCGCCACACGAATCGCCACGCTTCGACGTGTGTCGTGGGCCGAATCCCTTGCCGACGCTGTGCCCCATGCAAATCGAACAACAAACGCCAATGGCGGTAAAAGTCGCGGTAGGCTCGCCACATCCCGAAAGAAGGGTCGTACACATGAGCAGGCTCTCCAAACACCCCGTTGAGTTCCATCACCTTAAACTCGCCGCGCCGGAGCGCCCCCACGCTTTCGCATTTGAGGTCGAAACGGCCATAACAAATGCCGGGCAACTGCTCACAAACAGGCTGAAAGACCCTGAGCAGCGCCTCATCAATCAGATGATTGCCGTTCAGAAACTTGGTGCCGCGACAGTGGTTGCCGATAGGCTCGAGCAGGAGCGTCTCGTCAGGGGCGGGTGTTTGTTTGAGTGTTTCTGGAAATTCCTGCTCAAAACGCTCCAACTGAAAAGCCGCCCGAGCGTCGCGGCGCATCAAGTCGCGCACGGTGGATTGGCCGTCGCCACGGACAGCCAAAAACTCTTTGATGCAGACGGAGGTGATGCCAAAAATCGGGCGGCGGTTGGGCGATGTTTGGGTATGGAGGGTGGGGAACCGATGAAACAGCACCGTCATTTCCACCGGGAGGGTAAGAAACTCTTGCAGGATAAAATCCACCGGGAAGCGCCTGAGGTGTGCTTCCAATGCCTCGGGCGAGGATATTTTTTTTACCAAAAAACCACGCTCGCCAATGTCGGGCTTTGCGATGAGCGGATAGTGGATGCCCGCCCTTTCCAATGCCGACGCCACCTGCTCAAAGGCCTCTCCTCCGCGCACCAGTATTGTTTTGGGCAAATGTTCGGGCGACAATAGCCGCAATATGTCGTGCTTCGATTCGCCCATGGCACCACCCAGCGGAATGGTGGGATTCACGTTGGAAAAAAAGACCAGATGCCGCGCACGCACCGCGAACCACAGCCAAAAACCACACATCGGAAGATTGGCCAACCAAAAGGGGAGAAACTCCCAAGTCGTCCATTTTTTGAGCCAGAGCCTCATCGGGAAAAAATTGTGGGGCAAATGTCGGGCGAGAATTTGGCAGCGAGCGTTACGGCGGTAACATTTTAAAGATTGACTCGCCACGTTTTTTTTGGGGGGGGATAGCCATGATTGATGTCCCTGATTTTGGAGAGAGAGAACTTTCAATCACGCATCAAAACTCCATTTTGTGCCAACGTTCCGTCCGCAAGTACTCAACGACCAACGCAATCATCACCACCCAGTAAATCACCTCGGCCATCCACACCCAAATCAGCCCCAGCCGAGTGAAGTTCGTGATGACGAAAAGGTAGCCGAGATAGATGACGACCGTGAACGCTTGCAGCTTCAGCCCAAACCAGGTGGCACCCGTACCTGCCAGCGCATTGATGAACACCACGCCAAACGTCGCCATCGAGAGAATCAGCAACAACAGATAAAAAATCGGCTGCGTCTCACCGATGAGGCTCATGTCCGATTTCCCCAAAAGCGGATAAAGCAATTGCCCCGGAAAAAGCAAAATTGGCACCGCCAACACCATCGAGACCGCCCAGCACAGCTTCCCGATTTTCCAAGCGGCGAGCAGCACCTCGTGATGGCGTTTTTGTCCGATGAGATTGCTAATCAGCGTATTGGCGCCAGAGGAAAAGCCCCACATCGGAATCGAAAGCAACAAATAGACCATGCGAGCGAGGTTCGAAATCGCCAGCGCCCGCGGGCCGAGGTTTTCCACCATGCCGAAAAAGAAAACCCAGCTTCCTTGGCCGACTGCAGCGTTTGCTACCACCGGGAGAGCAAGGTTGAGTTGTTGTTTCGTCAAAGTCCAGTCAGGCTCTGGCAGAGAGAAGATGCGCAGTTTTCGGTTTTCCTTGTCAAAAATCATATAAGTGCCGAACACCAAAAATGCCACGCCCTCGGCAATGCTGCTGGCCAACCCCGAACCGCCGATACCCATGGCAGGCAGACCCAATTCGCCAAAAATCAACCCATAGTTGAGCACCAGATTGACGAACGCCAACACTGCGGTGGTGAACAAAATAATCTTTGGCCGGGCGATGCCGCTGTACAGCGAAATCAGCGCGATGCCCCCATAGCTGAAAAAAATGCCAAAAGAGCGATAATGAATATACTCCAGCGATTTTTGGTAAATCTCCGGCGAGTGGTCAAGAAAAAACTCGAAAAACCAAGGCGTGGCGAAGTGCATGAACGCCCACATCAAAAGCGCCAAAGCCATCTCGAACAACAGCATCGTGTGAAAAAGATGCCCCACCGCCCCCGGTCGCCCTTCACCCATGCGCCGCGCAATCATAATCTGCCCGCCCCGCGAAAACGAGTAGCCAATCGCCGCAATGGTGATATAAAACACGCCCACAAACCCAATGGCGCCAAACTCTATCTCTCCCAGATGATAGAGCAGCACCGCGTCGCTTAGTGCGATAACGTTTTGCGCTGCCGAACCAAGCATGATGGGAGCAGAAATTCTCCAGATGTGGCGGTAAGTGAGGTCGAGTTGCATAATTGCGGGCTAACGAGTTTTACGGGTCGGCATCCTCTAAAAAACCTTCCATGGCTTCCATGCTTTCGGCACGACCTTGTAGTGCTGTTTTTCCTTAAAATCGGGGTTGACAAACGCCAGCGAAACCTCAAAAAAATCTATGGTCAGCGTCACGCGAGGGTGCTGCCGAATGTGCTCCCAAGCCCGCGTCATATCGGGCGACCAGTAAACATCGTCAAAAACGAACACCGTTTGCGCGTGTGAATGGGGCAGACAAGTCTCGAGATATCGAAGCGTGGGCTCCAGTTGGTGATGCCCGTCGAAAAACACCAAGTCGAGCTGAGGCAATCGAGCCAAAGCCGTGGGCAACGTGTCCGCGAACGCTCCGACGAGGATTTCGACATTCGACAAGCCCAGCGTTTCCAAATTGGCACGCGCCACCTGCGCAAAGTCCGCGCTACCCTCCAATGAGACGAATCGCGCGCTCCGCATCCCAGAGGCTAGATACATCGCGCCGATGCCCAGAGAGGTGCCCAATTCGAGCATGGTTCGGGGAGATGCCCAGCAGGCCAAGCGGAAAAGCAGCTGGCCTTGTCGGGGAGAGCTGGCGGCACGGCGGACCACGGCGCGGATGGTGGTGGTGGCAGAAGCGGTTTGGCCGCTATCCATCGCTCTCACGCGCACCTCGCTTGCCAACATCTGTTGGCGCACCCGCTCCACATCTCGAAATGCGTAGAACCATCGAGCATCTTCCAAGACTGCGTTGGTCAGCTCGAACACAAACGGCGAATGCAGCTGATACTTGGTGACTGCGGCGAGGTAGAATTTCAAAAACCGGAGGATGCGATAAAAATAGGCTTGCAAGGCAATGTTTTTTAACGAAACTTTCATGTAGCGGGCGAAAATAGCGCCCTTCCGGTTAAAAAATGTTTAAGGCTGATTTTATCTCGAAATAGCCACCCTTCATCCCCGTTTTTTCCGCATCACAAACGACAACGACATACCAGACACTTTGCACTATGAAAAATACGCGCTTGTTGCTTATCCCGTTTTTTTCCCTGACATGCCTCCTCGCCTTCGGCCAATCTTACAAAACCGCAGCGGGCATTCGCCTCGACAACGGCATCAATTTCACCTTGCAACAGCATATCGTGAACAACTGGACAGCAGAGGCAATCCTCCACACACCGCTCAACTCCAATGAATTGGGCCTTACCGTGTTGGCCGAAAAACACCAGAAAATCCTGTTCCGAGGGCTGAATATGTATGCAGGCGCTGGCGGGCACTACTACTGGCAAAGCGCCGCCAACCGCTCCGAAAGCGGCGCTCTGCGGGAAAACGTGTATGGCCTCAGCTTCATCGGCGGCGCCGAGATAACACTTGGCAAATTCAACGTCTCGTTCGACTGGAAACCCGAGCTCCACCTCGCCGGCGACCAGATTCACCCCTTCGAATGGACGGGCGGCTCCATCTCCGTGCGCTATGTGCTCGCCAAGCGCGAGCGGCGGAAGGTGAGAGATTGGAAAGTGTGGGACAATTTCGGTGGAAACAAAGACAGCAACAAGAACAACAAGAACAGAAGAAGATAATCGGAATGTGAACGTTCGCGGCAAAACGCCGGCACATTGGGCCAAATCGTTGAAAGGGCACGCCCAAGGGCCGACGCTCGCAAATTGGTGGACGACCGCTCTATGTCTTTGGCATAGGGCGGTTCGTGTTTTTTCCCTCGACGGATGCCGCATTTGGGGGCAATGTCGGTGTCCAAATGAAACATCTGGTGCAATGAAAACAGGGTGGGGCTGCCGTACGGCCTGCGCAAATTCGAGGCTCATTTTGTTAAAATTCGCGCCGTCACCAATTCCGGCAAAGTTTTAGCGCATTGGTTTTCAGGCAAATGGCACGAAAACCCTGCTCGCAACGCGGTCAACAATTTGAAAGGTTGTCGCGTTGTTTTCAAAACTTGCTACTTTTGGCATCAGTCGTTGAAACCACCGCGCCATGAACATCTTCCCTAATCGGTTACCTGTGGGTCGTGCTTTCCGAATATCGCGCTCGAATGTTCGGGTCGGAAAGTGGTGGCTTGTTGCATCATTTTTTTATGCGCTCCCTTTGCTCGCTCAGCCTGTGTTAAGTTGGGACAAGACGCTTGGCGGCAGCAGCTGGGACGAACTGAACGGCCTGCTCACGCTTCCCGATGGCATCATCGCGGCAGGGTCTTCCCGCTCCGGGCCGGGCAATCTCTCTTGGGATTTTTTCATTGCAAAACTTGATTACGACGGCAATGTGCTCTGGCAGCGCCGCTATGGCGGCGATGCCGACGACCGCCTCTGGTCCATCATACCCACTTCCGACGGCGGCTTTCTCGCGGGCGGATACTCCTACTCAAGCAGTAGCGGCGACAAGAGCCAACCCACGCGCGGCGACATGGACGTGTGGGTGCTGAAACTCAGTGCGCAGGGCCTGCTTCAGTGGGAACGAGCATGGGGCGGCCTCTACCGCGATGAGTTGTTCGCATTGCTGGAAATTCCAGGAAGCGGCTATTTGCTGGGGTGCAACTCGTGGTCAGACCCAGGGCCTGACAAGACCGACCCCCCTCGGGGCGAGCAAGATTTTTGGCTGATTCGGATTGACTATCAAGGCAATAAAATCTGGGACAAAACCATCGGCGGCAGCGGCTACGAACAAATCAACGACCTCGCATGGGCACCCGACGGCCATGTCTATATCTCCGGCGGCACGGTGTCCGAAGGCGGCACAGGCGACTTGAGCGACGAGCCTTCGCACGGCGGCATGGATTTCTGGCTGGGTAAATTCAATCTGGAAACGCGACAGCTCCTCTGGAGCCGTCGTTACGGCGGGGCAGGCGAGGACTATCCCTACGCGCTCTACATTTCTTCCACCGGACGGCTCTTTCTAGGTGGCCGTTCAGGCTCGGAGCCTGCCCAGCCTGGGCCTTTCAACACGAGCAAAGAGTCCCCGTTCTACGGCGGGGATAGCGATTATTGGATGCTCGAATTGGACCACGACGGCCAAAAACTCCGCGAATGGTCTTTTGGCGGCACCGGATTGGACGACCTCTACGCCATTGACGAAAACCCGCTTGGGCATCTGATTCTCGGCGGCGTGACGGATTCCGATATTTCCGGCAACAAAACCTCAGAGGGGCGTGGCGGCTACGATTATTGGCTCGTCGGCCTCGACGGACAGGGCAACGCGGCGTGGCAGCGAACCGTGGGCGGCATAGACAATGATGCCTTGACCAAAATAGCCATGCGCCCCACGGGTTCATTTGCCATTGGAGGGCATTCGAGAAGCAATATCGGCTTTGAAAAAACAGAGAACAATCTCGGCGTCAACGATTTCTGGGTCTTGTATTTTGAATGCGGCCTGCAAGCAGAAATTGCCCACATCGGCGAGCCGTCGTCTTGCTCCGACGATTTTTTGTTGCTCGACGCTACCATTCCTGACTGCGACGCTTGTATCTATGATTGGAACACTGGCAGCCTAGAGCCATTCATCGAGGTGCAGGGCAATGTGGCAGCCGCCTACACCGTGCGCGTGCGCGACGGCTGGGGCTGCGCGGCGTTCGACACGGTGCGCGTCGTGCCACCGCCTCCGCCCGATGTGCAATTGGGAAACGGCGACACGTTAGTAGTGCAGGGCGCTTCGGTCGTCATAGGCAGCGAGCAACCCGGCTTTCAATATATTTGGAACACAGGCGACACCACGGCTACCATAAGAGTGAGCGAATCCGGCGTTTACTCTGTCACCATGACCGACGCTTCGGGATGCAGCGTGCAAGCCACCATCCGCGTGAACGTGACGCGGCGCGGCCACGTCTATGTGCCCAATGTCTTCTCGCCCAATTTCGACGGTCACAACGACTATGTGAGCATTTTTGCGGATGCCAGCGTGCGCAGGGTGCAAACATTTCAAATCGCCGACCGCTGGGGCACGCTTGTTTTTCGACGCGACGATTTCATTCCGACATGGGAAACGGACGGTTGGGATGGTGTTTATCGAGGCAAGCCAGCCCCACCGGGAGTGTATGCTTGGTTTGCGGTCATTGAGTACATTGACGGCAAACAGGAGATACTCGAAGGGTCGGTGACAATTGTACGGTAGTGAATTGTTAAAAAATCCTTTGTCACAATAAAGTTATCCGTACTTTTCGCGCCGAAAACTCCACCAAAACATACTGCGGGGAAGTTTTAATCTGTCTTTTAATCACAACCGGATGTTATGCGCATACAGTTTAGCCTTTCCTGCCAGAAGGGCACCGTTATTCCAATCAATTATCAATCGGAAATCTCCCATTGGATTTTTGATGTCCTTTCGAAAGCGGGTTCTGAACTCTCATCATGGGTGCAGCAGCGTGGCTTTGATTTGGGTTCTCGCAATTTTAAATTGTTCACCTTCAGCCCCTTGGCCATCTATCCTTATGAAATGGACCAAGTGAGGCAGGAATTCAGGCTTCTGGGCAATCAGGTAAAGCTGAGCATCTCCATCTACCTCGACCCTTCCTTTGAGCAACAATTGGTGCATATCTTCCGGCAAGTCCCACTGCCACTCGGCTCCGTGGACGGACATCCGACACAATTTGAAGTGAAACATTGGCAAGTGATGCAGCCCATCACTTTCAAGGAAACCATGCATTTCAAGGCGGTGTCGCCCGTCTCCATCACCTCTGTGGACGAAGTCAAACCTGCCAACCCCTACCTGTTGCCTGATGGCGATGGCTACGATGTCAGTTTTTTCACGCACGCCGTGCGCCGCATGAAAGCGGCATGGCAATACAAGTCGCTGGCAGGCTTGAAACTGCTCGACCCTTCCTTTCCCATGCACTATCGTTTGATAGGCCAGGCGAAGTCACGCCTCATACATCTTAAACCCAATGTGGAAGGTATCGCCCAATTGCGCGGCTTCGTTTATGATTTTGAGGTAAGCATGCCGCCAGCGGTCATGGAGTTCTGCTACTATGCCGGGTTCGGGGAATACCCCTATCTTGGCTTTGGCTATGCTGATTTTAAATAAAAAAATCCTCGAAACGATGCGTGCAAGTTCCCTGCTGTCAGTAGTGTTTGCGCTCCTCGTCGCTGCCTGTGGCGGTGGAGGGCGCGAAGAAAAGGCCCAAGTTTCCGTTCAAGGATATTGGAAGTTGGTGAAAGGTCTTCGCAATCAAAGAGAAACGGAGACGCTGCAAGGCGTTTTTTTTCAGTTCGACGCAGATGGAAAGATGATGACCAACCTGCCTGTTGGCGCGGATGTGCCAACCGAGTATGAGTTGAAGAAGAATGAAATTCACCAAAAAACACCGCAACCCGTCGTTTACGTCATCCAAAGCGCGACAGACTCAATGTTGGTGCTGACGCTCGAATTGCGCGGCGCGCAGTTTGAAATGCACCTCCAAAAGACAGCCCCCTCAGACGACGGCGAGGAGTCGCAAGACGACCTGTCTCAACCTTCCGACAGCCTTTTGGAATAGAGCGTGAAATTCTCTTCGTCGAAGCAAACAAAGCGTACCTCTTCCAGTTTCCCATCGTGTTCGCTCAAAAATCCTCGCACGGCAAGCAATGCCACTTCGCACGCCGCTGCTTTCGGGTAGCCATATACACCCGTGCCGATATTGGGGAAAGCCACCGTCTTTAGGCCATACAAGGCTGCCAGACGAAGCGAATTGCGGTAACAATTGCCCAGCAACGTCGGCATGGCAGGGTCGTGGGCGCTATACACTGGCCCGACGGTGTGAATAACGAATCGAGCTGGCAAGTTGCCACCTGTTGTCATCACTGCCTCCCCCGTCTTGCAGCCGCCTTGCGAGGCGCGTATTTCCATGCACTCTTCCAAAATTTTCGGCCCGCCGGCGCGGTGAATGGCCCCGTCCACGCCGCCCCCGCCAAGCAAGGAAGAATTGGCCGCGTTCACGATGACATCAAAAGCGATTTTGGTGATGTCGCCCTGTTCGAGTGTGAGTCTGGTGTTCATGGCGATGATGTTGACGAAAATTGACGAGGATTGTCGAACCCTGCCCCATGCTCAGGTGCCATGAAACGTGAAAGTGTAATTCGCCCAAAAGTTCCATAGCGTCACCACGCCCGTGGCAATGAGTTTGGAAGTATAAAACTTCACGCCGAGGCGCTCGGTGAGCAGGTAAATAATGGCGTTATTGATGCCCAAGCCAATGAGAGAAGCCAAGAGAAATTTTGAGAACTGGGTGGCCACGGCGGGGTCGTGGCTGTGAAACGTCCACACACGGTTGAGGGTATAGTTGCTCACCACCGCGCACATAAAGCCCGTGCTGTTGGCAACGTATTTATTGAGGCGCAATTTTTCCTTGCAAAGCCAAGTGATGCCAAAATCCACGCCCACCCCAGAAGCGCCCACTATACCGAATTTGCAGAATTTGATGATTAAGTCGTTCATGGTGCTTTACACACTAGGCGAGGCCGTCTCACAAGTCCAAATTTCGAAGCGATTAACAAGATTTGCAGGTTTTTTCCCCGAAAAAGGGCGCGAATCCTGTCAAACAAACATTGCTTATGAGACATCCTCACCTACGGCTTATTATTTTCCTTGAAAATTCGCCTTTCGTTTTTCAACAAACGCTGCCGCACCCTCGCGAAAATCCTCCGTGCCGCAGCACTCGCCAAAGGCATCCACTTCTTTCCAAAAACCATCCACGCCCTCCTCGTAATAGGCGTTGACGGTCTCGATGATTTTTGAAATGGCGAATGGCGCTTTCGCCGCTATTTTCTCAATCAACTCCGTGGCTTTCGATACCTCTTCGCCAGCTGGCACGACGTAGTTTACCAAGCCAAGTTGCAGAGCCTCCGCCGCGCCGAGCATATCGGCAGTCATTAGAAGCTCTGTGGCTTTTGTCTTGCCAATGTATTGGATGAGGCGCTGAGTGCCTCCGTAGCCGGGGATTAAGCCGAGATTGACCTCCGGCTGACCGAACTTGGCCTTTTCGCCCGCCACGCGCAAGTGGCAGGCCATTGCCAGCTCGCACCCGCCGCCGAGCGCGAAGCCGTTGACCGCCGCCACGACGGGTTTGGGGAACCGCTCGACGAGGAAAAAAATATCCTGACCTCGTTTTGCCATTTGCATGCCTTCTGGGGCGCTCAGGCTACTGAACTCGGTGATGTCTGCTCCGGCCACAAAAGCTTTTTCGCCCGCGCCAGTGACGACGACTCCTTTCAGCCCCTCAATGTCGTGCGCGGCCTCCCCGAAGAAATGTCCCAACTCAAGCATGGTCTGTGTGTTGAGGGCATTGAGCGCCTTTTCGCGGCTGATGGTGACGAGGGCGATGCCGTTGTCGTGAGTTATTTGTAAGTTTTCGTAAACCATATTTGTGTTGGCGATTTGTTGAACTGTTGATTCGATGATTTGGGGATTTGTCGTGAGCTGTGGGTCAAATCACCAACTCGCCAAATCAGCAAATCCCCTAATCATCATCCACCTCAAAAGGCGGGCAAAAGTAGAGAAAAGCCGACGGAGTGCGCACAACGAAAAAGGCGCCTGCGTGCAAAAGCGCCTGAAAAGAATATGAAGAGGAGGCATTAAGCAGCTCCAAAAAGAACGTCAATAGAAATCACGGTTCAATCCACTTTCAGCACCTCGATTTCCTCTGCTTTCCAATGCACGGCTTTTTCGAGGTGATAGTTCTCCAGGCGGTTGTGATAAAAGCACAGGACTCGAAAGTTGGACGATACGATGTTGCCGTCTCTAGTGAAGCCAAGCGGTTTTTCGGTGTGAAACACGCCGAGGTTTTTCACGCCATCGCGCACCACATCGGCGGCGGAGCGGTGTATTTCGGGCGCGAGGCGGATTTTGCCCTGTTGTTCCCATTCCACGAGTTTTTCCTGCATTTGCTCCACCACTTCTTCCACGGCGCGGAAGGGGAACACATAGTCGTCGGGAGGAAGGCGGAGGATGCCGAACAGGTCGAGTTTGGGGTTTTCGTGGAGCAGCATTTCAAAAACGGCGTAGGCGACGAGATGACTGCTGAGCACCACGTTTTCGATGTGATAACGCTCCACGATGCGGTCGGCCAGAATCTTGGTGTATTCTTCCTCGCGCTGGCGGTCTTCCACCACTTCATTTTTTGAGACAAAATAATCGCTGATGTCGAGTTCGTTGCCAAAGCGGTCGAAGCTGCGTCCCTGCCCGTCCACAAAGTTGCCCAGCACGTCCATCGGCTTGCCCACGCTGATGGTGATGTCGCTCGTGGTGGAGAAAAAGCGCCAGATGAATCGAAACCATGCTCGCACGCTGGTGCCTTCATCTTTGAGGCGCAAGTAATTCTCCTTGCCTGTCATGCGCAAGTGCTGCTCGATGAGGAAGGGTGCCTCCAATACAAAGTTGTAACAGATGACCATCGGGACGACGAAGACTTTGCCTGCCCCTGCCCCCTCCAAAATGGGGGAGACAAAACGCCGCTCGCCCACCTCGTCGGGATTGGTGGCAAGGGTGCACAAGGCACGTTGTGCTTCCACCGCCGTGCCAAGCAACCCCATCTTCAGGTCAGTCTCCAATGCGCCGGAGCGAGAGCGGGTGCCGCCGGGGAAAAACAGGCTGTTGACCCCTCGCTGGATGCTCAGGTTGCTCATCGCCTTGAGCGTCTCCAAATAAATCGAATTCTTTTTACGACGGTCCACCCGATAAGCGCCGAGGCGGTTCATGAAGTATGCAGCTGGGCCAAAGTTGTAGAGATTAAGCCCTGCGCCGTAGCTGAACGAGGGCAACCCCATGATTTGGTCCATGGCGTAGCCTACGAGTATGGAGTCGAGGTTGCTGCTGTGGGTGGGCACCACCACGACGGTGCCGTGTTTGAACAGCTCGCGCACTGTCTCCACGTCGCCCACCACGTTGAGGCGCTCATAGAGGTGGCGTCTGCCTCGAAATATGGCGCGGATGCTCTTGCCTACGGCGGCATTGAAAAGGCGGTTGAAAAAAGCGGTGAGAAAACGCTGCGCAAACTTGAAGGTGCTCACCTGAAACGTGCCGACGATTTCCTCCGAATAGCGGTGAATGATTTTTTGCAAAATCTCTTCTGCCACTGCCTTGGCCTCCGGGTCGTTGCGGTCGAGCGTTTTTTTGATGAGCCGCTTGCTGATTTTGTTCCAAAATTGCCGCTCGTTGGGCGGGTCCACCTTCCATGGAGATTCCTTGATGCGGATACGCTCCTGATATATGGTCTTCACCAGCACGTCGGCCAAGTCTCGCTTGTGGCGGCTGGCGATGCGTCGGAAGGTGAACTCGTCAATCTCGCGTATGAACTCCGCGCGGTCTTTGCTCAGCCGATAAATCGGCCAGTCTTCCATGCGCTCGATGATGCGCGGATATATGGTTAAGTCTTTTTTCACGGCGTTTCTTTTGACCGTTAAAGAGGTGGTTTTATAAGGTTGATGGGGGCTGATATTGAGACCTTTGTCAATCTCTGTTTTATTTCCCGATATATTTTTCGATAAACTCCAACAATTCCGCCTTGCCGGTTTTCCGCTCGGCGGAAGTGATGAAATAGGGGGGCAAAGTCTCCCAAGTCTCGCTCAAGGCGGCCATGAACCGCTCAATGTTCTGCTCAAGGGTTGCCTTCCCGATGCGGTCGGTTTTGGTGAAGCAGATGGCAAAGGGGATTTGGCGCTCGCCCATTCCATTGATGAATTCAAGGTCAATTTTCGTGGGTGGAATGTTGGAATCAATCAAGACGAAGGCACAAATCAACGCCTCTCGGTGCAAAAAGTAGTCATCAATCATGCCCGACAGCTTTTTTTGCTCTGCTTTTGAGACGCGAGCATAGCCATAGCCGGGCAAATCCACCAAGTACCACGTCTGATTGATAAGAAAGAAATTGAGCAACCGGGTTTTGCCCGGTGTGCCCGACACTTTGGCCAAGCCCTTGCGCGTCAGCATATTGATGAGCGACGACTTGCCCACGTTGGAGCGTCCGATGAACGCGAACTCTGGCCTGCCGTCCTTTGGGCATTGGCTTTCTTTCGGATAACTGGCTACAAATTCTGCACTGCTGACTTCCATGAAGCGGCGAAGGTAGGGAATGATGCAGAATCGGACATGAATGAGTGCAGGCTGCCGATGGTCGCCCAAAAAAAAGCCCCGCCCCCGAATACTCGGGAACGGGGCTGCCAGCCACCCGTACTGGTATATGTGAAGGCGCATGTTACTCTACTGCCTTCATCACACACATCCACATCATCCAGTTCGAAGGCTCACTTTCTGGTTGTCAGCAGATTTTTCACGTTTTCGCCTACTTTTTTCCCTTGCGTGTTGCCAACTTCGACGGTGGCGCGATAGTGAATGCCACCGTACAATCTCGAAATCGCGGCTTCTTTGGCGGCAGCGTCGAAACTGTTGAACTTTCTGGGGGGCATGCCCAACACATCGTAGGTATGGTCGGTGAAACCGTAGTTCTGGCCAAAAACAGATTCCAGCGCATATCCCGCGGCGCCAGAAAATGAAGCATGTGCCGACGAGTACTCTGGGTGCGGAGGAGTGACGATGAAAGTATTCCAGTCCGCATGGCCTATGTGTTTCCGGATGTAGGTGACGGGGCGGATGAGATGGTATGTGTACTTCGTTTTCCAGCAACTAATAACGGCCTCATGCATGCTGATGCCCAAGCGCAGGTAGGCATCGGCGGCTTTCATCAGGCCGGGGTTGTCTTTTTCAAACACCTGTTTCAAGATGCTGAACCAGTGGCCAAATACGGTCACATAATTCCCATTGGGCGCATCGTCCCAGAAATTGGCAATCGCTTTTTGCTCTTCCGTCAGGGATTGGGAGATGTCGTACACCTCCTTTGCCATGTTGTAAAACGGCGTGCCGGGGTCCTTCGAGAATGATGTCGGAGCCACTGGCATCGTATTGTGGATGCTGCCCGGCAAAATAGTCCTGTTGTTGACCCAGCCCGGCATATTCGCCGGCGCCGAGGAGGTAGGCTCCCAATAGCCTTCTCCCAACGGGGTGTAAGGGATGTTGGCACCATCCGCGCCATCTTGCTTGCTCCATTCGATGACGGCTTGGGCAATCTGTTTGCCAAACTGGACAGCTGCCGCCAAGTCAGTAGCCGGGTTGACCCCAGTGCTGTATTTGGCAAAATAAACGGCTTCCAGCGAGTCAATCCGCTGAACGTTCTCCGGCTTAGCCGAATAAAAGAACCGCAACATTTCCGCCATGGCGGCATTGGCCGATGCAGGCCAGTAGAGCGGTTTGCCTTGTGGAGGTTCGGGCAGTTGGACTTGACCGTTCAGGCTCCCGGCGATGCTTTTGTATTGCTTGTCACCGCGCACGAGGGATTCGTACAGCGCCACGCCCGTGTAGGCAAAGTGCCGCCCAAAAGCAATGTGCGTGACACCCGATGTGTTTTTGATGACCTGCAAATGCAGGCCAATCCAATCGCGGAGCAACTCCGACTTTTGATTTTTAAAAACAGCGGGTGTTTCTGGTTCCCCTTCTTTTTCGCAAGAGAAGGCGAGGATGAGAGCCGACAATGCGGCCAAGAGAATTTGCTTTTTCATGATTGTTCAAATTTATTTTTGTGAAAAATTGAATGAGGGACAAAGGTGTGGGCGTTCCGAAGCGGGAGGTTTTGCTGACAAGTCCAGAGGTTTGACTGTAAAGCCCAAAATGAAAAAAGCCCCACCCCCGAATGCTCGGGAACGGGGCTGCTGACCTGCCCTGCGGTCGGACGAGGGTGAGATTTGGCCTTCCTGATTTCAAAAAAGCCCCGCCAACTCCCGGCAACTCATCACCGCCACATCCTCTGTCAATGGAAAACCTTTTTCCACAGGGCAAACGATGACATTGCGCCGGGTCGCCAAGTCCGTTTTAGCGATGTGAAACCCCTTTCCGGGTCGCGGCGCAGTGGAGTATTTTATTTCCAAAAGAATTTCCGGCGCCCCGCCGCGTGTGATGACGAGGTCGGCTTCCGTGCCGTCTTGTGTGCGGTAAAAAAACATTTCAGCCCAATCGGGCAGAAGCGCGGCGATTTGTTCGATAACGTAGTTTTCCCATGATGCGCCTAAGCCGGGATGCCCGCTCAAGTCGTAAAACGACTGAATGCCAAGCAGTTGGTGCAAAATGCCCGTGTCGCGGAGGTAAATTTTGGGCGTTTTCACCAAACGCTTTTTCAGGTTGGCCGAATAAGGCTGCAAACGCCGGATAAGGTAAGCCGCCTCCAAAAAATCGAGGTAGCGCCGCACCGTGACCCCCGTGATGCCCAGCGAACCCGCCAAAGCCTCCATGTTCAGCAGTTGGCTGCTCAGGTGCGCTATCATGCGCCAGAGTTTGCCTGTCACGATGGGGTCAGCGCGAAGCCCCAGCAGCGGCAGGTCGCGTTCGAGGTAAGTGTTGATAAAATTTTTTCGCCAAAGTTGGACGGCTTCGTCGCTGGGTGCGAGCACGGCATCTGGAAAACCGCCGCGATACCAATGCGTTTGAAAATCAACAATATCAGACACTTCCTTAAAGGTAAACGGAGCAAGTTCGTGGTAAGCGATGCGTCCGGCTAAGGACTCCGAAGCATCCCGAATCAAATCGGGCGAAGCCGAGCCAAGCAGGACAAAACGCCCTGGCTCACGGTTGCGGTCGATAATGCCGCGCAACACCGGGAACAGCGTCGGCAGTTTTTGCACCTCGTCCAAAATCACCGTGCGGTCGGCCAGTGGTTCGAGGAAAAGGCGGGGGTTGCTGAGTTTGATTAAATCATCAGGGTCTTCCAGGTCGAGGTATTGCACAGGTTTCGACAATCTGGCGGCGATGGCTTTTGCCAGCGATGTTTTCCCAACCTGACGCGGGCCGACGATGGCTACTGCGGGGAATAAGCCCGTCAGTTTCAGGATAGTTTCTTCCGCATGGCGAGGGATGTATGTTGTCATCATGCCCGTTATTTTAAATTTTATCTTTGAAATAACGGGGTAAAAATAAAAAAATGAATTAGAAAAAGTTTTTTCAAGAAAAAGCCCCGCCCCCGAATGTTCGGGAACGGGGCTGCCAAGGTGAGATTTGGCCTTCCTAATTCAATTCCACTTTTTCGATTTCACGAATCAATGCTAGCCGGTCGGTTTCGAGCAACTGCATGAGGTCGAACACTTTATCGCTGAAACCCGCGAGCGCGAACACGTTTTGCTCCGGGAATTGCATCGAGCCGTAGCCTTGCAGGTCGAACGAATACACGAACGGGTTTGCGTCGTATTTGCGGCGGTATTCCGCGAACGGGCTTGTTGGCGCGCCACCATGCATCCAGCCCTGCATGTCCGATATGATGACGATGCGGTCATACTTCCGCTTCACCGTCTCGAAGATGGCGTGGAAGTTCGTGCCCGCTGAACGCGCGTTTTTCACCAGCCGCTCCGCAATGCCCGCCATCGAATCCGCCGGATTTTCACGAACGTAGGAAGCCTCGTCGGAAAAGCGCATCAAATCTGCGTCGTTGGCTTTGAATAAAGCCGCAGCGAACAGCGAACCGATTTGCATCGGCGTGCGGTTGGCGTATTTCGTGCGCGTACTCGTCATCGAGCCGGAGTCGTCGAGCACAACGAGCGTACGGCCTGCGAAACGCGGCACGTTGTCGAGCGCCAGTTCGAGCGCCGTGTTCAGGGCGTTCAGGAGCATCCGCCGGTTGGCGGACTGCGAATCCTGAATCGCGTCGATGGCCGACAGGTACTGGAACGGCAGCACGAGCGACTGTTTGATGCGGCGACGGTCGGTCAGTTGGGCGGCGACTTCCTGCGCCAGTTCGGGGGCTTGCTCGGCGATGTTGCGCAGGTTGCGCAGCAAGGCAAGGTAGCCGAGTTTGTTGGCGCGCAGGAGTTCGGCCCAAGCCGCGCTTTTCAGTTCGGCTTTTTCTTCCGCTGTTTCGGCGACCTGTCCGGCTTGGGTCAGTTTGGCTTCCCAAGTGGACTCGGATTTCAGTTCGCCAGCGACCAATTGTTTCAAAGCCAGCGCGTTGCGCTCGTTCGGCACCGGGCGCACGAGGTTCACCAGGTCCACGAGTTTCACGGCTTTTTGCTCGCCGCGATATTTTGCCAACTGGTAGCCGTCGAAGCGGGCGAATGCCGAGGCGAAGCCTTTTTTCATGGCGTTTGGCAGCGTTTTTCCACCCTTGCCGAAGTAGTAGGCCGCGATTTCGAGCATGTCGTCGGGACGGCGCACGATGCGGTCGTAGAAGTTTTTGCTCCAAACCTGCCCCGACGCATGAGCGGCGAGTTCTGCCGCCAAAACGTGGGTGATGGAGCGCATCCCGTACTCGTTGCGGGCAAACACGGCTGCTTTGGCCGCGAACTGCACATCCACTTGCGGCAGCAATTTCACGATGTCGTCGAACGTGCCTTTGGCCGAACGATAGAACTGGTCTTGCGCGAACGAGGTCAGCAGGATGGACACGAGTTGCATCTGCGGCGTTTGCGTGTAGGCTTGTCCGCCCGCAAGGTTGACCGTACGGTTTTGTTTCTGTTTCAGAAAGTTGAACAGTGCCATTTTTGGGAAATTTGAAATTGAGAAATTGGAAAACAAGGGGTTGAAGCCCGGAAAGGAATCGAACCTTCATCTTCGGAGTCAAATTCCGAAATCTTGAGCCGTTAGACGACCAGGCCGGGTTTGGAGATTGGTTACTGGTTACTCGTGATTGGTTATTGGTTTTCAGAAGTTTAAAAAAGCAGGGAAAAAGCGGAAGGAGTGTTTTTAGCATTCTATCCATTGAACTATTGCGCCAAAGACGCAAGCAGGATTCGAACCTGCATCGCTCGGTTAACAGCCGAAGCAACTCCAGTCCTCACCACTGCTTTTTTGTACTCCCGACGAGTCTCGAACTCGTAATCTCCACGTTGAAAGCGTGGTGGCTTGGCCGGTTCGCCTACAGGAGCAAATTGAGGGTCATTAGGGGTAATTAAAAAGGTCATTTTTAGATTTTAATGACTCCAATGACCTTAATGACTCTTGTTTCTGTGGATAAGGCAGGCCTCGAACCTGCATCCTCCTGTGTATCGGACAGGCGCTTGCACCAAATTCAGCTACTTATCCTTTCATTAAACAAACGGACAAAGCCGGGAGGCGTACGGAACGGCCGTGAGGCCGCTTGGCCGGAGTCGAACCGGCAACATCCTGATTTCAGTCAAGAACTCTACCATTGAGTTACGAAGTAACGCCTGTTCCTCAGTATCGTTTGTTTGGCAGGGGCGCGGGGAATCGAACCCCGGCGATTCGGTTTTGGAGACCGAACGGCACATCCTACGCTCACCCCCGTTTGACAGGTTTTTGGTTTTCTTTTTTTGACAGGATTGACAGAATTCACAGGATTTTCTTTTTTGAAAAAGGCTTGTAAAATCATGTAAATCATGTTTATCCTGTCGAAAAAACTGCTTGTCAAAAAACTGCGGAGAAAAACCGCTTGTGCGTTTTGGTTTCGGGTTGCTAACGAAGTATCGCACAGGCTCACTGCCACAGTCTGGTTGCGAGGCCGGGATTCGAACCTGGAGTTCGGGCTTATGAGGCCCGCGTGTTGCCGTTACACTACCGCACAATTAAATCATTGTTTGTTCATTGTTGACAGTTGCTCTTTTCGCAACTGCCAACATTTACTTGCGGGGACAGCAGGGGTCGAACCTGCATCGCGTGGTGCTTCAAACCACCGCTCTACCGTTGGAGCTACATCCCCAAAATTTAGAGTCATTAAGGGTCATTGGAGGTCATTAAGAGTAATTAAGGCTATTAAAAGTCATTGAAAATCAAAATAATGACTCTTTAATTACTCCCAATTACTCCTAATGACCCTTAATGGCCCCTAATGACTTCAATTGTTCAGAGCCGGAAAACGGAATCGAACCGCTGTCAACTGATTACAAGTCAGCGGCACTGCCACTGTGCTACACCAGAATTTTTGCGGCCCCGGCAGGACTCGAACCTGCAGCCTTCGGCTTAACAAACCGCAGCTCCACCATTGAGCTACAGAGCCTTTTAAAAAGGTTGATGAGGGTTGATAAAGGTTTATGAAGGTTTATGAAGGTTTATGATTATCAACCCCAGTAAACCTTTATCAACTTTCATCAACCTTTCCATAGGGTGGCATTCGGGCCTCGAACCCTGTTCTCCGCGCCCACAACGCGGCATTTTGCCTGTTAAACTAAAGCCACCGGAGGCGAGCCGGGAATCGAACCCGAACCTTCAGTTTTGCAAACTGACATCCTTGCCATTAAACGACTTCGCCTTTTCCACTTTTTGTGCGAGTAGCCGGACTCGAACCGACACCTTCAGTTTGGAAGACTGTAACGCTGCCGTTACGCCATACTCGCCATTCAATGTGGGTCGGACACAACCGCTGTCGCAGCGTTTTTGGGGTTTATCCAAATTGTGTCCGCCCACATCTTCTCGTACCCTGGGTGGGATTCGAACCCACACTGTTTCCGTTCTAAGCGGAACGCCTCCTTCCGGTTGGGCTACCCGGGCAGTTTTCGTTGTTTGTTCTTCGTTGACCGTTGTTCGTTCGTAGAGTACGCCGTAGAATGGACGGATTTTTACAAAATGACAGAAAAGTCAACTCTACGGACCAATAACTAACAACTGATAACCAAGAACCAACTTCGCAGTCACGCAGGGATTCGAACCCCAACCTCCGGATTCGTAGTCCGGTATTTCTTCCGTTTAAACTACGCGACTGTCGTGAGGGTAATCGAGAGTCATTAGAGGTCATTAAAGTCATTTTTAGAATGACCTCTAATGACTCTTATACCTCGTGCCGCCAAGTTTTCAGCATGGTTGGAAGGATGAGATCACGTTTACTAAACTTTTGAAGTTTAGTAAACGTTACCCTAGACGATGCTAAAAACTTGGCGGCGCGAGGTATAATTACCCCCCATTTTCGTGCAGGAGGCTCGATTCGAACGAGCATTTACACGGCTCCAAACCGCGTGTCTTGACCAATTAGAACGACTCCTACTTTTTGATTTTCAAATGATTAAAAAACTCTGTGGAAGCGGTGGGAATCGAACCCACCTCACACTGCTTGCAAGGCAGCGTCGCCAGCCTTGGGACATTCACTCCCTCTTTTAGGAGTGAGCGGTGAGAAAAATGAGAAAGTGGGAAGTTTTAATTCCTCTCACACTCTCGCATCTCACCTTCTCACTCCTCTTGTTCGTGAGCGCAGCAGGCATCGAACCTGCACAATCCCGGTTAAAAGCCGGGTACTCTGCCGATTAAGTTACGCGCTCCAAAAAGCGGAGAAAACCGAATAGGGTTTGAAAACTGAGTTACGCCTCCTTGTTGTAAAAAAACTGCGTGGAGGCGGCAGGAGTCGAACCTGCGACTTTCACATTGTTATTGTGACACTCTTACCCGAAGTAACCCTGTTTCTCACTGCCGCTTAGCGATGACGACGGGAATCGAACCCGTAACCTGAGGATAGACAGTCCCCTATTCCGCCGTTGAACTACGCCATCGTGGATGAAAATAAAGCCTTGAAAATCCGTCGTTTAACCTGAAAAATGAGTGAACGAAAAGTGCGAGCGCCTTGTGTTGTTTACCGACGGGAATCGAACCCGCTCGATCTTGACCCCAAGTCAAGTTGCTCTACCAGTGAGCTACGATAGCGAAGTATCGCTCGCCGTCAGTATCACCCATGCTCTCAATGCGAAAGCGCATACCTGTTTTGACCCTGTTCGCAGGGCAAACCCGTCTTTTTAAGATGAAAAATCAGGAGAGGTTTGCGGCTGCTCCTCCGACAGCCGCAGGGCGACTGTCAGAGTCGTGGATGGTCGTCGGGACTGCCCGGAACAATCGCGGGCTTGCCCAAACAGATGGCACCGAATCGCTCACCGTGCCAAAGCCGATGGGCTTTTCGATGGCTCGGTCGTTGCGTATTTTTGAATGTGCGTACCATGTCGTTTTGAAAGTTGAGAGGAATCAGTTTTGAATACGTTGCAGCCTAAACCCGCGGGTGGGTTTGGATAGTTCCAAGTGAGGAATTTTTTTTGAAAAAAAATCAAATTTTTGTTTCTAAAAAATTGGTATTCAAGCAATTTTAAAGTTTCCAAAAACTTGTCCCCCATCTTTTCACTTTACCTGAACAGTATCGTTCCTCGTGTAGTGTTCGATGATGCCGCTTGCGGCCACTCCGTTCACGTTTGCCTTCACGAGTTTTTTCCGCACCAAGTAGTAGGTCCAGGTGCCGGGGTCAAGTTCGGCGATTTTGACGGATGGGAACTCGATGGCTGCCTCGCTGCTGAGGTTGATGACTTCCATGGGGACGGTCTTGTTCAGGGTGCTATTTTCCCAGAGCAACACCATTGACTCGCCTTTTTCCAAGGGCGTGCCTTCCCACCGGAGTTTGGCCGGTTGTTTTCGGGAGAGCGTTGTGGAGTCGAACCCAAATTGGAGGATGGGCGAGAAGCTCATTTCAAACTGTTGCGGTTGCCCCTTGTCGTCTTTCCAAGCGAACACATGCTTGGCGGGAAATTTTGACGGCCCTTCCCACCTGTAGCTGATGCCTTGGGTGGTCATCAAATCCATTTCTTTGCCTTGATAAAGCAGGCCGTCGGCCAGTTGGGTAGGTTGCAGTTGGGCATCCCCTTCTCGCATGGTGGCTTCCGCGCGCAGCTGGTTTTCTGTCTCGAGGTAGCGAACGTAGCAGCTGAGCGAACGTTTTTTGGTGGTAGGGGTAGTTTGGCAGAGAGAAAACGCCAAAACCGACAGAGTCAAAAAAAAGATGTGCTTCATATCCTTGTCTAAATATCTTTGCCGCCATGCGGAAAGGTGAGTTGATGGAGCCTGTTGCCGTCAGGTGACCGCGCGACCGAAACCAGCAAGCGAACATTTGGCGACCTCGCCTCTTCGCCACGCTGGGGCAAATTTCCACCTACTCCGGCGAACCACCAACTTTCGCGCATTTCTTTCACGAACTCAATCGGTTCATTCACTTACTCCTGATAGCCATTCACACATTTTGTAATTGCCTTATCTCACAAGGCTCCTATTTTCGACGAAAATTAGCATGAAAAGAGTGCTAATCACGGATGATTGCCATCCGCTTTTGATAGATGGTTTGACAGCAAGGGGGTTCGTCTGCGACTTCCAACCCGACATCACCTTAGAAGAGACGCGCCGCGTCATACCGCTGTACGAGGGTTTGATTATCAACAGCAAAATCCTCGTGAACCGGGATTTTCTAGATACCGCCGTTCGGCTTCGTTTCATCGGTCGGCTTGGCTCCGGGATGGAAATCGTGGACAGGGCCTGCGCTGTCGAACGCGGCGTGTTCGTGGCGAGCAGCCCGGAGGGCAATCGAAACGCAGTGGCAGAGCAAGCATTGGGAATGCTGTTGTGTCTTGCCAACAACTTGCTCCGCGCCGACCGCGAAGTGCGGCAAAATGTGTGGCAACGCGAGGCCAATCGTGGCTGGGAATTGCGCGGCAAAACGTTGGGCATCGTGGGGTTCGGACACACAGGCAGCCAGTTTGCCCGCAAATTGGCCGGCATGGAAATGACGGTGTTGGCTTACGACAAATATAAACCTAAGGGATACGCCGCTGAAATGCCGTGGGTGCAGGAGACCACCTTGGACGACATTCAAACAAGGTGCGACATCATCAGCTTGCATTTGCCGCTAACCCATGAGACCAAGCATTTGATAAACGAACCGTTCATAGCTCGCTGCAAGCGAGGGTTCATATTGCTCAATACGTCGCGCGGGGCGTGTGTCAACACTTTGGAAGTGGTGGCCGCGCTGGAAAACGGCCGCATCGGCGGCGCTTGCCTCGACGTGTTTGAAAATGAGAAACCACCCACGTTTTCGGAGGCTGAAAGCCGGTTGTACGGACGGCTTCATGCGTTGGACAATGTGGTGTTGGCACCTCACATCGCCGGATGGACGCACGAGTCGAAGCGACTGATGGCGGAAATTTTGTTGGAAAAATTCGCTAAAATGTCGGGGTGAAATGTAAAATCTCAACATTGTTCGCCAATAATGGATGACTGCATGAGGGTTTCACTATCATTGCGGCTCTTTTTGAAATAATCGTTCACCAATTAAAGCAAGCAGAAATTTTCAGTGTGCATGGTGGCTGGCGTTGGGAAGCAGGCATTCTCAATTTCGTCATTGTGTTCTTTTGAAACACTTTCTTAACCTCTGTTCTATGGTACGTTCTTTACTATTAACTATTGCAATGCTCCTCAGCGCCGGAGCCGTGTTTGCCCAGACCGTCTTGCAGGGCAAAGTGACGGATGACACCGGGGAAGGGCTGATTGGGGCTACCGTCAAAGTGATGAAAGGCACGGATATCGTGCGTGGCACTATCACTGACTTCAATGGCAACTACCGCGTCACCCCGCTTGACCCCGGGACTTACGACGTGGAGTTCTCTTACACCGGATTCACGCTGCAAAGGGTAAGTGGTGTGCGGGTACTCACCAATCAAATCACCTTCTTGGACCAAGTGATGTCCAGCAACGTGGTGATTGAAGGGGTCGTCATCACCGAGTTTAAAGTTCCGCTTATCGAGCAAGACAAAACTTCGGGTGGCCAAACGCTCACGTCCGAGCAAATCAGAAACCTTCCCACACGAAGCGTCAACGCCATCGTGGCCACGACCGCAGGTACCACTTCGGTGGATGGTGGCGAGGTAAACATCAAAGGCTCACGCTCCAATGCCACCAACTATTATATAGATGGTATCCGGGTGTATGGTAGCCAAGTGCCACCGGTGCAGGACATAGAGCAGTTGCAGGTCGTGACGGGCGGCTTGGGCGCTGAGTATGGCGACGTGACGGGTGGTGTCATCTCGGTGGTCACCAAAGGGCCGGCCAGCGAGTATCACGGGGCTGTGGAAGCAGAAACCTCTTATGGGCTTGACCCTTACGGTTGGTTGCTGACAACAGCCAACATCAGCGGCCCGCTCGTGAAGAAAAGACTTGAAAACGGTGCCTCTCGCACTTTGGTCGGGTTCCGTTTGTCAGGCCAGTTTTTGTCTCAAAAAGACGACAACCCGCCCGCCATTCCAGTCTATCAGATAAAAGGTGCTGGCATTGACATGGCCAAGTATTACAGCGACGACCCAACCGTGGCGAATGCTGAACGCGCCAAACTGCTCGACCCCGACAACGTATTGGGCCGCTTGCAGGCCAATCCTATCATTTTCCAGAATGGCAACGTGATTTCCGCCGCGGAAAACCTGACACGCGACAGCGTGAACGCGCTGAAATATCGCCCCGACGAAAAACGCCGCGATATTGACGTGACCGCAAAATTGGACTTCCGGCTGACGGACAATATAGATTTCAGTGTGACTGGCACATTCAAGGATTTTGAAAACCAATTCACGCCGGGCCAATGGCGCCTGCTCAACTCCCGCAACAACCCCACCCAATATCAGCGCCGCTCGCGCGGTATCGCTCGTTTCCGCCACCGCTTGGGCAGTAGCGACCCAGGTTCGGAAGCAAGCGGGGTGGCTATCACCAATGCCAACTACCAATTGCAGTTTGGCTTTGAACGTGAAAACAACGAGACCTACGACCGCCGCCACAAGGACAATTTCTTCGATTATGGCTATATCGGTCGTTTCGACTTTACCTATGTCCCCTTCTTTGGCCCGGGCGACGATGGCATCATCCGGCACCTCGGCAACACCCAAGTTTTTGAGGGGTATGACTATGGGTACCTGAATGCCGCTGGTCAACGTGTCGTCCCCAACCCTGAACTGGTTGCTTACAATACTCCTTTCGGGGATTTCAATGCCCGCAACGGCCAGCTTTCTGGTGTGTACGACAATATATGGGGCGGTATGCACTCCAACACAGGCTTGGTGTACAACCAATACAACAAAAACGAGTCTGACTTCATGACCATTTCCGCTTCTGCGGGTTTTGACTTGAAGTTGGGACGCACCGGCACGCACAATATCCAGTTTGGTCTGCTCAACGAGCAGCGCACCCTGCGCAACTGGACAATTTTGCCCGAACGCTCCAACCCACAAAGTTCCTTGTGGATATTGGCGCGGCAGCTGGTGGATGTAGGCTTCAATGGCTTGGACACCAACAATGTGATTGGCAATGTTAACGGGCTGGATGTCTATGGCAACCTTGTGATACCCGCCAACCAATTGGGCGACAACAGGTTTTATCGGAAAATCCGCGAGGCATTGGGCGTGGCACCTGAGGCAAACCTCAATATTGATGGCCTGCGTCCCGACCAGATGAACATTGATATGTTCTCCGCTCGCGAGCTGACCGACCAACGACTGATTGGTTACTACGGCTACACTTACACGGGAGAAAGACTTGTCGGCGATGTCACGTTCAACGACTTTTTCACCAGCCGCGACGGAGAGGGCGTTCGCAACTTCCCGGTCGCTCCTCTTCGCCCATTGTATCAAGCCGCTTACATCACGGATAAGTTCACTTTCAACAAAATGATATTCAGGCTCGGCCTTCGCATAGAACGTTTCGACCTGAACACCAAAGTACTGCGCGACCGTTACTCGCTTTATCAAGTGATGTCTGCCCGCGACTTCTACGCAACCGTAGGAGGCGTGCCAGACCGCCCCAACGGCATTGGCGACGACTTTAAGGTTTATGTGAATAGCCAATCAGACCCAACACCCAAAGCGTTCCGCAATGGCGACACTTGGTACTTTGCGGATGGCACTCAAGCCAACGACGGCAATCTTATTTTTGGCGGCGGTGTCGTGGCGCCTTTCCTATTTGACACCATCACGGGCGATGACATCACGGACACTCGATTCAACCCTGACCTGTCGTTCCAAGACTACACGCCCCAGGTAAACTGGCTGCCGCGCTTGGCCTTCTCTTTCCCAATTTCGGAAGATGCCAACTTCTTCGCGCACTACGACATCTTGGTGCAGCGCCCGCCGAGCAACTGGGAAGTGACCCCGCTCAACTACTTCTACTTCTATGTGCCAGGACGCACCCCCGAAAACAACGCCAACCTGCGCCCAGAGCGCGTGGTGGATTATGAGGTGGGTTTCCAACAACGGCTCAACCAGAACTCCGCGCTAAAATTCTCGGCCTACTACCGCGAAATGCGCGACATGATTCAGTACCAAACCATTCTTTACATACCTACCATTGGCCGCTACAACACCTACGGCAACATTGACTTTGGTACGGTGAAAGGTTTCACGGTGCAGTACGATATGCGCCGAATCCGCAACACGGAGCTGCGCATTGCCTACACGCTTCAGTTTGCCGATGGCACGGGCTCCAATGCCAATTCGCAGCGAGGCTTGACCAATCGCGGCAACATCCGCACCCTCTACCCGCTTGACTTCGACGAGCGTCACAACCTCAACGCCATCCTCGACTACCGCTTCTCCGACGGCAACCGTTACAACGGGCCTCGCATTGGCAACGTGGACGTTTTGGCAAACTTTGGCGTGAACATCCAAGCCTACGCAGTATCGGGCCGCCCCTACACCGCCAAGCAACTTCCCGTCCGTTTTGATGGGGAAGGCACCTTGGGCGCCATCAATGGCAACCGTTTGCCGTGGAGATACAACATGGACGTGCGCGTGGACAAATCGTTCGGATTGTCGGGAGCGGGCAAAAAACCGCTCAACCTGAACGTATATGTCCGTGTCTCCAACCTGCTCAACACGCAAAATATCATTGGTGTATATCCCGTGACTGGCTCGCCGACCGACGACGGTTATCTGGCCACTCCACAAGGACAGTCCATCGTGGAAGGTATACCGGACACTGGTCGCAGTCAGTTGGCATTCTTGGACGCTTATTCTTGGCGCGTACGCAACCCCAACAATTTCACGCTGCCGCGTCGCATCTACATGGGTGCCGTGTTCGAGTTTTAAAAATATCAGGGGTTGAAAAAACGAAAAGGCAAGTATGAGCCTAATACAATCTCCTTTCAGATTTTTCAACCCCTCCACTTACCATCATTTTAACTTAAAAACTAAAAAATAAAAGTCATGCGTAATTTCAGACTCTGGATGGCAGCGATAATGACTTGTCTGGTTTGGAGTGGCACATTCGCCCACGTCCCGGACAATTATCGCAAGCCTTCCTCCGAACAAAAAGTGAAGTACCGCACCATCTGCGCTGGCTCCACCTCGCAGATTGACCAAGAAATCAACAACGTGCGTGCTCGTTTGCTGGGTGGCGGCGACTGTTGGTGGGATTTTACCGATGGGCGCTATATCGTGCCAAAAGTGGATGTTTCCACTGGCCAACGTGAAGTATCGTCCATCTTTGCGGGTTCTGTCTGGCTCGGTGGCGTTGACCCCGCGGGCAATCTCAAATTGGCTTGTCAGGACTATCGCTCAGGCGGTGCCAATGATTTTTGGCCCGGTCCTCTCAGCGAATTGGGCCTCACCGAAGGTTCCACTTGCAGCAACTGGGACCGCCACTTTCGAGTAACGGGTGAAGAAATCCGCCGTCACTTGGCCAACCTCGCCAATGGCAACCTGAGTGAGGATGCCATCCCAAGAGGCGTGAAAGGTTGGCCTGCCCGTGGCAACCCCTATTTCGCTGACGTATGGGGCTTTTCGCTACCCGACACCGAACAGGCCTTAGCTGGCTTCTTCGACGCTGGCGAGGCTGACGATTACTACGACCCACTCGAAGGCGACTATCCTTCCATAGAGATTCGCGGTTGCCCACTCGACCGTTTCCCGGATGAGATGATTTTCTGGATTTACAACGACCAAGGCGGTGGCGCGGTGCACGCCCGCACGCAGGGTAGCCCAATTCAGATGGAGGTGCAGGTGCAGTCGTTCGGCTACGTTACCAACGACGAACTGAACGACATGACCTTCCAACGCTACAAACTCATCAACCGCGCACTCGACCGCATTGACTCCACCTTCTTTGCGATGTGGGTGGACGCAGATTTGGGCTGCTACACGGATGACTATGTGGGTTGCGACACCACAAACAACCTCATGTACGTCTATAACCAAGACCCGCTCGATGGCACCAATGGATGTCAGTGTCAGGGCAACGTAGCCACTTACTGCGACAAAGTGCCCATCCTTGGAGTGGACTACTTCCGCGGCCCGTTGGATACTTTTGGCGAAGAAATTGGCATGTCGTCCTTTATCTATTACAACAATCCAGGCATTGGCTCTTGGCCAGCAGCGATGACTGACCCACAACTTCCGCTCGAGTTCTATCGCTACCTAACGGGCTATTGGAGAGATGGCTCGCCATTTACCTACGGCGGCAGCGGCTATCAAAGCGGCGGCGCGGAACTCAGATACGCGCTGACCGACCCACCAAACAACGCAAATGGCTGGTCCATGTGTACTGCCAACCTTGCATTCGGCGACCGCCGCACCCTGCAAGCATCCGGCCCCTTCACACTCAAGCCGGGTGCCGTGAACGAGCTCATCATTGGGGTGCCGTGGGTGCCAGATATTCAGTATCCGTGTCCTGACTTGGAGAACTTGCTTCGTGCCGACAAATTAGCTCAAGGCTTGTTCGACAACTGCTTTGAGATACCAGAAGGCCCAGACGCGCCCAAAGTGGACTGGATAGAGCTGCACCAAGAAATCGTGGCGGTGCTCACCAACCCAGAGCCTTCCAACAACGTTGACGAAGCCTATGCAATTGAAGATATTTTTGCACCAGACTCACTCAAAAACAGCCCCGACCCCGCTGTTAGGGAATCCATTAAGTACAAATTTGAGGGCTACAAAATTTTCCAATTGATTAACCCAAACGTGTCGAACGCAGAATTCGAGACCGACCCTGCGAAAAGCCGTTTGGTCTATCAGGTGGATATTCGCAATGGTGTAAGCACACTGTACAACTGGACTGAGACTTTCAATCCCGCTGACCCGACGAAACCCTACTACATCCCCGTGCTGCAAGTGCAAGGAGAAAACAAGGGTATTCGGCACACTTTCAGCATCAAGGACGACAAATTCGCCGCCAGCGACGACAAGCGCCTCATCAATCACAAGAAGTATTACTTCGCGGTGATTGCCTACGGCCACAACAACTACGACACTTTCAACCCGACGGCATCCCCCGCGACTGGCCAACAACGCCCATACATACCCAGCCGCAAGAATTACGATGGCACTCAAATCAGCATCATCACCGTTATCCCGCGTCCTATCGTGGACCAAGCCCTCCAGTCCTCTTATGGCGACGGCGTGGTGATTACTCGTTTGGAAGGTGCGGGCAATGGTGGCAATTTCCTCGACATTGACAGCATCACGCGCGAGCGAATCATCACCGGGCAACTAACTGACTCCGTTTTGACCTACAAACTGGGCCGCGGCCCCATTGCCGTCACCATTTTCAATCCATTTGAAGTAGTGGATGGCGACTACGAACTGCGTTTTGTGGACGACAACAATACGGATGCGGTGCTGAGAGACACGGCCCGATGGGAATTGAGGCGTTTGCCCAATGGTGAAGTCATCGCTGCCGAACGCACCATCAACGAAATCAACGAGCAAATCGTCGCACAATACGGTTTCTCGGTGAGTATCGCTCAACAACCCCCAACAGGGAGCAGGCCGCTGCTCGACGAAACGAACGGCGCCATCGGTGCGGAAATCGAGTACGCCAATCCAAACTTGCCGTGGCTCGCTGGCTATCCTGACCAAGACGACGGGATTTTTGATTTCGTGAAAACTGGCTTCAACACCGTTGACAATCCCTTAGACCCCAACAAGCGCCTCTCCACGCTCGGCAACGGGTGGTTTGTGCCTTATGTGCTTTGCGACTGGAGGTTAGGTGCCATCAATGACACTTTTAGACCCTTCTTCACCCCGGCATGGACGGAGAAAGCCGGCTCGGTTGTCTTGAATGCGACAGCCAACGGCAATGAAACCGCCCGCCGCAACAAGCTTGGCCGGTTGAGAAACGTGGATATTGTGCTGACGAGCGACAAGAGCAAGTGGAGTCGCTGCGTGGTGGTCGAAACGGCCTCCTGGCTCTACACATCGCCCGAATATGCCGCTTTCCAAGACCCAACATTGCAAACGGAAAGCCCCGCAGGCAGAAGAAGGGTATCCTTCGACGCGCGCTTTGCGCCCTCCGTAGGCAAAGACGATGCTAACAACGACGGCTTGCCAGACCCCGACGGCGCAGTGGCACCTCCCGGTGCGCCTGATGCCGGGCAGCCCCTATTGGGCATGGGTTGGTTCCCGGGCTATGCCATAGATGTGGAAACAGGCCAAAGGCTCAACATCTTCTTTGGTGAAAACTCTTGCTACAGCAGGGCCTTGAACCCAGCCTTCACGGGCCGCGATATGCTCTGGAATCCTACTGACCAAGCACTGCGCCAAACGGGTGGTTTTACTTCTCTTTGGGATTTCATCATGGGCGGCCAACACTTTGTGTATGTGATGAACACTCCCTACGACGAGTGCGAGGCACTCCGCCGACGCATCACACCTGAGCTGTTCAGCGCTGGCTCCTTCAAAGTGCAGCAAATCGCCAACATAGACTGGTGTGGCATGATTCAACTTTCGACGGGCACCCAGCTGAGGCCGCTGCGCGAAGGCTTGATACCGAACGAAACCACTATCAAATTGCGCACTGCTCGCCCTTACCAAACTTGGTTCAACGACAACGACGGTGGCAAAAAGACTGGTCATCCGAGGTATCAGTTCACCATCAAGGACCGCGAATCGCTGCCGCTCACTCAGGTGCAGGTAGGCAACGCACTGGACTCTATCAAAGTGGTGCCCAACCCGTACTACGGCTTCTCGCAGTATGAGACCTCGCAGTTCACCAACACGATTAAAATCACGAACCTGCCAGGCATTTGCACCGTGACGATTTACTCGCTGGATGGAAAATTCATCCGTCAATATCAACGTGCCGAGACTTACGCGCCCTACCGCCAAATCTCAGACGCGCTTGAATGGGACTTGAGAAACAACAAAGGCATACCAGTGGCAAGTGGTGTGTACCTGATACACGTGAACGCACCTGACATGGGCGAACGAACCATCAAATGGTTTGGCATAGCCCGACAGTTCGACCCGTCAGGTTTGTAATGCTTCCGCGATGCAGCGATGAATGGCAAGTGTTTTCGTCAGAGAAAACACCTCTAAGTTGACACTTGACATTCATCGCGCATCATTTCACTGTTTCATTCTTTAAAAAGAAAATCATGAATCATAAATACACCTACCTGCTTACATGTTGCCTGTCGTTGCTCACAGGCGTTGCTTTTGCAGGCAACCCGGACCGTCAAGGTGAGGCAGGAGCCAATCAACTGCTCATCAACCCCTGGGCAAGGAGCGCTGGCCTCCACTCCATGAACACGGCCAACATCGCTGGCGGAGAGGCCATCTTCTTGAACGTGGCTGGTCTTGCTCGCATCAACAAAACCCAAATCCAGCTTGGCCACACACGCTACCTCTCTGGAGCCGATATCGGCATCAACGCCGCAGGCTTCAGCCAGCGCGTCGGCAAAGGAGGCGCTTTCGGCTTCAACCTCGTCGCATTTGACATGGGCGACCTGATTCTCACCACCGAAGACACTCCCGAGGGCACGGGCGGCACGTTCAGCCCTTCTTTCTTCAACATGGGAATTTCTTACTCACACCTGTTTTCCAACAAGGTGAGCGTGGGTGTCACGGCAAAATTTGTCAACGAGGCCATCACCAACGCACGTGCCAGCGCCTTCGCGCTGGATGCAGGCGTGCAGTATGTGACGGGCGAACAAGACAATTTCAAATTTGGCATTTCGCTGCGCAACGTCGGCACGAGAATGCAGTTTCGGGGAGAAGGTCTCTCCAAATCACTGCCCAATCCAGGCCCGACTTTCCCGTACAACAACACCTACTATGAGCGCTCGGCAGCCTTCGAATTGCCCTCGCAGCTCAATATCGGAATGTCGTACGACTGGCTGCTGGGCCGCACGAATCGCCTGACTATGGTGCTCAACTTTACTTCCAACGCCTTCTCCCGCGACCAAGTGGGCGGCGGCTTGGAGCTTGCCCTGAGCGACCTCTTCTCGCTGCGCGCCGGCTACAAACACGAGTTCGATGCCAACTCCACCGAAGCTACCCTCGACAATGGCCTCAGCGGTGGCTTTAGTGTCTCTCTTCCCGTGAAGAAAGATTCCGACACACGCATCGCACTCGACTATGGCTATCGCCACACGCGCGTTTTCAACGGCATCCACAATCTTGGCGTGCGCCTCGATTTCTAAACCGCCACACGACGCGAAAAAAACGGGAGATAATTTTCCCGTCTTGGCAAATGCGTCGTAACTTTGCCGCAACTTTTGCAAACACAGGAACGTTTCTATCTGCCCGGTAGAAACGTTCCTGTTTTTTCTGCCCGACTCTCGAAATAAGGTTTACTCGACGCACAGCGTTTGGTAAACCTTTTTTCAGCCTTATCAAGGCTGTCACAACACGCAATCGAATTCACTCAATTTCAATTTTTTTTAAAATGGCTAACTACACGTATCTGACGCAGAGTGGTTATGACAAGCTCAAAGCCGAACTCGAGGAATTAAAAACAACCGGACGCCAAGAAGCGGCACGCGCCATCGCCGAAGCAAGGGCGCAAGGCGACCTTTCGGAAAATGCCGAATACGATGCCGCCAAAGACGCGCAGGGAATGCTGGAAATGAAAATCAGCGAAATGGAGACGGTGCTTGCCAATGCTCGCGTCATTGACGAAACACAGCTGGACGACTCGAAAGTCGCCATCCTCTCCAACGTGACCATCAAAAACATGAAGACTGGCAAGGAGATGACTTACAAACTGGTATCGGAAACCGAGGCCGATGCCAAGCAGATGAAAATATCCGTCACTTCTCCCATCGGCCAAGGGCTGTTGGGCAAAGTAAAAGGGGATGTCGCAAAAATTCAGACCCCGGGCGGAGCCATGGAATTCAAAGTCGTGGATATCTCCATCGGATAAATTTTCCCTTTGCTCACAAATACCCAACTACGCTACCATGCCAAGCATCTTTTCTCGCATCGTAAAAGGCGAAATACCCTGCTACAAAGTAGCGGAAACCGAGGACTACCTCGCG